>PKYA01000214.1 GCA_003133545.1 Acidimicrobiaceae bacterium | reverse complement strand
CCGGGCGGTCCCGGGGCCAACCCTGTCATCGATCGGGACGGCCTCACCCAGGCCTGGGGGGACGGGGTGCTGCGCAGCCTCCCGGCCCGGGCCAAGGCATTGTTCAGCGCGGGCCGTTTCGTGGCGGCCGACGAGAGCGGCGCGCAGTTCGCCCTCCCCACCGCCGCGCACCGGGACCGCTGTCGCGAGGTGGCGCCCCAGGTCGAAGCGGCACTGACAGCGCACTTCGGCGCGCCGGTCAGCTTAGTTCTGGTGGTCGACGACGGCGGGGGAGGGGCCACGCCGCACGCCGGCGAGCCGACGGCCGCGGCCGCGCCCGCGCGGGCGCGTGATGACGAGGAGGACGACGCGGCCGAGGAGGATCCCCGCGACCTCATCGCCGGGACGGCCGAGGAGACCGATCATGCATCGGAGGCCGAGGCCCGCCTCCGCGAGACCTTCCCGGGTACCAGCGAGGTGGCTGAGTAATGTTCACCGGCCCGTTGCGCGCCCTCATCGACGAGCTGGGACGCCTACCCGGGATCGGGCCGAAGTCGGCGCAGCGCATCGCCTTCCACATCTTGAAGGTGCCCGCGGAGGACGCCGCTCGCCTGTCCGATGCGATCGTGGCCGTGAAGGAGCGGACCACGCTGTGCGATTGCTGCTTCAACGTGGCCGAGGGCGGAGCGCTCTGCGCGGTGTGCAGTGACGACCGGCGCGAGGAGGCCGTGCTCTGCGTGGTCGAGGACCCGCGCGACATCGTGGCGGTCGAGCGCACCGGGCGCTTCAGCGGTCGCTACCACGTCCTCGGCGGGGCGCTGAATCCCCTCGAAGGGATCGGTCCCGAGCAGCTCAAGGTGCGCGAGCTGTTGTCCCGGATTGACGAGGGGAAGATCAAAGAGGTCATCGTGTGCACCAACCCCAATCTCGAGGGGGAGGCGACGGCCATGTACGTGGCCCGCCTGCTGACGCCGCTCGGCGTCGTGGTGTCACGCTTGGCCAGCGGGCTGCCGGTGGGTGGCGACCTCGAGTACGCCGACGAGCTCACGCTCGGCCGGGCCCTGGAGGGCAGGCGCACCCTCGAGGTCTGAGGCGCCACCCGACGTCTCGTAAACTGAAGGCATGCGCGTCGCCATCGTCGGAGCCACCGGGCAGGTGGGCGTGGTCCTGCGGTCGATCCTGGCCGAGCGGGCCTTCCCCGTCGACGAGATGCGCTACCTGGCCTCGGGCCGCTCCGCCGGGACCACCCTGCCCTGGGACGGCCGCGACATCGTGGTCGAGGACGCCTTCGCGGCGGACCTCTCGGGCATCGACGTGGCCCTGTGCTCCGCCCCCGCCTCGGTGTCGCGCGTGCTTTCGCCCCGGCTGGCCGAGGCCGGTGCGCTCGTCATCGACAACTCGTCGGCCTGGCGCATGGACCCCGACGTCCCGTTAGTGGTCCCCGAGGCGAACGCGTCCGCGCTGGCCTCGATCCCCAAGGGAATCGTGGCCAATCCCAACTGCACCGCCATGGTCGCCATCCCGGTGTTCAAGCCCCTGCACGACGCCGCGGGGCTCACCCGCCTCACCGTCGCCTCGTATCAAGCCGTCTCCGGCGGCGGCGTCGAGGCTGTGCGCGAGTTGGCCGAGCAGCTGGCCAAGACGGCCGACCGGGCGCCGGAACTGACCTTCGACGGGAGTGCGGTGGACTTCCCGCCGCTGTCCGTCTACCCGGTGCCGATCGCCTACAACGTGATCCCGCTCCAGTTCTCCATCGTCGACGACGGCTCCCTCGAGACCGACGAGGAGCAGAAGTACCGCAACGAGAGCCGCAAGATCCTGGGCCTTCCCGACCTAGCGGTGACCTGCACCTGCGTGCGGGTGCCGGTCTTCACCGGGCACTCGGCCGCCGTGGTGGCCGAGTTCAGCCGCGACCTGTCGGTGGAGCGGGCCACCGAGGTGCTCCGGGCCGCCCCCGGGGTCGCGCTGGCCGACATCCCCACGCCGCTCATGGCGGCCGGCGGCGACGTCACGTTCGTCGGGCGGCTGCGCCGGGCCCAGGGGGCGCCCCACGCGCTGGCCTTCTTCGTGGCCGGCGACAACCTGCGCAAAGGGGCGGCCCTCAACGTGGTGCAGATCGCCGAGGAATTGGTGGCGGCCGGCCGCCTTTGAGCGCGCTCGGCGTCAGTCGGGCCCCGAGGACCCGGGCTCGGGCCCACCGGCCACCAGAGAGGAAAGGCGCCGGGCCAGATTGACGGCGTGGTCGCCGAAGCGCTCGTAGAAGCGGGCCACCATGGCCAATTCGATGGCCACGGGCAGCGGCATCGTCCCCGAGACCACCTCGGCGGTCAAGGTGACGTGGAGGTCGTCGAGCTCGTCGTCGAGGTCGTCGATCGCCGTGGCCGCGGCGGCGGAACGCTCAGCGAACGCGTCACCCGTGCTGCGCCAGATGGTGGTCGCCACCTCTCCCATCCGCTCGACCAGACCGCGACTGCGGGCCGACATCTCGGCGCCGAGGCCGCGGGCGGCGCGCCGGGCGATGTGCTCGGCCAGGTCGCCGTTGCGCTCCATGTCGGGCAGCATGCGCAAGATCGCCACCATCTCGCGTCGCTCATCGGGCGTGGTCTCGCCGTGCACCAGTTGCAGCTGGACAGTGTGGGAGATCTCCCGGATGATCTGATCGATCACGTCGTCGCGCTGCACCAGCACCTTGGCCGCTTCCCGGTCGCCGGCCAAAAGGGCATGGGTGGCCCCGGCGATCCCTTCGCCGACCAAGGCGAAGACCTGCGCGAACAACCGGTCCACCTCGTGGGGGACGGGGAAGGTCGGCCACAGCGGCTGCTCCATCACCAGAGGGCCCGCAACGGCAGGTGCGTTCTCCCCCTCATCGCCGCCCCTGACCCGGCGGACGTTGCCACCGATGCGAAATGCCATCCGGGTCACGTTACCGGGCCGCCGGGGCTGAGATTTGACGCCCGCGTGCGAAGAACCACGTTGGTGATACACCCCTTCGTTACTGTGGCCCCATGGTCCTCGGCGTGGTCATCGGTCTGGCGGTTGGTGTGGCATTGGGCCTGGTGTGGCACCAATTGCGCACTGCCGGCGTGCACACAGCGGCACAGACGGCCGAGGCGCGGTTGGCCGACACCCAGGCCGCCGCGTCGGCGCTGACGACGCAATTGGGCGTAGCCACCGCGGCGGCGTCGGCCGCCGAGACCGGCCGCGCCGTCCTGGCCTCGGAGCTCGCGCTGCTCAAGAAGTCAGAGGAGGAGATGCGGGCCCATACCGCCGAAGAGCGCCAGCGGCTGACGGGCGCGTTCGCCGAGCTCTCCGCCGTGGCCCTGCAGAAGAACAACGAGCAGTTCCTCGCCCTGGCCGAGACCAAGCTGAGCCAAGCGCACACCGCGGCGCAGGGGGACCTGCAGCAGCGCCACCAGGCCATCGCCCAGCTGCTTTTGCCGCTGAGCGAGACGTTGGCCCGCTACGAGCAGGGCCTCCAGAAGATCGAGGTGGAGCGCCAGGGCGCCTACGAGGGCCTGAGCGAGAAGGTGGCGCAGTTGCACCTGGGCAACGAACAGCTGCAGAAGGAGACCCGCAATCTCGTCACCGCGCTGCGCTCGCCCCAGACGCGGGGCCGCTGGGGGGAGATCCAATTGCGTCGGGTCGTCGAGATGGCCGGGATGCTGCCGCACTGCGACTTCGAGGAGCAGGTCTCGACGAATACCGAGGACGGCCGGTTGCGGCCCGACATGATCGTCCACGTGCCGGGCGGAGGCGAAATCGTGGTGGACGCCAAGGTCCCACTCGAGGCGTTCCTCCAATTGATCGACGCCGACGACGACGCCGGGCGCACCGCCTTCCAGAATGCGCATGCCCGGCAACTGCGCGCCCACGTCGACCAGCTGTCGAAGAAGGAGTACTGGAAGCAGTTCGATCGCTCCCCCCAACAGGTGGTTGCCTTCATTCCCGGCGATCAGCTGCTCTCGGTCGCCTACGAGGCCGACCCCACGCTGCAAGAGCACGCCATGGCCAACGGGGTCCTGCTCACGACCCCGACCATGCTCATCGCGCTATTGCGCACCGTGGCCTTCGGCTGGCGCCAGGAATCCCTGGCCGAGAACGCACGCGAAGTCCAAAAGCTGGGGGCCGAGCTCTACGAGCGCCTGCGCACCATGAGCACCCACATGCAGAAGTTGCAGCGGAGCCTGACCGCCAGCGTGTCGGCCTACAACGACGCGGTGGGGTCGCTCGAGTCGCGCGTGCTGGTCTCGGCCCGCCGCTTCCCCTCCCTCGGCGTGGTCGGTATCGAGACCGACGAGATCGCCGATCTGCCACCGGTCGAGGCGTCGCCACGCCTGCTCCAGGCGATTGAGCTCGTGGCCGATCGCGGCGGGGAGAGCGCCCCGCCGGCCGCGCTGCCCGAGGCGGGTGCCGCCGCCCGCTGATCACGCGCCGGGTGATGGCGGCGCTTCTCCGAGCGCCCCGCGGCGGATCCAGCACCTGCCCCTGACATCGGTTTAGGCTGCCGGCACGCTTGACACAGCGGTTTCGGCCCCACTTCAGCTTTCTTTTGGCGCTTCCACAGGTAGCGCTCAGAGAATCGGCCCATGATGGGCCAGCGTTTCACCGCTGGAAGCGGGGCGAAACGGGTACTGAGTGCGAGAAAAGGATGACGATGAAGATTCTGGTCCTTGGTGGTGACGGATACCTCGGGTGGCCGACCGCCCTCCATCTCTCCGCGCTGGGCCACCACGTCACCGTGGTGGACAACCTGGTGCGGCGGGAGTACGACGCCGAAATGGGTGTCGACAGCCTGGTGCCCATCGCTCCCCTCGAAGAGCGCGTCGCCCGTTGGGACGACGTGTCCCGACGCCGGATCGACGTGCGCATCGGCAACCTCACCGACGCCGCCTTCACCTACGCCGTCGTGGCCGAGTGCGCGCCCGACGCCATTGTGCACTTCGGGGAGCAGCGCTCGGCGCCCTACTCCATGATCGACCGGGAGCACGCCGTCTACACACAGGTCAACAACGTGGTGGGCACCTTGAATCTGATGTACGCCATCGCCGAGATCAACCCCGACATCCATTTGGTCAAGTTGGGCACCATGGGCGAGTACGGCTACCCCGACATCGACATCGAAGAGGGCTTCATCGAGATCACCCACAAGGGCCGGACCGACGTTCTGCCCTACCCCAAGCAGCCCGGTTCCTTCTACCACCTCTCCAAGGTGCACGACAGCGCCAACATCATGTTCGCCTGCCGGGTGTGGGGACTGCGTTCCACCGATTTGAACCAGGGGATCGTCTACGGGCAGTCGACCCCCGAGAGCGATCTCGACCCCGTGCTGGCCACGCGGTTCGACTACGACGGCGTGTTCGGCACCGTGCTCAACCGCTTTTGCGTCCAGGCCGTCATGGGGCACCCCCTGACCGTCTACGGGGCCGGCGGCCAGACCCGGGGCATGCTGAACATCCGCGACACCCTGGCCTGCGTCACCCTCGCCCTCGAAACCCCGGCTGCGCCCGGCGAGTTCCGGGTCTTCAACCAGTTCACTGAGTCGTTTTCCGTGCGCGAGATGGCCCAGATGGTCAAGCGGGTGTCGTCGAAGCCGGTGCAGATCGCCGAGGGCCTGCACAACCCCCGGGTCGAGCACGAGGAGCACTACTTCCACGCCGCCAACACCAAACTGCTCGACCTCGGGCTCGAGCCGCACCTGCTCACCGACGAAGTGATCGCCGGGATGCTCGAACTGGTCGAACGGCACAAGGACCGCGTCGACGTCGATGCCATCGCCCCCACTGTCCAGTGGCGCGCAAGTGCCAGCACGCTCAAGACGGCCAACGCGTCCTCGGACGCGTCCTTTCTGGTGGTCTGACCTGGCAGTAGCGTGACGCGGCTATGTCGCCGCGCCTCGCCCACCGCCGATCCCGCCGGCGGTCGCGGTCGGGCCGGCTCGTCGTCGTGGTCATCGCGGCGGTGGCGATCGCCCTGCTGGTCGGCGGCATCGCCCGCGTGGGCCACCAGTCGGGGCCCTACGATGCCAGCGTCAACCGGTCCTTCGCCGTGCAAGGGACGCTGGTAGCCGAGGAGTCCAATGCCACGGCGTCCTCGCTGCGCCAACTCTGGCGGACCATGCAGAACCAGCAGCGCCCGGCGCTCCAGAGCGCACTGGACGCCGACGTCGCGCAGAGTGCCCAGCAGGCCGCACAGGCCGCCGCGCTGGCCGGCCCGGACTCGCCGGGCGACGTGCAGGGCCAGTTCGCCGCCGTCTTCGCGGCACGCGCCGAGGCGGTGAGCCACTTCCGGGCGGCCGTCGACGGGTTGCTCGGCCTGCACCCGTTGGCCGTGGCGGGGGCGCCCGACCCGGGCGCGCCGGCGGCGGTCCCCACCTTGTTGTCCTCGACCGAGGTGACGGACCGCATCACGGGCGCCGGCGCCCTCCTCGCCCGCGCGGACCGGGGCTACGCGACCGTGCGCAGGGCCCTGGCCAGCCTGCCGGGGCACCCCCGGATCCCCGCGTCGCGCTGGATCACCAGCGCCCCCGTGTGGCAGCTGGGCCCGGTGGCGGCGCAGGTCGACCTGGTGACAGCCTCGAGTTCCCTCGCCATCTTCCATCGCATCTTCCTGCGCACCATTGAGCTCTCACCGCCGGCCGTGCCCTCGACCACCGCACCCCCGGGGGTCTCGGTGGTGCCGCCGACCACCACCGTGACCCTCAGCGTCGTCGTCTCCAACCAGGGCACGGTCGACGAGCCGCACGTCGCCGTCCGCTACACCCTCACGCCCCAACCCGCGGGCGCGACCACGACCGCCACAAGGAGCGCCCCCGTCGGGGCGGGGGATTCGCTGACCCTCCCCACGGTCGCCTTCCGCGTCAAACCGGGCCACAACTACCAGCTCAATATCACCGTCGCGTCCCCGCCGGGGCAGAGCGCCCTCAGCGGTACGACCCTCGCCGAGGTGCTCCAGATCGACCCGAGCACCTGACTCGCCCGCTCCCCGTCCCGGTAGTGGGGGCTCCCGGGGGCCCCGCCTCGACCGCAGCCCAATTCCGGCCATAGGATCGACGCGAAGCCAATCAGGAATTGGAGGGGTCGCCCCCGTGGCCGAAAGCATCACGATCATCGACAATCGAAACGGCGAGTCGATAGAGATCCCGCTCTTGAACGGGGGGGTCTCCGCCACCGAGTGGTCCAAGCTCCTCCCCGGGGTGTGGTTCTACGACCCCGGCTTCATGTCGACGGCGGCCTGCGAGAGCGCGATCACCTACCTGGACGGCGACGCGGGGATCTTGCGCTACCGGGGCTATCCCATTGAGCAACTGGCCGAGCAGTCGACCTACCTCGAGGTGGCCTATCTCCTTCTCTACGGCGAGCTGCCCACCACCGAGCAGTACGCCGCCTGGAAGAACGAGATCACCAGCCACACGTTCATCCACGAGAACGTGCGCAAGCGGTTCTTGGACGGCTTCCACTACGACGCCCACCCAATGGGCATGCTGGTCTCCGCCGTGGCGGCGCTCTCCACCTTCTATCTCGACGCGAAGGAGATTTTCGACCCCGAGTCGCGGAACAAGCAGGTCATCCGGCTGATCGCCAAGATGCCCACCCTGGCCGCCGCCGCCCACCGCTTCAGCGTGGGCATGCCGTTCGTCTACCCCGACAACTCGCTCGACTTCGCCGAGAATTTCCTCTCCATGCTGTGGAAGGTGGCCGAGCCCCGCTTCGAGGCGAATCCCGTGCTGGCGCATGCACTCGACGTGCTGTTCATCCTCCACGCCGATCACGAGCAGAACTGCTCGACCACGGCCATGCGGGTGGTCGGCTCCTCACACTCGGACCCCTACTCGGCCACCGCCGCCGCCGCAGCCGCCCTCTACGGGCCCCGGCACGGCGGCGCCAACGAGGCGGTCATCCGGATGCTGACCGACATCGCCAGCATCGAAAACGTCCCGGACTTCATCGCCACGGTCAAGTCGGGGCAAGGGCAGCGCCTGCAGGGTTTCGGCCACCGGGTCTACAAGAGCTACGACCCCCGGGCGAAGATCGTCAAGCGCATCGCCTACGAGGTGTTCGAGGTCACCGGCAAGAATCCGCTGCTGGACATCGCCCTCGAGCTCGAGGAGATCGCCCTGGCCGACGAGTACTTCACCTCGCGCCACCTCTACCCCAACGTCGACTTCTACTCGGGCTTGATCTACCAGGCCATGGGCTTCCCGCTGGAGATGTTCACCGTGCTGTTCTCCATCCCGCGCACGGTCGGATGGCTGGCGCACTGGCAGGAGATGCTGGACCAGGACTCGAAGATCGCCCGGCCCCGCCAGCTCTACATCGGGTCTGAGCCCAGGGATTACGTCTCCATCACCGCGCGCTAGCCCGGATCCGGGCCAGGCCCTCCTGGACCACGGACACGCACAGCCGTCCGGCGCGGTCGAACAAGAACCCCCGGGCCAGGCCCCGCCCCGCCGCCGCCACGGGTGAATCCATGTCGTAGAGCAGCCAGTCGTCCACGGCGAACGGCCGGTGGAACCACATGCAGTGATCGAGGCTCGCGCCCATGAACTCGACGTCATCCCAGCGCAAGTCGTGCGGCGCCAGGATGGTGTCGATGAGGGACATGTCCGAGGCGTAGGTGGCGATGGCGGCGTGGAGCAACGGATCGTCGGGCAACGTACCGTCGGCCCGGATCCAGACGCGCTGGTAGGGCTCGCCCGCCCCCTGGCGGTGCCAGGGCAGCTCGCCGATGTGGCGCTGGTCGATGGGGTGGGGGCGCTCGAACCACTCCACCATCTCGTCGCGCCACGGTTCGAGGCGCTCGAAGAGCGGGGGGAGGGACTCGGGGTCGGGCACCTCGGGCATGGGGAACTGGTGGTCGAGGACACCCTCTTCGAGGTCGTGGAACGAGGCCGACAGGTTGAAGATGGCCCGGCCGTGCTGGATCGCCACCACGCGGCGGGTGGTGAAGGAGCGGCCGTCGCGGATGCGGTCAACCTCGTAGAGAATGGGGACCTGGGGGTCGCCAGGGCGCAGGAAGTAGGAGTGCAGCGAGTGGACGCGGCCATGCTCCACGGTGCGCCCCGCGGCGATCAAGGCCTGTCCCGCCACTTGGCCCCCGAAGACGCGTTGGCGGTCCTCGTTTTCGGGCTGGGTCCCCCGGAAGATGTTCACCTCAATCGGCTCAAGGTCCAGCAAGGTGACGAGGAACTCGAGGGAGGCGCCCATGGCCCCATGATCGCAGGGTGCCCGTGCGCCCGCGGGCGGGCGCCGCGGCCCAGGGGCCACTACCCTGCGCCGTCATGGCGAACGGGCACGAACAGGAGCCGGGCCGGCTGGTCTTCCCCGATGGGTTCACCTGGGGCGTGGCCACGGCTGCGCACCAGATCGAGGGTGGCAATGTCAACAACGACTGGTGGGCCTGGGAGCACAATCCCGACTCGGGCACGGTGGCCTCGAGCGGCGACGCCTGTGATTCGTTCCACCGTTGGCGTGAGGACGTGGAACTGGTGGCCGAGCTCGGTCTCACCGCCTACCGCTTCTCCCTCGAGTGGAGCCGCATCGAGCCGGCCGAAGGGGAGTTCTCGCTGGCCGCTTTGGACCACTACCGGCGCATCTGCGCCGCCTGCCAGGGGGCGGGGATCGTCCCTGTCGTCACCTTCCACCACTTCACCTCCCCGTCGTGGTTGGCGGCGCGTGGCGGGTGGGAGGCCCCGGACGCGCCGGAGTGCTTCGCCCGCTTCGTGACCCGGGCCGCCGCCCACCTGGGTGATCTCATCGGCTGGGCGTGCACCATCAACGAGCCCAACGTGGTGGGGGTGATGGGCTACTTCCAGGGCCAGTACCCGCCCGGGGTCAAGGAGGATTTCGGCCGCTACGCCGCCGTCAACGAGGCCATGGTGCGGGCCCACCGCCTGGCCGTCGACGCGCTGCGGTCGGGCCCGGGCCAGTACCCGGTGGGCCTCACGCTCTCCATGGCGGAGATCGCGGCCGCAGAAGGCGGCGAGGCGCTGCGCGACGCGGCCGAGGAGATGATGGAGAACATCTTCTTGCGGGCCACGGGGGGCGACGACTTCGTCGGCGTGCAGTGCTACACGCGCATGCACTTCGGCCCCGATGGCCTGGCCGAGAACGACCCCGCGGTGCCGCTGACCCAGATGGGGGACGAGCGCTGGCCCCAGGCGGTCGAGCACTGCGTGCGCCGGTCCGCCGGCGTCAGCGGGCGCCCGGTGGTGGTGACCGAGAACGGCATCGCCACCGAGGACGACACCGAGCGGATCTCGTTCCTGACCGAGGCGCTCCAGAGCGCCCACCGGTGCCTCACCGAGGGCATCGACCTGCGGGGGTACTTCGTGTGGAGCCTGCTCGACAATTTCGAATGGCACCTGGGCTACGGGCCGAAGTTCGGGATCTGTGCCGTGGCACCGGGGACCTTCGAGCGCCGTCCCAAGCCGAGCGCCCACTGGTTCGGCCAGGTGGCCCGGGCCAACGCCATACGCACAGGGCGCTCTTAACGCACACCCAGGGAGGTAATTGCCGGGCCGGGCTATTGTGTGCCCGGTGCTCAGGGGGATCCGCACGTTCTACGCGTGGCTGCACACGCACGAGGGGCGCAAGCTCTTCCGTTACACCATGGTCTCGGTCATCTCGACGGTGGTCTCGGCCGTCGTCATCGTGCTGGTCTACGGGGTGGGCCACGTCTGGACCGAGGTCCCGAGCACCATCTTCGGCAACGTCGTCGCCTCGTTCCCCTCCTACTGGCTGAACCGCCGCTGGGCCTGGGGCAAGGGCGGCCGCTCCCACTTGGTGAAAGAGGTCCTGCCCTTTTGGGTCATGACCGCCCTGGGCATTGCGTTCTCCGTCGTGGGGGCGTCGCTGGCCCGCCGCGTCGGGCTGCACTTCAAGTTCCACCACTTCGAACAGACCCTGCTCGTCGTGGTGGCCAACTTCTTCTCCTTCGCGATCTTCTGGGTCTTCAAGCTGCTCGTCTTCAACCGGGTCTTCCGGGTGGAGCTCGAGGAGTTCGACGAGCACCTCACGGTCGAGGAGTCGATCGAGAGCTCCGGCCTGCACTAAGAGTTCCGGCCTGCACGCACCGGCGGGGGGGCCAACCGGCGACCGGCCCGGCCCGGTCCCCGCGGGCCCTCAGTCCCGGAAGTTGTTGAATTGCAGGGGAATACCGAAGTCCTCGCCCTTGCAGGCCGCGATCACCTCTTGGAGGTCGTCGCGCTTCTTGCCCGTCACGCGCAGCTGGTCGCCCTGGGTCTGGGAGGACACACCCTTGAGGCCCAGGTCCTTGATGAACTTGTTGAGGCGCTTGGCGTGATCCGAGGAGATGCCGGCGCGGATGGCGATCTTCTGGCGCGCCGTGCCCTTTTGGGCCTCCTCGATCTTGTTGTCCTCGAACGCCTTGAGCGAGACCTGGCGCTTGACGAGCTTCTCGTCGAGGACCGTATGCAGGGCGCGCAGGCGGTCCTCGGTCGACGAACGGAGCACGAGCTCGTTCTCGCCCAGTTCGATGGCCGAGTCCGTGTTCTTGAAGTCGAAGCGGGTGGCGGCTTCGCGGTTGGCCTGGTCGACTGCGTTGCGGACTTCTTGCATGTCGACTTCGGAGACGATGTCGAATGTGGGCATGGCGTGCAGCGTACCGGCCGGTCGCTGGTCGACCGGGCCGGGTTCCGGCAGTCCCTGCGGAGGGGCTAATCTCGCCAGCTGCGGGTCGGTGTCCGAGTGGCCAAAGGAAACAGGCTGTAAACCTGTCGGTTGACGCCTACGGAGGTTCGAATCCTCCCCGGCCCACTGCTGTCGGTGAGGGGGGCGAACCGAACCCGTTTCGCCTACGGTTGGATCGTGCCGGCGGCGGGTGCACCGTGACCACCGAGAACGTCACGATCCTGTTCACCGACATAGTCGGGTCCACCGAATTGTCGCAGAGCCTGTCGCCATCGGCGGCGGACGAGGCACGTCGGGGACACTTCTCGATCCTTCGCCAGGCCATCACCGAGGCGGGCGGCACCGAGGTCAAGAACTTGGGCGACGGGGTGATGGCGGTCTTCTCCTCGGCATCGGCCGCCCTCGACTGCGCGGTGGCCGTACAGCAGGGCGTCGACCAGGACAACCGGAGGCGCGAGCATGCGGTCGGTCTGCGGGTGGGGCTCAGCGGGGGCGAGGTCAGCCGGGAAGACGACGACTACTTCGGCGATCCCGTGGTTGAGGCAGCCCGGCTGTGCGCGCACTGCGAGAGCGGAAAAATTCTGGCGGCCGACGTGGTGCGGGCCGTGGCGGGGCGCCGCAACCGTCATCAGTGTCCATCCGTCGGTGCACTGGAGTTGCGCGGTCTGCCCAACCCCGTCGCCACGGTCGAGGTCCTCTGGGAGCCGCTCGGAGAGGCAGAAGCCGGGGAGACCATTCCTCTTCCGGGTCGACTGGCGGTGCGCCCCCCGGCTGGAGTGGTCGGCCGGGAGACCGAGGTCAAGGCGATCACCGATGCTGTCGCGCGGATGGCATCGGGCAATGGATGCCAGATCCTGCTCGTCTCGGGAGAGGCCGGTTTGGGCAAGACGACTCTGGTGGGCGAGGCGGCACGGTCCGCCTTCGACCAGGGGGCGTGCGTGCTGTTCGGCCACTGCGAGGAGGACCTCGCCACCCCCTACCAACTCTTCGCTGAGGCCCTCACCCACTACGTGACCCACGTCCCCGAGGAGCATCTCGTCGCGCACGTCGCGACCCACGGTTCCGAGCTGTGCCGACTGGTTCCGTCCCTGGCCAGCCGGATACCGGATCTCCCACTGTCGAGGGCCACCGACTCCGACACCGAACGATTCCTGCTGTTCGCCGCTGTCGTCGGGATGCTGTCAACGGTGGGCATCGCACGGCCGGTCGTGCTCGTGCTCGACGATCTTCAATGGGCGGACACGGGGAGCCTCTTGTTGCTGCGCCACCTGACTTCCTCCGATGCGCCGATGCGCCTTCTTCTCCTGGGCACCTACAGGGACAGCGAACTGTCCCCGACCCATCCGCTCACCGACACCCTCGCCGCACTCCACCGACAGAGCGGCATCTCCCGCATCGAGTTGTCGGGGCTCGACCAGGGCGGCGTGGTGTCGTTGCTGGAGGCGGCAGCCGGTCAGTCCCTCGACGAGGACGCAGTGGGGCTGGCCGGTGCCATCTATCGGGAGACGGACGGAAACCCGTTCTTCGTCAGCGAGGTATTGCGCCATCTCTCTGAGACCGGGGCCATCTTCCATGACGAGACCGGCCGCTGGGTGGCGCAGGATCCCTTGGAGCAGATTGCACTTCCGAACAGCGTGCGCATGGTGATCGGTGCCAGGGTCGGACGACTGGGGAAGGACGCCGGGCGGGTGCTCGCAGTGGCGTCGGTCATCGGTCGGGACTTCGATCTCGAGCTCCTGGCGCAGGCGACGACGATTTCTGAGAACGACCTGCTGGACATCCTCGAATCCGCATCCGCCGTTGCTCTGGTGCGTGAGCCGGCCGATGTGTCGGGTCGCTACAGCTTTGCCCACGCGCTCATTCAACACACGCTCTACGAGGATATGGGCCCGAACCGCCGAGCCCTGGGGCACCGGCAGGTGGCCGAGGCCCTGGAGGACATATGCGGTGGTCGCCCAGGGGTACGTGTGGGCGAACTGGCCCGGCACTGGACCAGCGCCACCCAACCCATCGACCTGGCCAAGGCCATCGACTACTCCCGGCAGGCCGGAGATGGCGCGCTGGCTGCGCTCGCCCCCGCCGACGCCCTCCGCTACTACGCCCAAGCCCTCGACCTCTCCCGCCGGGCCGACCACGACGATCAGATCCTCGGTATCGACTTGGCTGTGGGTCTCGGTACGGCCCAGCGTCAGACCGGCGACCCCGCCTTTCGCGGCACCTTGCTCAACGCAGCGCGCCGGGCGGCGGACCTCGACGACACCAAACGCCTTGTTGCCGCGGCGTTGGCCAACAACCGCGGATTCTTCAGTGCTGCGGGGGCCCTCGACGCCGAGAAGGTCGAGATGTTGGAGACGGCCCTCGATCAGCTCTCCGCTGACTCTCCGGACCGGGCCCTCGTGCTCGCCACCCTTTGTGCGGAGCTCTGTTATGGAAGTCCTTTGGAGCGTCGGCAGTCCTTAGCCGAGGAGGCCGTCGCCATCGCCCAATCCTGTGGCGACGAGGCCATCCTCGTGCGGGTTCTCAGTGGCATCCATTTCTCGCTCCTGGTACCTCCTTTGCTCGAACAGTCACTGGACCGGTCGGCAGAAGCCCTGGTGCGGGCGCAACGGGTTGGTGATCCAGTTCTGCTGTACTTCACCGCCTGGGAACGCGCAACGGCAGCCCATCGGGCCGGGGAGATCGAAGAGATGGACCGTGCCATGTCGATTGCCAAGGTCCCGATTGAGCAGCTCGACCAGCCGACGTTGAATTGGTCCTACGCCTACGACAGCGCCATGCGAGCGCAGTTGGCGGGGGACACCGACCGGGCCGAACAGCTGGCCTCGGAAGCCCTAAAGATGGGCGTCGAGGGCGGCGAACCCGACGCAATGATCGTATTTGGTGGCCAAATCGTCAGCGTGCATCTCCAACGTGGGACTTTGGGCGGGCTGGTCCCGCTCATCGAGGACGCTGCCGTCGAAGCTCCTGACATCGCCGGTGTCTATAGCGCAGTACTCGCCGTCGCCCACGCACAAGCTGACCGAACCGACGAGGCGCGACAGCTGCTGGAGGAGTTCGCGACTGCACATTTCGATCTTCCGATGGACAACACGTGGCTCACCGGCATGGTCGCCTACGCCGAAGCCGCCGTCCATTGTGGCGACCCGAAGTACGCGGGGCCGATCTTCGACCTGCTGTCACCTTGGTCAGATCAGTGGTCCACCACTGGGTCCACCACGGCGGAGGGTCCGGTGAGTCGATTCCTCGGCGGTCTCGCCACGGTCCTGGGCCGCTACGACGAGGCCACCTCCTACTTCGCGCACGCAGCCACATTGAGCGCGCGCATAGGAGCAAAGTTTCTCGCCGCTGAGATCGACCTGGGGTGGGGGAAGATGCTCGCCGAACGCGGCGCGCCCGGAGACACGCAGAGGGCCCGGGACCTCCTCAACACGGCGCGCGCAGTAGCAGTCGCCAATGGGTACGGCGGTGTGGCGCGGCGGGCCGAGACGGCTCTGCGGGTAATGCGCTGACCCTCGCTCGTTCGCCAGCGCGCTCCCGGGCCCACGTAGGGCAGGGTGCTAAAGTCGCCACCCTGCCGGTGCCCTTGCGAGCGGCCGAGATGTCATTACAATGACGTGTCAGGTTGGTTGCGGCACCATGCCTCGAGGGCGTGATCCGTTCCTGCTCCGGTTGGTCGGGCCGGCTCCGCACCGAAGAAGCGAGACTGACACGCCAGTGGACGAACACGCAACGGGCTCCCCGGCAACGGCACTGCGGCACCGGGCCCACGCGCCGCTCCAACGCCTTTTGATGATNNGCAGCGCCCCCGACGACTGGTCCTTCCTACGCCGCCCCGCGCTCTTGGGCTTCCTCGCCATCCTCTCCATCTGCGTGGGCGCCTCCCTGCCGAGCTCCCCGTTCAAGCTCGAGATGGCCGGGACGTGGTTCTTCGGCGAGCCGAGTAGCACCAATCCGGTCGACTCGTTCCTCCTACTTCCCGGGGTGGTCGCCGTCTATGGCGGCATGATCCTGTTCGTCCGGGTCTGGTTCGGCCTGGTGCAGGCGCTGCGGCGCCGGCCGGGCGCGCCCCTCCCCGCCCTGGCCGCCATGCTGGCCGTCTGGATCGTCCCCCTCTTGGTGGTGGCCCCGTTGTTCAGCCGAGACGTGTTCTCCTACGCGGCGCAGGGCGAGATGATGAGCCACCACATCAACCCCTACAACTACGGCCCGGGGACCATCGGCTCGGGTCCTTACCTCGCCGGGGTGGACCCGCTCTGGATGAACACCCCCGCCCCCTACGGGCCGTTCTTCTTGATGCTCGCCGGGTCGGCGGCTTCCCTGAGCGGCCACAACGCGCTGGTCACGGTCCTGTTGCTCCGCCTCCAGGGCGTGCTCGGGGTGGCACTGATGGCCTACTGCGTCCCCAAGCTGGCCCGGGCCTACGGGCGCGATCCCGGAGCGGCCTTCGTCCTGGCGCTGCTCAACCCCCTGACTCTGTTGGCGCTGGTGGGCGGGGCGCACAACGACGCGCTCATGCTGGGGCTGTTGTTGGCCGGCGTCACTGCCGCCATCTACCGACATCCGGTGGTGGGCGTCGTCTTGTGCACGCTGGCGGCCGCCATCAAGGTCCCGGCCGCCATCGGGATCGTCTACGTGGCCTGGGACTGGGCCGGCCCCGGCCTGAACTGGCGCCGGCGCATCCGGCCACTGGCGCGCGGCGCGCTGACATCCCTGGCCGTGATGGCCGTGCTCTCGTTGGTCTCGGGATTGGGCTGGGGGTGGATCGCGAACCTGGGCACGCCGGGCACCGTCCGCTCGTGGATGGCACCGGCCACCGGGGTGGGCCTGCTCGTCAGCGGGGTGGCACACGTGGTCGGCATCGGCGTCGGCCTGGGCGGGGTACTGACGGTCACCCGCCTCCTCGGCCTCCTGGGCGCCTCGGCGATCGCGGCGTACTGCCTCTTACGCAAGGACCGACTGGGCACGCTGACCGCACTGGGCATCACGGCGCTGGCGTTCGTCATTCTCGGCCCGGTGGTGCAGCCCTGGTACCTGACCTGGGGCATCATCTTGGTGGCACCGGTCGCCACCGGCCGGCTGCGGACCTTCATTCTGGGGCTCTCCATCGTGGTGCCCTTCATCGGCCTGACCGGCGGGGGACAGCTCCTGGGACAGTTGGTGCACACCAGCCCCGACTCCATGGTGGTGGCCGTGGTCATTTTGTGGTGCGTGCTCATGATGCCCCTGGGCCGCTGGACCAACGCCTGGCGGATGGAGCGACCCCGGCTCACGTCGGCCCGACCGCCGCAGCAGGGGCGCAGCCCCGTCTTCGAGTCGTAGCTCCCGCGGGAGGGGCACTCAGAGGAGACGCTGGAGCTCAATCACGTCGATCCACTGGCGGTGCTTGCGCCCCACCTCGCGTTCGACGCCCACCAGCTCGAACCCGGCGACGCGGTGCAGGGCGATCGACGTCTCGTTGTGCCCGGCGACGCGGGCGATGACCGAGTGGAACCCGTGGGCCGAGGCGAGGCCCAGCAGCTCGGCCAGCAGGGCCCGCCCTACGCCCTTGCCGCGATGGGCCCGATCGACGTACACCGAGTTCTCGGCCGTGGCGGCGTAGCCCGAGCGCTCCCGGAACGGAGAGAGGGACCCGAAGCCGAGCACCACCTCGATGGCGGCGTCGTTCCCACCGGCATGGGATCCCGACGGGACGGGAGGGGCCGGTTCGACGGCCACGATGGCCGGATGGACGCCGCGGTGCTCGCGCAGCCATTCCTCCTGCTCGCGTGGGGTGCGCGCCACCATGTCGAACGTGTTTGTGCTTCCGAGGACCTCCACGTTGTAGATCGCCCTGATCGCCTCGGCATCGCCGGGGACGGCCAATCGGATATGCATCGCCGGATGGTACAGTTGACCTTCCACCTGGGGTGGAGGCATAGGCGTCGGCAGTCGTGCCCTGGCTATCATGGACGGTTCGCGGTCCCATGGCCGCGGCGCCCCCTTAGCTCAGTCGGTAGAGCACAGCCATGGTAAGGCTGGTGTCGTCAGTTCGATTCTGACAGGGGGCTCGCCCTTGGCGGCGTAGCTCAGTTGGTCAGAGCACACGGCTCATAATCGTGTTGTCGCGGGTTCGAGTCCCGCCGCCGCTACCAGCCCCCGGGGCGCTTCCGGGGTCAGCGAACAGGAAGGATTGCAGATGGCGAAGAACGAGAAGAGGGTGCAGGTCACGTTGGCCTGCGAGGTATGTAAGCGGCGCAACTACATCACCACCAAGAACAAGCTCAACGATCGTGAGCGGATCGAGATGAAGAAGTTCTGCCGGTGGGACCGCCAGCACACCGTGCACAAGGAGACCCGCTGAGGCTCCCCGGCGAGCCGGTGCTACTCTGGCTGGCTGTTCCCCAGGTCAGGGGATGAACCTTTTGCCGGATGGAACCGATGGCATCCCACCGAGGGCAGTAGCTCAACTGGAAGAGCACCGGTCTCCAAAACCGGCGGTTGGGGGTTCGAGTCCCTCCTGCCCTGCCCCGAACTCCCGTAGACGCAGCCACCCAAGATCGATGTGAGGCACAACTCGTGAACCGCGAAACCAAGCGCATGATGCAGCGCCAGGGTCAGATAGAGGCCGACGGCTCGCCGGCCACCCGTCGCGCGCCCGCTGGCGGCCAGGGTGCCGGCAACCGGGGCGCCCGGGCACCGAGGCCGGGCCCGTCGGGGCGCAAGCGGACGACCCCGGTGCAATTCACCCGCGAGATCCGCGACGAGATGCGCCAGGTGGCCTGGCCGTCGCGCGCCGAGCTCATCAACTACACCTCCGTCGTCATCACCACCCTGTTCATCATGATCGGCCTCATCTTCGTGCTGAACCTCGGTTTCGGGAAGCTGATCACGCTTCTCTTCTCGAAGTAGCCCGGTGACCGACATGACCGACACGACCGACACGACCGACCATGGCACCGACGAGGAGGAGGCAGCCGTGACTGCCATCGACGAGGCGGCCACCGACGAGGCGGCCACCGACGAGGCGGCCACCGACGCCATCGCCGGCGCCAACGGCGCCAACGGCAGTGCTGAAAGCGTGGCCGAGGAGAGCGTCGCCGCGGCGGCCGAGCCGGACCTCGTGCTCGACGCCACCGGCGAGCAGGACGAGGCCGGCGCCGCCGAAGGGCCGGGATGGGGGGACGAAGACGAGGAAGAGATCGTCCCCGTCGAGAGCCCCTATGACCGCCCGGGCCGCTGGTACGTCGTGCACACCTACTCGGGCTACGAGAACAAGGTGCGCTCCAACATGGGCAACGTGGTGGCCTCGCGGGGCATCGAGGACCGGGTCTTCGAAGTGGTGATCCCCATGGAGGACGTGGTCGAGTTCAAGGGCGGCAAGAAGGTCACCGTCCAGAAGAAGGTGTTTCCGGGCTACCTGCTGGTCCGCTGCGACCTCGACGACGACACCTGGGGGGCCATCCGCAATACGCCCGGTGTGACCGGGTTCGTCGGGCCGGGAACCAAGCCAACGCCCCTGTCGCGCCGCGAAGTGGAGAACATCCTCCAGGTCAAGGTGGAGGGCGTGGAGGCGACCACCAAGCGCAGCCGCCCCCGCCTCGAGTACGAGGTGGACGAGACGGTGCGGGTCAAGGAAGGGCCCTTCGCGGACTTCTCGGGCCAGATCGCCGAGATCAACGAGGACCAGCTGAAGTTGAAGGTGCTGGTCAACATCTTCGGGCGGGAGACCCCGGTCGAGCTCGAGTTCAGCCAAGTGGCCAAGCTCTAAGAGCGCCCCGAAGCGGGCCCGTCGCAAGCCGAAGAACGCAAAGAACGAACAAGGAAGAAGGAGACAAGAGACGATGGCACCCAAGAAGCGTGTCCTCGCCGTGGTCAAGATCCAGCTCGAGGCCGGATCGGCCACCCCGGCCCCGCCGGTGGGAACGGCACTCGGACCCCACGGGGTCCAGACGATGGAGTTCTGCAAGCAGTACAACGCAGCGACCGAGAGCATGCGGGGCACCGTCGTCCCGGTCGACATCACCATCTACGAAGACCGCACGTTCAGCTTCGTGCTCAAGACGTCGCCCACGCCGGTGCTCCTGCGCCAGGCCGCCGGCGTCGCCAAGGGCTCTGCCACCACCAGCCGCGAGCAGGTGGGGACCATCACCGACGCCCAGCTGGCGGAGATCGCCCAGGTGAAGCTGAAGGATCTCAACACGTCCGACCTCGAAGCGGCCAAGAAGCAGGTCGCCGGAACCGCGCGTTCCATGGGGATCAAGGTCGCCGGCTAAGCGACCGCACCACAGGAGACAGAACATGGCCCAGCACGGCAAGAGATATCGCGAAGCACTGGCGCAGGTCGACCGGGAGGCGCTGCACAGCGTCGCCGAGGCGATCGACATCGTCAAGCGGCTGTCCAGCGTCCACTTCGACGAGACGGTGGAGCTGGCCGTGCGACTCGGCGTCGACCCCCGCAAGGCCGATCAGATCGTACGGGGGACCCTCTCCCTGCCGGCCGGCACCGGGCGCACGGAGCGGGTGGCTGTCTTCGCGGCCGGTGAGCAGGCGGCCGAGGCACGGGCGGCCGGGGCCGACATCGTCGGCGCTGACGACCTCGTGGCCAAGGTCAACGGTGGCTTCCTCGACTTCGATGTCGCCATCGCCACCCCGGACCTGATGGGCCAGGTGGGGACGCTCGGGCGGGTGCTCGGACCCCGCGGCCTCATGCCCAACCCCAAGACGGGTACCGTCACCATGGAGGTGGGCAAGGCGGTGACCGAGTTCAAGGGAGGCCGGGTCGAGTACCGCACGGACAAGGTCGGCAACGTGCACATCCGCGTCGGCAAGGCGTCGTTCACCCGCGAGCAGCTGGCGACCAACGTGCATGCGGTGGTCGAGGAGCTGCAGAGGGCAAAGCCGGCGGCGGCCAAGGGGCGCTACTTCCTGTCGGTCACCGTGGCCACCACCATGGGCCCCGGCGTGCACATCGACCCCGCCCGCGCCCGGCTCGTGGACGAGGAGCTCGCCGCCACGGCGTGATCGGTCGGACAGGTTCCGGTCGCCGTACTACGATTGCAAAACAGCTCGCCGCCCAGCCGGACGAGCACCCATACAAGACGCCAAAGACCTCCGGTGCGCCCTCGGGTGCGGAAGGGGCCCAGCCGGGCCCGCCTGACGAGGCGACAACTGCGAGCACCGGCCACCGCCGGTCCCGTCCCGTCGCTCATCGGAGATCCTGACCCGTCGCCGGGCGGTTGATCCCGGTGGAGGACACAGATGGTCACGCAGAACGCACAGATGCTCCACAAGGTCGCCGTTGTCGACGAGGTGCGCACGCGCATCGGGGACGCGAGCGCCTCCATCGTCAGTGAGTACCGCGGGCTGAC
The DNA here is from genome assembly GCA_003133545.1 of Acidimicrobiaceae bacterium. Taxonomy (GTDB): domain Bacteria; phylum Actinomycetota; class Acidimicrobiia; order Acidimicrobiales; family RAAP-2; genus Bog-473. Next base: position 1,476 of record PKYA01000214.1, on the reverse strand, counting down.
CGTCGCCGAGCTGGCCGAGCTTCGTACCGCCCTCGCCGTCGTCGGGGGCGACTACCGGGTGTTCAAGAACACCCTCGTGCGCCGGGCCATCGACGGGGGCGAGTACCAGCCGCTGTCCGAGTACCTGAGCGGCCCGAGCGCGCTGACGTTCGTCCAGGGCGACGTGAGTGCGGTGGCCAAGGTTCTCCGTGACTTCTCCCGGTCCAACCCGTTGCTGGTGATCAAAGGTGGCCTGGCCGACGGCTCGCTGCTCTCGTCCTCCGAGCTCGCCGCGCTGGCCGACCTTCCCCCACGCGACGTGCTTCTGGCCCGACTGGCCGGTGCCCTCGCCGCTCCGATGCGCCAGATGGCGGGCCTCCTCGAGGCCCTGCCGCGGAACCTGGCCTACGGTCTCTCGGCCTACATCGAGCAGAGGGAAGCCGGCGGGGAGAAGCTGCCCGTCACTCCCGCCGCCGTAGAAGTGTCCGCCGAAGCAGAGGAGGCAGCGCCTGCGGCAGAAGCCGCAGAGGCAGGGCCGGTTGAAGGCGAGACCGCCGATGTCGTCGACGCGGCCCCTGCACCGCCGGCCGAGGACGCTGCCCCGGCCGAGACCGCAGCGCCGGCCGAAGACGCAGTCGAGGAGGCCGCCGCCGCAGAGCCGGTGGCTGAGGACGCCGCTCCCGGGGAGCCCGCGGCCGAGACTCCGACCGAGTAGCGCCGGGCACCACGGCCACCCAGGACGACACGACCGCAAGAACACGACCGGAACACACGAGAGAGACCGAAGGAAAGAAAGGAAGGCCACCCAGATGGCAGGGACCCTGACGAAGGAACAGATCCTCGACGGGATCGCCGAATTGACGGTGATCCAGCTGAGCGAGCTGCTGAAGGACTTTGAGGAGCGCTTCGGCGTGACGGCGGCTGCTCCGGTCGCCGTGGCGGCTGCCGCGGCACCCGCTGGCGGCGGCGACGCCGGCGGCGCGGAAGAGGAGAAGGTCGAGTTCGACGTGGTGCTGACCAGCGCCGGCGACAAGAAGATCCAGGTGATCAAGGNNAGCCTCGGGCTCAAGGAGGCCAAGGACCTCGTGGAGGCCGCCCCCAAGCCGGTCCTCGAGAAGGTCAACAAGGACGACGCGGAGAAGGCCAGGGCCGCCCTCGAGGGGGCCGGCGCGACTGTCGAGGTCAAGTAGTCCGGGGTTCCGGCCGGGCCATGCGGCCCGGTCCGGGACCGGCTCCTTGACGTCGGGGTACGGCGCCCATAGCCTGTCCCCCACCCCGGGCCGGGTGCCCGCCAGGTCTGTCGGGCCTAGGGGTTGTGTGCAGGCACGCCCGTGGGTAAGATGCAGGGTTGCCGTGCGTCTCTTCGTTTGCTGTCCCCGTTTTCACGTGGGGTCGGCGCGCGCCCTCGTAGCCCCCGGACCCTGATCAGGTCCACTTTTACCGTCCTGCCCGCCCCAATTGCCCTTGTCCCCAGTACCCCTGTCCCCACCACCCCTG
>PKYA01000013.1 GCA_003133545.1 Acidimicrobiaceae bacterium | reverse complement strand
CGGACGAATGATCAAGGCTAGGTGGCTCTGCATCGCCGACAACACCGAAATCAGCGTCCCCGAGAGGGTCCTCCCCGGCCGGGCGGGATCATGGGCGGTACTCGGTGGTAGCCGTGGTGCTCCAAGCTCCTGGCAAGAAGGCCGAGCTCTGTCCCGGAGTCCTCACGTCAATGCCACCGCAGTGCAGCGGGCCAGCCATCAGGAACTGGCGTTGGGCTGACGTGGAGGGCAGCAGCTCGTTCAGTGGCGTCACATCGGGCACGTATCGAGTGGTCGGCACCTACGGCGACGGGCGCTTCACGTTGACCGAAAAACCTACGGTGGCCACCTTTCCGCCGGCGGTGTCCGTAGGCACCACTCCGGGCTGCCCCGAACCGAGCGGCGGTTGGCCGACGGCCAGTGTCACCTTCGCCCAATACCAGCAGTTCGTCGCGGCAGCCCAATCACCCTCGGACTTCGCCGGCCTCTGGGTACACCAACTTGGCCCGGTGGCCAACCCGGGGAAGGACATCTACACCCTGGCGTACACAGGCGACATTGCCACTCATGAGGCAGCTCTCCGAGCAATCTGGCCAGGCCCGCTATGCGTAGTCGAACACAGTCGCAGCCTGGCTCAGCTCCAAGCCGTCGAAGCCGCTGTGACTAGCGATCCACGCGGGCTCGTATTGATCTCGAGTGCTGCAGATCAGGTACGCAATGTGGTCACGATTGAAGCGATCCTGGCGACGCGAGCAGACCAGCAGAAGCTGGACCGTCGATTTGGATCAGGGATTGTGCAAATCACGAGCTGGCTGCAGCCTGTCGGGTAGCGCGCCAGGGGCAACTTACAGCGAACTGACGGATGTCTCACCGGCCCGGCGTGGTGGGACAGGACCTGCCGATTAGAACGCTCTGAAGGCCAGCGGTCCTACTCGGTACTGATCTTCTCAAGCCTCGCCAGGCTGGCCGCCATGGACTCAACCACCGAATTGGTCCCGTTGATCCAACTCCCGCCCTCGCGTAGGAGGGTTTGACGGTTCTCCTCCGGGCCGCAGTCAAAGACCTCGGTGACGACGGTGGCGTCGTCACCGTCAGGAGTGAGGATGTAGCCCCAGCGGTAACCCGCAGGGATGCCGACTTTGGATGGATCACCGCCAGCCGTAGGGAGGTCTCCCGGAGCGGGTTCCCAAAAGATGCGGCGATCTGGCTCGAACTCCACTACATAGTTGACCATGAGGTAGTCGCGACCGAGCCGATTCATCTTCACGGTGAAGGTGTCGCCGACGTCGGAGATGGGACGGTTGAAGACGGTTCCCCGGAGCATGTCGGACCCGTCGAAATCCATGTGGCGTTGCGGATTCGCCAGGATCTCGAAGATGAGGGCCGGCGGTGCTTCAATCCTGCGCGACACTTCGACCGGCTTGCTTTCCACTGTCATGGTTCAGTCCTCTCTGTTGCTCTGCGCCCGCCCTGCCGAGCGCACCTCAGCAGTTCACACAGTTGGACGCTGCAGGACCCGCAAATTCATTCATCGGTCAGAATTCCACATTCTGGACTGGTTATCGACACGAAGACAATCCGACTCGGATTGCAGAATGACCTTTTCGGTCGGGTCTGTGGTGGTCCCACGGCGTGCGTCGGACTACGTCGTACTGAGCCAACACGGCACTCACGTCCTCCCTACGACCGACGCTTGCGCATGCAATTGCCAATGACCCACGACGACCAGTGAGCATGGGAAACCCCATTGCATTGCAGCTTCGGTCGTGCTATGCCTCAGAAGGACTCGTTTGTCTCATCGTATGGGTCTGCTGCCGAACCGAGGTGCGCCATGCGGTCTTCGAGGGTCTTGGTCGTCATGGCTGCGCTGGGCCTGGCAACAGCTATGAGCGCGCTGCCGACGCAGGTCGCCACCGCCCAGCCACCGAGCACCGACGTCGTGGTTCCCTCGACCGGCGCCACCGTTTCGAGCACCCAGGTCGTGCTCGACGCCACCGCCGCTGCGGGAGTAACCCAGGTCAAGTTCGAACTGACCGGGGGCAACCTGAACGACTGGGTGATCGCCACCGCCACCCCCACCATCGTCGGGTGGGTCGCGCTGTGGAACAGCACCACCGTGGTCAGCGGCTCCTACACGCTCCAGAGCGTCGCCACCGCCGAGGGCTCAAGCGGCACGAGCACCGGCATCTCGATCACGGTGAGCAATGGGGTACCGAGCATGTCCTTCGTGCTGCCGCCCCCTAACGGCGGCACTGTCTCGGGCACCCAGGCCGTGTTCGACGCGGTTGGCCCTGCGGGAGTGACCTCGGTGCAGTTCGCCTACAGCGCCCCTGGCTGTCCCGCTACTGGATCGCCACCCGACCAACTTCACATTTGTACAATTAGTGCCAACCCCACCATCTACGGGTGGGCCGCGCTGTGGAACAGCACCGAGGTGCCAAACGGCTCCTACGAGGTATGGGTTACTTGCGGGCAATGCGGCGACAACCTCACCTCCACTTCGATGGATGTGGACAACCCAACCGCCACGATGGTGCTGCCGGCGAACGGCTCCACGGTGGCGGGCTCCCAGTGGCTCGACTGCGTTCCACCAGCCGGTTTCTACGGCGTCCAGTTCTGGATCGAGGGTCCAAGCCTGAGCGGACCACAGTTCTTGGCTGACGCGACCCCTACCTACGTCGGCTGGCTGTACGAGTGGGGTACACCGAGCGTGGCCGACGGGTATTACTCCATCTACTGCACTGCCGCGGGCCCCTCAGGGAATGCGTTCAGTCCCACCATATTGGTCGATGTGCAGAACTAGGCAGTCAGCCTGACTGAATGTTCTGCACGGCAGTTCTGACCCACCTCTCCGGTTCTGCAGTGGCGACCCTGGCTCCTGATTCCTACCGATCATCGGCGATTCGGATGAGTTCAGGTCCTATCTCCGTTGTGCGGACATGCACAAGGCAACTATCGCGAGCACACGCGTCGGTGGAGCACCAGACTCCTTTGAGATCCGGGGAGCCGAATACCTCCCAACGTCAGGTCCCCAGTTCAACGCGAAGAGCCACTTTGCGTGCGAGTCTGACAGTCATCTGACGACGCCCTAAGGTCTACTGGCATGCGCGCTGCGGTCAATCTCCACATCGACGCGCCGCCGGACAAGGTCTGGGGGCTCGTCAGCGACATCACAAAAATGGGCGAGTACAGCCCCGAGGTGATCGAGGCCGAGTGGATCGATGGCGCCACCGGCCCGGCCGTCGGCGCGCGGTACCGGGGCCACGTAAAGCGGAATGAGAACTGGCCTGTCCTTTATTGGACCACATGCAAGATTACTGAGTGCGTGCCCGGTCAGGTCTTCGAGTTCGCGGTCATTATGCGCGAGCGGCCGGTGAACACCTGGCGCTACGAGTTTCGCGCCACGGACGACGGAGGCACCGATGTCACCGAGTCATTCGACCTCGGCGACAACCTCTTCACCAAGATATGGCGCCCACTCGGCGGGTTCCTGCGGGAGAGTCGCAACCGGCGGGACATGCTCCGCACACTCGAACGAGTCAAGGCGGTCGCTGAACTGCCCGGCAATCAATCTGGAGCCTGAGGAGGCCGATAGCGCCACCTTCCCGGCATGAAGATAGGTGACACCCTGGCACGTAACTCGTTGGTTGGTATTCGGGGACACCTTGGGAACTACTGATGACTTGGCCATGGCAGACCCATGTTGTTTAGC
>PKYA01000084.1 GCA_003133545.1 Acidimicrobiaceae bacterium | reverse complement strand
CCACCCCCGACGGCCACGGCTACTGGCTGGTCGCCGCCGACGGCGGCATCTTCACTTTCGGGGATGCCTCCTTCTACGGGAGCATGGGCGGCACCCCGTTGGTGGCGCCCGTCGTGGGGATGACCGCCTCTCCCGACGGCGGCGGCTACCGCATGGTCGCCTCCGATGGCGGCATTTTCGGCTTCGGCGATGCCGGCTTCTACGGGTCGGGTACCGGCGGCCCGCTGACGGCACCGGTCGTGGGCATGGCGGCGCGCCCCAGCGGCTATTGGATCGCCTACGGCGCCACCGCGCCGTTGAACACCGTATTGGGTCAAGAGGAGGTGCTGGCCGGGCTGGGCTACTCGCCGTTGAGTTGGTCGCCGCAAGGCTTCCGCTGGCGTTGGGCCCCGCCACCCACCCTGCAAGCACTGTGGTCACCTGGACAGAACGACGTCATCGCCCGGGGCGCCATCATGGCCTTCGAGTCGGTGGCGGGCCTGCCGACCGACGGCTCCATCTCGGCGCCCGAGATCAACGCCCTGCGGGCCGCCGCCGACGATCCTTCGGGTCCCGATGCCAACCCGAACGGCTTCTCCTACGCGCTGGCGAACGAGGCCAACCCGGAATCGGTGACGGTATGGCACAACGGCGCCGTGGCGGAGACGACTCCCGCCAACACCGGGGGCGCTGGTACCCCGACGGCCCAAGGTTCGTTCCCCGTGTACGAGCGCTTGCGCAATCAGGTCATGCGCGGTACCAATCCCGACGGCACGACCTACGCCGACCCCGTGCAGTTCGTGGCCTATTTCAACGGCGGCGACGCGTTGCACTACATGCCCCGCGCCTCCTACGGGGACCCGCAGAGCCTGGGGTGTGTCGAACTTCCGTACACCGCGGCGTCGATCATCTGGCCGTACATGACCATGGGTTCGATCGTCACCGTGGACTAACGGCTGTACCCGCGCGCCGCGGATGGCGGTTCGATTGCAATGCAGTGGCAGAAAGGTTGCATCTTGTCATCCGGGGTGTTTTTCCTGACGCCGCGGGTACAGTGCAGGTTGGAAAGCTCGCCGTAGGGGGACGGGCGTCGAGGCAGGCGCGACCGCCGCCACGTGGGGGAAGGGGGATGTTGGGTACAAGAACAGCGATCGTGTGGAATTGTGCTCCGCACGCCGGAATCGATCAGCACCGGCGTNNTCGGTGCAACACCGATCCGGCCCCTGTCAATTCGGGGGACATGACCTCAGCGGAGTGCGGAGATCTGCTCCGCGCGGTCTGAGGTGCGGTCCGTCACAACGGGATAGATCCGGCGCGGGCGCGGCGGCGGCGTGCGCCGCCGCAGGAACGAGGGAGCCCACCAGTTGGCCCGTCCGGCCAGCTTCATGATGGCGGGGACGAGCACGCCGCGGACAATGAAGGCGTCGAGCAGGACGGCGAGGGCGAGCCCGACGGCGAAGAGCTTGATGAAGGCGATGCCGCTGCTCAACAGGCTCAAGAAGACGATGCTCATGAGCAGAGCGGCGGCCGTGATGATCCTTCCGGTTTGCTGAATCCCTCCGGCCACGGCGGCATCGTTCCCGAGGCCGCCGTCGTGGAGCTCCTTCATCCGGGAGACCAAGAACACCTCGTAGTCATTGGACAGCCCGAAGGCGACGCAGAAGATGAGCGCAGGCATGGTGTCGATGAGCGTTCCGGTGGGCGTGAAGTCGAGAAGCCCCGAGAAGTGCCCTTCTTGGAAGATCCATACCATGACGCCGAAGGCGGCCGAAAGGCTCACGATGTTCAGGAGGAGCGCCTTCACCGGGATGAACACGCTGCGGAAGAGGAAGAGAAGTATGAGGAAGGTCGTCCCCGTCACCAAGAGCAAAGCCAGCGGGAGGTAGTGATCGATGATGGCGGTGGAGTCCACGAGGTCGGCCGGTTGTCCCCCGACCAGGATGGCGAACGGCGCCGGTCCGTCCCGAATCGCCTGCACGAGTCGCTCTCCCGAAAGCGACAGCCCGTCTCCCTTCGGCACGACCGAATACCAGGTACCCGTCGCGTTGGAGAATTGGCTCAGGTACGACGCCGGGGCGCCGAGTCGGACTCCGTGGGCGTAGATCCCGCTGGCTGAGTCGACCCGCTGCACATCGGGGAGCCTCGAGAGCTGCACCGCGTAGGAGGCCCGTTGCGCGGGTGTCGTGTCACCGACGCGCGGGGCGACCACCTGCAGTGCGTCGGTTTGGCCCTGGCCGAACTGGGCGCGCAGGGTGTCGTCCACCTGCCTGACCTGATCGGAGGGTGGCAGCACCCGATCGTCCAGGGAGCCCAACCGGATGTGCACCAGCGGCGCGGCCAGGACAGCGAGGACGGCCACCACGGAGACGATGCAGAGAACGGGTCGGCGCATGACGACCCGAGCGGTCTTGGACCAGAACCCGTCCAGCGGCGGGCGGATGGAGCGGTGCCACACGGTGAGGGAGTTGATGCGCGGGCCCAGAAGTGCCAGGACGGCCGGGAGCACGATCAGCGCCGCCAACCCGGCCAGCAGGACGACGGCAATTCCGGAATAGGCGAAGGACCGCAGGAACACGAGGGGGAAGACGAGAAGAGCACCGGCCGCGGCAGCCATCGTGAGTGCGCTCCCGGCCACCGTGCGGCCGGCGTGGGCCAAGGTCTCCTCGAGGGCGGACGCGGTGTCGCGGCCGGCGTGCAACTCTTCACGGAAGCGGCTGACGATGAAAAGGCTGTAGTCGATGGCGAGACCCAGGCCCAACACGGTGGTGAGGTTCACCGCAAAGATGGAGACCGGCGTGACGTCGTTGATGAGGCGCAACTCGAGCAGCGTGCCCACGACAGCGACTGCGCCGATGGTCAGGGGCATGGCGGCGGCGGCGAGCGATCCGAAGACGAACAACAAGAGCAGCAACGTCAGGGGGACGGCGATCTCCTCGGCGCGCAGGAGGTCGTGCTCCACGACGGCGTCCACTTCGTGGAAAGCCGGCCCGAACCCGCCCACCTCGACGGTGACGGGACCGTCCGGCCGGGCCAACGCGGCGGCGATCGCCGGCTCTCGCCGCGTGATCTGGTCCTGGGTCCCGGTGATCCGACCGACCACGAGCGCGTCGGCGCGGTTGGCCGTGCGCAAGATCGACGCCGAGTCCAAGCTCCAATACGACATGACATTGGCCATGTGGGGCTGCGCCGCCAGCTCCTTGGTGAGCGCAGTGCCGGCCGCGGCGACGGCGGCGCTGTCCACGGTGCCTGTCGTGGCGTGGACCAAGAGAATGATGTTGTCCGCCCCGGTGTGGAACTGCGCCGCCAGGATGTCGGCCGCGTGCACGGACTGCTCGGAGGGCGCGTCGAACCCTCCCCGGGAGAGCCGCGACGACACGTTTCCCCCGAAGAAGGCGGCCACCGCGACGAAGAGCGCGGCGACGACCAGAATGGCCTTTCGGTGGGCCGTCGTGCCCCGGGCCAGGGCGCGGAGGACACGCTCGACGGGCGGGGGAGTGGGTTTCGCATGGCGCGGGAACCTACTCACGGTATGTAGTATTCTGAGAGTGTCCGACCAAGTCAAGGCAATCGGGCACGGGGCCAGCAACGAGGTGGGCCGGGAGCATGCACACGAGGGAGACAGTCCGCTCGCGCCGTGAGGAGTACGCCGAGGCCACGCACGAGGCCCTCTTGGACAGCGCCGCGCTCTGCTTCTTCGAGTCCGGTTTTGGCCCGACGTCCCTCGACCACGTGGCCCAACGGGCCCGGGTAACCAAGGGCGCGATCTACCACCACTTCGCCTCGAAGCGGGACCTTTTCCTGGCCGTCCTGGAGCGCCAGCAGGAACGGAGCGTGGAGACCATCGCGGGGGCCGTCGCCGGGGCCGCCGATGCCTGGGAGGGCATCACCGCCGCCCTCGACGCGTTCCTGGTGACGATTTCTGATCCGTTCTACCAGCGCCTGTGCTGGGTGGAGGGTCCCTCGGCCCTCGGTTTCGAGGACTGGTGGGCATGTGGGGAGCGCTACGAGATCGAAGTGATACGGCGACTTCTGGGCCGGGCCGTGCAGGCCCGGGTGCTCGTTGTCGACGATGTCGACATGCTCGCCCACGTGCTCTTCGGCGCCGTGTCGGCGGGGGTGCTGGGGATGGCCCGTTCGGAGGAGCCCTTCGTCGAGCGGGAACGGTTCCGCACCGTCATGCTGGCCGTCATGGCGGGCCTGATGAAGGGTGATCAGCCGGCTTAGGTGGCTGGAATTTCATCAGCGGTTCACATTTCGGATACGGCTGTGAAACAGGTGGGAACCAGACTGCAACTGCACGGGGACACCCCGTGCTCTACGTTGATGGGCCCTTGGCCCCGCGCCACGATAGAGCCACTCTAGGAATGGGAGCAGAGAAGATTCATGAGTTACCAGGCCGAATACATATGGATCGACGGGACAGAGCCCTCCCCTCTTCTGCGGAGCAAGACGAAGATCGTCGAGGATGGAAAGGAGCCTCCGATCTGGGGATTTGACGGCTCCAGCACGAATCAGGCGGTCGGGCACGATTCGGACTGCGTCCTGCAGCCGGTCTTCGTCTGCCCCGACCCCCTCCGGGCGGAGGGCGACAAGCTCGTCATGTGCGAGGTGCTGCTGACCGACATGACCCCGCATGTGACGAACACCCGTCGGGCGTGCGCGGAAGTGGCCGAGAAGTACGCCGACCAGGAGCCCGTTTTCGGCATTGAGCAGGAGTACACCTTCTTCCAGTACGGGCGACCGATGGGTTGGCCCGAGGCGGGGTTCCCCGCTCCCCAGGGGCCGTATTACTGCGGCGTCGGCGGCGACAAAATGCCCGGTCGGGAGATCGTCGAACGCCACACTGCCGCCTGCATGAAGGCAGGCCTGGGCATCGAGGGGACCAACGCCGAGGTCATGATGGGTCAATGGGAGTTCCAGATCGGCGTGCTCGCCCCGCCGCTGATCGGCGATCACCTCTGGGTGGCGCGGTGGCTGCTCTTCCGCATCGGCGAGGACTTCGATGTCTACGCCACCCTTGAACCCAAGCCGGTGCTCGGGGACTGGAACGGCGCCGGGGCGCACACCAACTTCTCGACCAAGGCCATGCGGGAAGACGGTGGCTGGGACGCCATCATCGCCGGGTGCGAGGCGCTCGGAAAGCGCGTCGACGAGCACGTGTCCAACTACGGCATAGGGATCGAGACGCGTCTCACCGGCGCCCACGAGACGGCGCACTACTCCACCTTCACCTATGGCACCTCGGACCGCGGGGCGTCCATCCGGATCCCCTGGGGCACGGCCAAGGCGAAGAAGGGATGGTTGGAGGACCGCCGTCCCAACGCCAACATGGANNCTGGTCGAGACCGTATGTGGGGACGCCGCCGGCGGGAAGTAGAGAGCGGCGGGCGGGCGCCGATCGGTGAGGGGCGAGCCACCCCGCGCCGATCGGCGCTCCCTTTCCCAGGGTTCGGACTTCCGGAGCGGACGGCCCCGGCGGCGACGAGCTTCAACCGAGCGGGATCTTGAGCGTCACCGTGACGGGGGCCGTCGCTCCGCCGCCCGTCGGCTGGCCCGAGGAGCGGGTGGCGCTCGTGGTCGCCCCTAGGGCCGTGTTCACCGCGCCGGCCGCAGCAGTGACGGCACCGGACGCGGCGGTGGCCACCGGGCTGACGAGAGCGGTGACAGGGGCGGTGACCGTGGACACGGTCTTGCCGACGCCCGGGAGTACCGGCCCCGGAAGGCCTGGGCTGGTGGATCCCAGGAGGGCCTGCGTGAGCGCGGTCATCGGGCTGGCCAGACTCGCGACGGCCGGGACGAGCGCAGGTGGCACGCCCGGGAGCCCCCCGGCGCCGGCCGTCCCTGGTTCGAGGAGCGGGCCCACCTCCGTGGTCACGGCGCCGGGGCCGGGCGCGGGTGTCGTCGTGCTGCCTGGCACAGAGGCGGCCAGGGCCGCCGTGCCGGCGGGGGCCGTGGTGCCCGCGGGCGTGACCGGCCCCACGCCGGGGACCCCCGTACCGTGGCCGTACCGGCCGAACCGAAGAGTGCGCCCGCTGCGTGGGGTGGGGGTGCGGACAGTGCCGGAGGGACCATCACGGCGGCGGCCACAGCCGCCGTGGTGGCGGCGACGCCGGCGAAGGCGTTCCGGATCACCGCACCGCCACCTGGGGGGAAGTCGCTGCTTCGCTGGGTGACGCGCAGGAACCCTCGCCGCAGGAGGGCGCCCGTGCCGAAGAGGAATCCGGCCAGGGCGCCCTTGGAGTCGGAGAGGACGTTGAACTCGCGCTTGAGGGCCTGCCGGGCGCGCCACAGCAGGGTCTCGATGGTTCCGATCTCGACGCCCTCGTGGTCGGCGATCTGCTTATAGGTCCAGCCCGAGCCCTCGCGCAGGGCCAGCACATGGCGGTGGCGGTCGGAGAGCCGGTCCAAGGCCCGGTGGACCAGCTCGCCGTCGGCGGCGGCGAGGAGCAGCTCCTCGGAGGTCTCGGCGCCACCCCCTCCCGGGTGGAGGGTGGCCAGCTCCAGATCCTCGGTCGGGGTGCTGCGGGAGCGTCGCCGCAGCGTGTCGGTGCAGGAGCTGCCCCCGGTTTCTTGCCGATCTTCTTCTCGCCGCTTCTTGGCGCAAGCTCAATTTCCCGAATAATCCCCAGGATTTCCACAGGGGTCGACCGACCAGAGGGCCCGCCTCGCCACGGCGTCCGCCGGGGCCGACGGGCCCGGGCGGGGTGCGAGGTGGCGGCGCCCTACACTTGGCCTGGGCTGCGTGCGGGTCTGTGGGTGCAAGTCGAGGCCAGTCGCAGGCAAAACGAC
>PKYA01000063.1 GCA_003133545.1 Acidimicrobiaceae bacterium | reverse complement strand
CCCGCTTCGCCACCAAGGTCACGGTCGTCCACCGCCGCAGCGAGCTCCGGGCCTCCAAGATCATGCAGGAGCGGGCCTTCAAGAATCCCAAGGTCGAGTTCCTCTGGGACTCGGTCATCGCCGACGTGCTGGGCGACACCAAGGTCAGCGGCGTCAAAATCCGGCACACCAAATCGGAGGAGACATTCGAGCTCCCGGTGACTGGACTCTTCGTGGCCATCGGCCACGAACCAAACAGCTCCCTGTTCAAAGGGCAGCTGGACATGGAGGAGAACGGGTACATCCGCACGGAGGGGAAGTCCTCGCGCACCAGCGTGGACGGCGTGTTCGCCTGCGGCGACGTCCAGGACTCCCACTACCGCCAAGCCGTCACCTCGGCCGGTTCGGGGTGCGTGGCGGCCATCGATGCTGAGCACTGGCTCGAAGAACGCGGCGAGTAGTCCGCAGGCGCCGGGAACAGATCCCGGGCCGGCGGCGTTGCAACTCCGTGAGAAGGAGAACAAATGAGCGAGAAGATTGTGACGCTGAGCGACGCTACCTTTGACGAGCATGTCAAGGCATCGGATGTCCCCGTTCTGGTGGACTTCTGGGCCGAGTGGTGTGGCCCGTGCAAAATGATCGCCCCGGTTCTGGAGGAGATCGCCGAGGAGCAGGCGGGGAAGATCCAGGTCGTGAAGCTGAACATCGACGACAACCTCGAGGTGACCAGGCGATTCAACGTGATGAGCATCCCGACGCTGATCCTGTTCAAGGACGGGCAGCCGGAGGTGCGCCTGATCGGGGCCAAGCCCAAGGGACAACTGCTGCAGGAAATCTCGGCGTACCTGTAGGCCTTCCCCTCGTGGTGGGGGACGCCGGTGCCGCCGTCGCCGACGTGCAGCGTCGGCTCACCACCGTTCTGAGCAGGGGCGTCCCCATCGAGACCGACGGGTTCTTCGGCGACGGCACCCGCGCCGCCATCGAGGCATTCCAGCATCTCCGTGGCCTGCGCGTCGACGGCGTCTGCGGGCCACAGACGTGGAGCGCGCTCGTCGAAGCCGGCTTCCGGATCGGTGACCGCTTCCTCTACCGGCGCACGCCGATGTTGCGGGGCGACGACGTGGCAGATCTCCAGCAGAGGCTCAGCACGATCGGGTTCGACCCGGGCCGGGTCGACGGCATCTTCGGCGACGCCACCTCGCGTGCCCTGGCCGAATTCCAGCGCAACGTGGGCTTACCCGTCGACGGGATCGCCGGGCTGGCCACGCTCGGCGAGCTGATCCGGTTGGAGAGCCGGCACTCCGAACCCGAACTCATCTCGTCCGTTCGGGCCCGGGCCGAGCTGCGGCACGCCCCCGCCACCCTGAGCGGCCGCCATGTCGCCATCGGCGAGAGTGGCGGGCTCGGCAGCGTGGCCGGCGCGCTGCGTCGGCGGCTGATCTCGGGGGGTATCCAGGTCACCGAGCTCCACCACCCCGACGACTCGGTGCAGGCGAGCGAGGCCAATGAATTGTCCGTCGACGTCTTCGTCGGCCTCCGGCTCAACCCAACCCGCCCCGAGTGCCACACGTCCTTCTGGGCTGGTACGCATGACGAGTCCCAGGGAGGTCGCCTGCTGGCCGAGCTGATCCAGCAGTCCGTGCCTGGCGCCCTGGGGATTGCCGATGGCGGCGCCCGTGGGATGTCGTTGGCCCTCTTGCGCGAGACCCGGATGCCATCGGTCCTGGTCGAGCTGGGCCCGGCCAGCCTGGTGGTGGAGCGTGCCGCTCACCTGGCCGTTGCCCTTTCTGCCGCCCTCGGCAAGTGGGCCGACGCCTCCTGGGAATGAGGTGTCTATTGCGTGACAACCTCACGCGGAGCTGAACCGCCGGTAACAATCCACAACGTCATGCACAGGTTGTGGATGAAGCTGAACGGTGACTTGACAGTTCCGTGAACTATTGGACGGCGCCGTCACCCACCATGGCCCTGTAGATCCTTTCCAGGTCCTCCAGGGTGGCAAATTCGACCACCAGGCGCCCCCGCCGGTTCTGTATGTCCACCTTCACTCTCGTGTTGAGGTAGGTCGAGAGGAGGTCTTCCAGCTCGAGAACTCCCGGCTCGGGGAGCTTCCGGGCCGGAGGGCGCCGGGTCACGCCGTTCTCAGCGGTAGTACCTCTAGTAACACCAGGAGTTGGGGGCTCTGTAGGCTCGTCGGGAGGCGGGCCCACAACCTCCCGGGCGGTGGGTCCGCCGCGCACGATCTCCTCGACGGCACGCACCGTCAATCCCTCCGAGGCGATCTGCTCGACCAACTTCTCCTGCAGCGTGCGGTCAGGCGTGCCCAGCAGAGCCCGGGCATGACCGGCCGAGATGGTGCGCTCGGCCAGCGCCCGTTGCGCGCCCGCCGGCAGCTGGAGCAGGCGGAGGGTGTTCGTGATGGTGGCGCGCCCCTTCCCCATTCGGGTGGCGACCTGCTCGTGGGTCAGCCCGAACTCGTCTATCAGCTGCTGGTAGGCGGCCGCCTCCTCCAGCGCGTTGAGATCCTCGCGGTGCAGGTTCTCCACCAGTGCCTGCTCGAGACTCGAGGCATCCCCGGTATCGGGTTGGACCAGGACCGGTATGGTCTGCAGCCCGGCCCGGCGCGCGGCACGCCACCGGCGCTCCCCCGCGATGAGCTCGTAACTCTCATCCTCCCCCTCCACCTCGCGCACCAGCACGGGCTGGAGCAGTCCCACCTCGCGGATGGAAGCGGCCAGAGAGGACATCGACTCCTCGTCGAAATGGCTCCGCGGTTGAAAGGCGTTGGGCTTGATATGCGAGATGGGCACCACCCGGAGCGCCGAATCCGTTTCCCCCGTCGCCTCCGACGGGATGAGTGCGCTGAGCCCCTTACCGAGTCCGCTGCGGCGCGCCATTACTCACCTCCAGAGCTAGCTCACGGTAGGCCACGGCCCCGCGTGAAGTCGGATCGAACACCGTGATGGGCTGACCGAAGGAGGGCGCCTCGGACAGGCGCACCGTCCGCGGGATGACGCTCTTGCAGACCCGATCGGCGAAATGCTGGCGCACCTCATTGGCCACCTCTATGGACAGGCGCGTGCGGGCATCGAACATGGTGAGCACAATGGTCGTGACCTCCAGCGACTCATTGAGATTCGACGAGACGAGGTTGACGTTGCGCAGGAGCTGGCTCAGCCCTTCGAGGGCGTAGTACTCGCATTGGATGGGCACCATCACCTCCCCGGCGGCGGCAAGCCCGTTGACGGTGATGAGGCCCAGGGACGGGGGACAGTCGATCAGGATGAAGTCGAAGTCGTCCACTACGGTGTCGATGGCCCGCTTCAGCTTCATCTCCCGACTGAAGGCCGGGACCAACTCGATCTCGATTCCGGCCAGGTCGATCGTGGCCGGGGCGACGAAGAGATTCTTCACGCTGGTCGGCTCGATGCAATCCTCGAGCGATTGATCCCGCATGATCACGTCGTACATCGACAATTCGAAGTTGCGGGCATCGATGCCCAGGCCCGTCGTGGCATTGCCCTGCGGATCGAGGTCGATCACCAGGACGCGGTAGCCGATCTCGGCCAGGGCGGCGCCGAGGTTGACCGTTGTGGTCGTCTTACCCACCCCGCCCTTCTGGTTGGCGATAGCGATCACCCGGGGGAGCTCCCGTGGCGCCGGTCGGGCGCCATCGAGCAGCTGGTCCGCCTCCGAGCGAATGGTAGGCGTCCGCATCTGGGGAGGAGGAGCCACGTCCCTGGGAGGAGCAGGAGGTGCGGGTGCCACGACGGGCGCGACCACCGGCTC
>PKYA01000124.1 GCA_003133545.1 Acidimicrobiaceae bacterium | reverse complement strand
ATGCCGACCACCGGCTGGTTCAGCGCCTGTCCGCCCCGGGAGCCGTAGAAGGGCGCACCGAACGCGAACACTCCGCCATCGGCCGCGACCAGCCAGTAGCCACCTGTCGCGGGGTCGGCCGCCATGCCCACGATGGGCGCGTGCAAGGCTATCGCTCCGGTTGAGCCCCGGTAGGTGGCATCGCCGAACGTGAAGATCCCTCCGTCCTTCGCCACCAGCCAGTACCCGCCGCCGTCGGCGGTGGCCGCCATGCCGACCACGGGCTGGTTCAGCGCCTGTCCGGCCAGATCCCCGAGCGGTGCGGCACCGAACGCCTGCACGGAGTTGGGAGCGGGGGTGGCCTCGGCTGCGGCACGCGCGCCGGCCGAGGGAGCGTGCAGCGATGCGGCCAGTAACAGCACGAGCGCGAGCGCGACTACGAGCATTCCGACGAAAACCACGGACCGGGCCCCAGCGGCATGGCGCAAGTGCATGCGGTCTCCAATCTAGGTGCAATCCGCCTTGCAACATAGGGGTAGAAGGGAACACAGGGGTAGGAGGGATCGGCCAGGGCGACGGCCGGCGCACGTAGCGTGACGCCATGAACCCGGTGACGCGATGAGGCTGGAGGGCGTGGAGCTGGTGCGGGTGGACGTGCCGTTCCGGTTCGAGATCGGCACCGCCGCCGGCGTGCACCACACCCGCAGCCTGCTCTTCGTGCGGGTGGTGGCCGCCGAGTCGGAGGGCTGGGGCGAGTGTGCCGCCCTCGGTGAGGGGACGGCGGTGGACCCGCCCATGGTCGACGTGGAGGAGGCGGCGGTCACCCGGGGCGTGCGCAGGCTCATCGATGCCAGTGCCGCGCGCGGCGGCGAGCTCCCGGCCGAGCTCGAGATGGCGCAGCTCTTCGGGAGCGCACCCGTCGACCGCATGCTGGCCGCGATGTTCGAGATGGCAGTGGCGGACGCCGAGCTCCGGTTGGCGGGGCGCTCGCTCGCCACCGCGCTCGAGGTCGGGCCCGGCTACGGCACACTCCCGGTCGGCGCGGCGGTGGGGATCCCGCCGGGCCATGATCTCGCCATCCTGCGCGAGCAGGTGGCGGTGGCGGTGGCCGGCGGCGCGGCCAGGCTGCGGATGAAGATCGCCCCCGGGTGGGACCGCGAGCCGGTCGGCGCGGTGCGCGCCGATCACCCCGACCTCGTGCTCCAGGTCGACGCCAACGGCGCCTACCGGATGGAGGATGCGGACCGGCTGGGGGAGCTGGCCGCCTTCGACGTGCTCTGCGTGGAACAGCCGCTCCCGCCCGCCGACCTGATGGCCCACACCGAGCTCGCCCGCCGCATGCCGCTGCCGATCTGCCTCGACGAATCCCTCTCCTCGCCGCGCCGGGTGCTCGATGCGCTGCGCAACGAGTCGTGCGCCATGGCCTGCCTCAAGCCCGCCAGGTTGGGCGGGCTCCGCGCCACCCGGGTGGCCCATGCGGCCTGTGCCGCCGCCGGTGTGCCGGTCTTCGTGGGCGGGTTCTTCGAAGCCGGGCTGGGCCGGGCCTCGAACCTGGCTCTGGCCGCCCGCCTGGCCCAGGATGCCGCCGGGTTGGTGGGGGACCTCAGCGACCCCGCGAGCTACCTGGAGTGGGACCCGTGCGGCTACCCGCCTGTACGGGAAGGTTGGGTGAGCGTGCCGGAGGGGCCCGGGGTGGGCGCGTGGCCCGATGTCCCGGTGTTGGGCGGCCCGGACGCGCCGCGTCGCTGGTTCCCGACAACGTACACTTGACGGTCCATGCATCGTGCCCTCCTCGAGCGAAGGATCCGCGACGTGCACGCGCGGTTGGTACGCGCCCGGGAGGATCTGGCCGTGCTCGATGAGCAGCTCGCCGTGGTGATGGAGTCAGCCGACGAGGCGCGGGTGCGCTCTCTGGTGGCCGAGACACCGCTGGCCGCTCACGAACACAGCGAGGCTGCGCGCCACGCCGACGCCATCGCCAAGGCGCGCGCCGCGCTGGCCGTCACGGTGCGCGATCTCGAGCACCGCCAGGACGAGCTCCTGGCCGACGTTGCCACCGGCGGGTCGTGAGCGAACCGGCCCGCGTCGTCATCGCCGAAGACGAGGCCATCATCCGGCTCGACCTCAAGGAAATCTTGACGTCGGCCGGCTATGACGTCGTGGGCGAGAGCGGCCGGGGCGACGAGGCCGTGCAGCTGGTGGCAGAGCACTTGCCCGAGCTGGCCATATTGGATATCAAGATGCCGGGCATGGACGGGTTGCGGGCGGCGCGGGAGATCACGGCGCGCCACCAGGTGGCCGTGCTGCTCCTCACCGCGTTCAGCCAGCGGGACCTGATAGAGGAGGCCCGCGACGCCGGCGTTGCGGCCTACCTGGTCAAGCCCTTCCAGGCCCGCGAGCTGTTGCCCGCGGTGGCCGACGTCCTCCAGCGGGCCCGCCAGGAGTGGGCCATCGCCGCCGAGGAGTCTGCCGAGGCCGCCGAGGCCGCCGAGGCCGCCGAGGCCGGGGGGAGCGCAGATGGATCAGCCGGCGACGACGCGGGCGCCCGCGCGGAGGACAAGATCGCCACCCGGCGGGTGGTCGATCAGGCCAAGGCCGTCCTCATGGACCGCAAGGACCTGGCCGAGCATGAAGCCTTCAATTTCATACAGCAGACGGCCATGCAGAACCGGGCCCGCATGCGCGACGTGGCCCAGCAGATCGTCGACGGCACGCTGACCCCCTAAGGTGCCGCCGATGGGTGAGCGCGAAGGTCCACTGTTCCTCCTCGACGGAATGTCGCTCGCCTTCCGCGCCTACTTCGCGCTGCCGGCCACCCTGACCACGACCACCGGGGTGGTCACCAACGCCCTGCACGGGTTCGTCTCGATGCTGGCCTACATAGTCAAGGAGCACCAGCCGGGCTCACTGGCCGTCGCCTTCGACCTGCCCGGCGCCACGTTCCGCGACGAGATGATCGAGGACTACAAGGGGGGCCGGGCCGAGACGCCCAAGGACCTGCCGCACCAGTTCGAGATGATCCGCGAGATCATGGAGGCGTTGGCCATCCCCGTCGTCGGCGCACCGGGCTTCGAGGCGGACGACGTCCTGGCGACCCTGGCCACCGAGGCCCGCGACCGCGCCTGCGATGTCGTCGTGGTGACGGGGGACCGCGACAGCTTCCAGCTCATCGAGGACCCCCATGTCCGCGTGCTCTACAACCGGCGGGGGGTCAGCGACTACTCGCTGTACGACGAGGCGGGCATCGTCGAGCGCACCGGTGTCCCGCCGTCGCAGTACGTGCTGCTCGCCGCGCTGCGCGGAGACCCGTCGGACAACCTGCCGGGTGTGCCCGGGGTCGGCGAGAAAACGGCAGCCAAACTGCTCACCGCCTACGGCGACCTCGACGGGATCTTCGCCCATCTCGACGAGCAGACACCAAAGCTGCGGGAGAACCTGGCCGCCAACGAGGAGCTGGCCCGTTCCAACGCCGCCATCATCCCGCTCGTGCGCGACGTGCCGCTCGGCGTGCACGTCGACCAGCTCCGTCTCGGCGGCTGGAACCTGAAGGCGGCGGAGGCCGCCTTCGCCCGCTACGAGCTCAAGACGCACTGGCGCCGCATGGAGGAGCTACTCGGCTCAGGCGCGCTGGGCCAGCCGGCCGAGGGTACCGAAGGGCCCGCGGTGCCGGGAGCCTCCAAGCCGGGTGCCTGGGCGGCGCCCGGCGCCGACTTCGGCTCGGGCGGTGAGGGCCGCCCCCTCCCCGAGGGCGGCACGGCACGGGTCGACGTGGCGGACTTCGGCGAGGTACGGGTGCCCGTCGCCGCGTCGGCCGCGGCCAAGGACCTGACCGCGCTGGGCCAGGGCACCGCCGCCGCCCCCCTGGGCGTGGTGGCCCGCTGGATCGACACGCCGGGCCGCAGCCCGCTCCGGGGCGTGGCCTTGGTGGTCACGGAAGGTGGAGGCGACGTGGGCGCGGTGATGGTGCCCGGGGACCTCCTGGCGGGATCGACGGTGGCCAAGAAGCTCACGGCCGCGCTGTCGGGACCCGTCGTGGGGCACCAGGTGAAGGAGGTGATGCGCTCGCTGCTCCCCCTGGGCATCGACTGCACCGGCCTCGTCATGGACACCTCGGTGGCGGCGTACCTGCTCGACGCCTCGAGCGGGGAGTACGAGCTGTCCCAGTTGCGGGGGACCGAGGACGGGCAGCTGCAGCTGGCCATGGGGGACGCCGACGACGCCGGGCCTGCTCCCGCCCCCGAGCTCCTCAGCGAGGCCCAGTCCATGGTGACCGAGGCCCGCGACGTGGCCGAGCTGGCCGTGGGGTTCCGGGGGCGCCTCGAAGCGCTGGAGATGGGCCCGCTGCACGACACCATCGAGACGCCGCTGATCCGGGTCCTGGCCAAGATGGAGGTGGCCGGCGTGGCCATCGACCGGGTGGAGCTCACGAAGATCAGCAACGAGCTGAAGGATTCGGCCGCCGCGCTGCAGGCGCGGGTGCAGGAGCTCGCCGGCCACGAGTTCAACGTCAACTCCACGCAGCAGCTGCGCACGGTGCTCTACGACGAGCTCGGTCTGACGCCCGGCCGCAAGACGAAGACGGGCTATTCGACCAACGCGCAGACACTGGAGAGCCTGCGTGGCGTCCATCCCATCGTCGACGCCCTGCTGGCCTACCGCGAGGTGGAGAAGCTGCGGTCGACCTACGGCGAGAACCTGCTGGCCGAGGTGGCCGCGGACGGNNTCGGACCGGCCCAACCTGCACAACATCCCGGTTCGCAGCGAGCTGGGCAAGCAATTCCGCCGCGCCTTCGTGCCCGCCGAGGGGTGCAGCCTCCTGGTCGCCGACTACGACCAGGTCGAGTTGCGCGTGATCGCCCACCTCTCGGGCGACGAGGGCTTGATCAACGCCATGACCTCGGGCTCGGACGTGCACCGTGTCGTGGCCGCCGGCGTGTACCGGGTGCCGCCCGAGGAGGTGACGCACACCCAGCGGGAGTTCTCCAAGATGGTCTCCTACGGCCTGGCCTACGGCATGGAGGCCTACGGGCTGAGCCAGCGGCTCGGCGTGCCCGTCGACGAGGCCGCCGCCATCATGGACAGCTATTTCGGCGCCTTCCCGAGCGTGCAGCAGTACATGGACGAGACGGTGGCCGAGGCGCGCCGTCGGGGGGCGACCTGCACCGAATTCGGGCGGTTGCGCCCGTTGCCCGACCTGCACTCGTCCAACTACCGTTTGCGTCAGGCGGCGGAGCGCCAGGCCATGAACGCCGGCATACAGGGCCTGGCGGCGGACATCTTCAAGCTGGCGCTCGTCCGCCTCGACGAGTCGCTGGAACAGCAGAAGCTGACCAGCCGGCTCGTGCTCCAGGTGCACGACGAGGTCATCGTGGAGGTGCCGGCGGGGGAAGAGGCCGAGGCGCGCCGCCTCACCGAGGAAGCGCTCACCGGGGCGGCCGACCTCAGGGTGCCGCTGACCATCTCCATGGCCACCGGGTCGAGCTGGGCGGCGGCCAAGGGTTGAGCGGGCTGTTAATCTAGAACGCCCAGCTGGCACCGGCAGCGGGGCACCCTATTGGACGCACACCGACCCCGGCGCGGTCGCCCGAAACGAGCTTCTTGATGTCCGACGTACGCACTACTCTCCTCTCGCCCGAGCACATGGGCACTTTCGACGCCGAGGGGAACTACACCCCCCGCGTCATCGTTGACGACGATCTCGGCGATGCGGATCTCGAACAGGCGATGGGCGACTCCATCATCGAGTTCGAGGACGGTGATGTGATCGAGGGGACGGTCGTCAAGATCGACCGCGACGAAGTGCTGCTCGACATCGGCTTCAAGTCCGAGGGTGTGATCCCGGCCCGCGAGCTGTCGATCCGCAACGACGTGCACCCCGAGGAGATCGTGAAGCTGGGCGAGCACATCGAGGCGCTCGTCCTGCAGAAGGAGGACAAGGAGGGGCGGCTCGTCCTCTCCAAGAAGCGGGCGCAGTACGAGCGGGCCTGGACCACCATTGAGAAGAAGAAGAACGACGGCGAGATGGTGAAGGGTCTGGTCATCGAGGTCGTCAAGGGCGGCCTCATCGTGGACATCGGCCTGCGCGGCTTCCTGCCGGCGTCGCTGGTCGAGCTGCGTCGGGTGCGCGAGCTGCAGCCGTATGTGGGCAAGGAGGTCGAGGCCAAGATCATTGAGCTCGACCGCAACCGCAACAACGTGGTCTTGTCGCGCCGGGCGTGGCTGGAGGAGGCCCAGAAGGAGCAGCGGGGCGACTTCCTGGCCAACCTCAAGCCGGGCGAGCGCCGCAAGGGCGTGGTCTCCTCCGTCGTGAACTTCGGTGCCTTCGTCGACCTCGGTGGCATGGACGGACTGGTCCACGTCTCCGAGCTCAGCTGGAAGCACGTGGACCATCCCTCCTCGGTCGTGCAGGTGGGCGACGAGATCGAGGTCGAGGTGCTCGACGTGGACCTCGACAAGGAACGGATCTCGCTGTCGCTCAAGTCGACCCAGTCCGACCCGTGGCAGGAATTCGCCGACAGCCATGCCGTCGGCCAGCTCGTCTACGGCCGCATCACCAAGCTGGTGCCCTTCGGCGCCTTCGTGCAGGTGGGGGATGGGATCGAGGGGCTGGTGCACATCTCGGAGATGGCGGTGCACCATGTCGATCTCCCCGAGCAGGTGGTGACGCCGGGCGAGGAGCTGTGGGTCAAGATCATCGACATCGACCTGCAGCGCCGCCGTATCTCGCTGTCGATCAAGCAGGCCGCCGAGGGTGGCGAGGTCTCCGAGGAGTACCGCGAGGCCTTCGGCGAGCACGCCTACGACGAAGAGGGCAACTACATCGGCTTCGACTACGCCGAGGGCGAGTTCATGCCCGAGACCGAGGCACAGGCGGCATGGGCCGACTTCGCCGAAGAACTCGGCACGCCGGTCGTGGTGCCCGAGTCGCTGGCGGGGACGGGCTCGGGCGAGGCCGCTGAGGTTGCGGAGGTCGCGGAGGTTGCGGAGGCCGCTGGAGTTGGCGAGGCCACTGGAGTTGGCGAGGCCGCTGAGGTCGCGGAGGTCGCGGAGGTTGCGGAGGCCGGCGAGGTTGCGGAGGCCGCAGAGGTCGCGGAGGCCGCACCCGAAGCCTGACGCGCCCGGTTCAGGGGACGCGCTGATCGAATTGGATCGTGTTGCCGTCGGGATCGCGTACGAACATGGAACGGACGCGGCCGCCTGAGGGCTCGCCGTAGGCCGTCGTGTCCACGCCCTGCTCGCTCGGCTCGACCACGATCGGGGTGCCGGCGGCGCGCGCCCGTGCCGCGATGGCGTCGATGTCGTCCACCCAGAACCCGAAGTGGTGCACGCCGATTTGGAACAGGGGCTTGGGTTCGCCCGCGTAGGGCGTCGACAGACCCTCGTCCAGCACGATGAACGGCTCGTCGGCGCCTTCGTGTTCCCGCAGGTACACGCCGCGGCGGCGGGTCAACGTCCCGTCGAGGGTGAACTCCTCGTGCGCATCGAGGGAGACGTGGAGTCCGACGACGTCGGTCCAGAACGCCACGGACGTGTCCATCTGGTGGACCCCGATGGCGATGTGCGAGATGTTCTTGATGGGCATGGGAGGTCGGCCGAGGTCCTAAGTGCCGACGGGGAAGTGGCAGGCCACCTGATGGCTGGGGGCGATCTCGCGCAGTTCGGGCACCTCCTGGGCGCACCGGGCCTCGGCGCGCGGGCAACGGGTGCGGAAGCGGCACCCCGACGGCGGGTTGATCGGGCTCGGCGGCTCTCCCGGCAAGATGACCGGAGTACGGGTGACGACTGGATTGGGTTCCACCGCGGAGGAGAGGAGGGCTTCGGTGTAGTGGTGGGCCGGCGCCTTGTAGAGAACGTCCGACGGTGCGATCTCGCACAGCCGGCCGAGGTACATCACGGCCACGCGGTCGCTCACGTTCTTGACGACGGCCAGGTCGTGGGCGATGAAGAAAAGGGTGAGCTTGTGCTCGCTCTTGAGGTCGGCCAGCAGGTTGAGGATCTGGGCCTGCACCGACACGTCGAGGGCGGAGACGATCTCGTCGCACACGAGGAGCCGGGGCTCGAGCACCAGGGCCCGGGCGATGCTGATCCGCTGGCACTGGCCGCCCGAGAACTCCCTGGGATAGCGGCCGCCGGCGACATAGGGGTCGATGCCGACGGACTCGAGCATGGCGTTCACCTTGTCGTGCCGTTCCTTGTCGGTGCCGATCTTCCAGATGTTGAGCGGCTCGGCCACGATGTCGCGGACCCGGCGGCGGGGGTTCAAAGAGGAGATCGGGTCCTGGAAGATCATCTGTATCTGCGTCCGCATGAGACGCAGGTCCGACCTGTTCAGGGCCGTGATCTCGGTGCCGGCGAAGGTGATCTTGCCCGAGGTCGGTTTCTCCACCTGGACGATGGCGCGGCCGGTGGTCGACTTGCCGCAGCCCGACTCGCCNNCCCCTGGGGAAGGAGACGACGAGATCCTGTACCTCGAGGAGGGGCGCCGCCGGCCCGCTCATGGTCATCGCACTCCCGATCCCACGACGGCTTCGGCGGGCTCGGGAGCGGCCAGCGGGAACCAACAGGCGTAACTGTGGCCCGGCGCCGTGCCCTCGACGAGCGGGGGCTTCTCGTTGTGACATTTGTTCTGGGCGTAGGGGCACCGGGGGGCGAACGGGCAACCCGCCGGCGGGTTGATGAGGTCGGGGGGCCTGCCCTCGATGGCGACGAGGCGGGTGTGGCTGGGATTGTCGATGCGCGGGATGGAGCGCAGCAGGGCCTCGGTGTAGGGCATG
>PKYA01000061.1 GCA_003133545.1 Acidimicrobiaceae bacterium | reverse complement strand
GGCGCCCGCTTCTCCACGAAGGCCCGGGGGCCCTCCCGGGCGTCGGCACTCTGCGCGACAACCGCGGCCAGCGGCGCCACGAAGCGGTATGACTCCTCGATGCCCTGTCGCAACCCGAAGGTGACGGTCTGCTTGATCGCCTCGATGGCGAGCGGTGAGCATGCCAGGATCATCCCCGCTATCTCGTGGGCGCGCGCCAAGAGGTCCTCGGGGGGGACCAACTCTTGGACCAGGCAGCACCGATAGGCACGCTCGGCGTCGAGACTGGCGCCGGTGAGCTGCATGTAGAGCGCTTCCCCCGGTGGGATCAGCCGGGCCAACATGTGCAGCCCGAAGCCGGCCAGCGAACCCGCGCGTGGTTCGGGGAGCCCGAAGCTCGAGCGGGGCGTGGCGATCCGAAGATCGCAGCGCAGTGCCCACTCCAGGCCTCCGCCCACGCAGTACCCGTCAATGGCGGCGATGAGCGGCTTGCGGGGAGCGGGCGGCTCGGAGGGCTCGGTCACGGCCATGGGCTCGTTGCCCTCGGGATGCCAGAACGCCTGGCGCATGTCGGAGCCGACCGAGAAGGCACGACCACCGGCCCCCGTCAAGATGGCCACGCGCAACTCGTCGTCTGCGTCGACGGTGCGCAGGACCTCCCACAGGCGCTGGTAGCTGGCATCGTCCAGCGCATTGAGGCAGTCGGGGCGATCGATCGTGATCAGGGCCACCTGGCCCTGCGTCTCGTAGTGGATCAACTCATTCCGCTTCGACCGGTTGCATCTGGCGCACCGCCAGCTCGGTGAGGACCCGGCGTTGGATCTGCCCGGTGGTGCCCGTGCGCGGCAACGACGCCACCACTACCACCCGGCGCGGGTGCTTGTACGCCGTCAGCTTCCCCTCGCAGAAGCGGCGCAACTCGTCAACACCGATTGTCGCCCCCGGTTTCGGTACCACGAACGCCGTGACCACCTCACCCCAGTGCTCGTCGGGCACGCCGGCCACCGCGACCTCGGATATACCCGGATGCCCTTGGAGGACCGCGTCCACCTCGACGGGGGCCACCCACTCGCCGCCGGTCCGGATGATCTCCTTGGTGCGCCCGACGATGTACAGGAATCCTTCGTCATCGCGCTCGGCCAACTCGCCGGTGGAGAACCAGCCGTCCTGGAAAGCGGCCTCGGTGGCCTCCGGGTTTCGGAAATAGCCGCTGGCCAGATGCGCACTGCGCACCACGAGCTCGCCCTCGTCGAGACGCACAAGGACGGTCGGTGCGGGCGGCCCGACGGAGCCGTGCTTGCGCAACACGTCCTGGGGCCACATGCGGCTGACCAGACCGGCCTCCGTCGATCCATAGGTGATCGTGGTCGTCGTGTTGGGGAAGGCCTGGCGGATGTCCGACAGGAGGGCGGGCGTGGTGGCGGAGGTCCCCGTGTCGGCCTGGCCGAGGCAGGAGAGGTCCCAGGGGCTGCGGTCCATGTCTAGGACCCGGCGCCACACCGCCGGGATGCAGTAGAGCCGGTAGCCGCGGTAGCGGTCCGTGGCATCGAGGATCTCCTCGGTGTTGCCCCCATCGACGTAGACAGCGGTCTCGCACGAGATCCAGGCCTCCAGCGTCGACGCCCAACCCGCCATGTGGAATTGGGGGAACATGCAGATCGTGGCGCCCCTCGGCCAGGTCGACATGCCGCCGAGCATGGAGCGGATGACCTCGGTGCGTTGCGAGAGGACGACTCCCTTTGACATTCCCGTCGTCCCGCTGGTGAAGAAGATCATGTGGGCGTCGTCCTCATCGACGAACCACGGGCCCTGTCCCGCCGGGGTCGGCTCTGCCAGGAGCTCCGACAGGGTGTAGTCCCCCTGGTGGCGGTCGTCGGTGACGACGAGAGCGGCGTCGGCCAACTCGAACAGTGGTTTCGCCTCATGCTCGGCGAAGCTCGGGTTGAGCGGCACCATCACCGCCCCGATGTGCGCGGTGGCGAAGAAGAGGGGAACGGCGTCGACGGTGTTAAAACCCCACCAGACGACGCGATCACCCCGACCCAGCCCCTTCGCGGAGAGGACCGCTGCCATGTGCTCGGCGCCGGCGGCCACCTCGCCGAAGGTGAGGTGCCGACCGTTGTGCGCGACGGCCGTCAGGCCTGGTGCCCGCGCCGCGGCCGCGTTGATGATCTCACCAACCAACAGCCGCCGCACCGGCTAGTCCTTCAACTCGATGGCGATCTCCCGGTAGCGCTTCTTCCCGATGTTGCGAGCCGTTTCGATCCCGCCCTTCTCGATGTAGAAGTGGTCGCCTGGGTTGACGTCGACCTCGACGTACTCGTTGTAGAGGCCGGCGGAATCGTCCTGGGGCACTCCCGCGATCCTGTCGCCTTCGAGCACGACGAGGATGTAGTCCATGGTGTGCTCGTGAATGTCCGACTCCTCCCCCGGGACCAGGTCCATCTCCCAGATCTTGACCCGGTCGTTCTCCAACAGGACACGGGTGGCGATGCCACCGAGCACCCGCTCAGACTGCGCCATGACTCCTCCTTCTCCTCGGATGTTGCCTGCATGAACCCATTGGGGTCATTTGCCTGGTGTCATTTGACTGGGGTCATTTGATCGTCATGCCGGCGTCGATCGGGAACGCCACTCCCGTGACATAGCGGGCCTCGTCGGAGGCGAGGAACAGCACGGCATTCGAGATGTCGATCGGATCCACCCACGGGATGGGCAAGGCGTTCAACGACTGCAGCACCGGGGCCATGTCCTCCCTGGTCGGGTGCTCGACCCCTGGCGCCATCATCCGGTAGAGCGACTCGTTCTGGATCATCTTCGTGTCCACGCCCGTGGGGTGCACGCTGTTGACGCGGATCATCTGCGGGGCGAGCTCGAGGGCCAACGAGCGCATCAGGCCGACGACGCCGTGCTTGGCCGCGGTGTAGTGGCCGATATTGGGCGCCGCCTTTAAGCCCATGGCCGAGCTGGTCAAGATCATGGAGCCGCCCCCGGCGGCGACCAGGTGCGGCGTGGCCGCCTTGCAGGTGTGCCAGACACCGGTGAGGTTGACGTCGATCATGTCGCGCCAGGTCTCCTCAGGCATGTCCGTCAGCATCCCCTGCGAGTAGATGCCCGCGTTGGCGCAGACGATGTCGAGGCGGCCCAAGGCGCCGACCGCGTCGTTGAGGACGCTCGACAGTTGGGCGTAGTCACGCACATCGGCCTCAGCCGCGATGATCCGCCGGTCGAGTGCCTCGACCTCGGCAACGGTCTCCTTGAGGTCGTCCGGCGTGGCCATCGGGTACCGCACCGAGTCCACCTGGGAGCAGACGTCGATCGCCACGATGTCGGCGCCCTCCTGGGCCAGACGGAGCGCATGGCTGCGTCCCTGTCCGCGTGCGGCCCCCGTCACGAACGCGACCTTTCCCTCGACCCGTCCCATCAGCGGCCCTCCCGTCGGCCCTGCGGTACCCCTTGCGCTGTTTCCTTCATAATCATTTTCACTTTTGCAGCTTCGGGGTGGCGGGGCAAGTGCGCGAAGGGACGCTCACCACGGGTTGCCGTAGCGCTCCCGGTGGACCTTTTGCGCGACGGGGATCCGCCGCGGCGGACCGAGACGCACCGCCGGCCACCCGATGGGGACGATGGCCATCGGAACGAGCTCCGGCGGCAATCCGGTGATGTCCTGGACCTCGGCACCACGGAAGATCCCCATCGTGGTGAGCGCAGAGCCGAGGCCCAGCGCGTTGGCCGCCAGGAGGAGGTTCTGCACCGCCGGGTACACGGACCAGCCGAGCTGCTCGAGCGGCGCGGTGCCGGTGTCACCGGCCACGACGATGAGGAGCGGCGCCTCGGGCAGGGTCTTGGTGAAGCCGAGGTCGACCTCGTGTAGGAGGGAGTCGGGCACGCGGCCCTCGGTCTGTTCTCGTCCGCCTCCTTCCCACAGCTCGCGCATGATGGTGGTCAGCGCCGTGCGCGCGGCCTCCTCGCGCACCACGACGAAGACCCAGGGCTGATGGTTCATGGCGCTGGGCGCGTGGGTCGCCGCCTCGAGGATCTGGTGGAGATCCCCATCCGAAACCGGGTCGGCGGAGAATTCCCGGCAGGCCCGCTGGTGCAGGACCACCTCGAAGAACGACGGGGCAGCACGCAGCGGCGACTCGTCAGGCGTCATCTCGACATCGACCCGGTTCAGTCCGGCAGCGGCGGGAGGACGTCCAGCCAGGCGGCAGAGGTCAGTTCGATCAGTTGGCCGTCCGGGTCGCGGATCATGATGGCCGCCTTCATGTCCGTGTCGGTCAGGACCTGTCCGCCGTGCGGCACCACCTTCTCCAGCGCGGTCGGTATATCGCGGATGGAGAAGGAGAGGTGGGTCAGGCCCGGCTCGTTCATCACCCGCTGGCGGAAGGGCCGAGCCTCGGCCTCGCTGAAGTGGAGCAACTCGAGGACGAGGCCGTCGCGCACCATGTAGACGGCGCGCAGCCCGACGGGTGCGGGGATCTGCAGCAACTGGCTCGTCCCCTCCTCGGGAGCCTCGAGCTCCCACCAGTAGCGGAAAGCGAGCACCTCCTCGTAGAACTTCCGGGACCTTCCCAGGTCGGTTACGCAGATACCCACATGATTGAAGACGGCCTGCTCCCCTCCGACATCATCGACCATGGTGTTCCTCCCTCATCGGATCCAATCGGTGCGTTGTCCCGTCATGACGGGTGGTATCACGAGCGCCCGGCGCTCAAGATGCTGCCGGGGTTGGCCCCCGTCAGCTTGCCCTCTTCCTGCACGACCGTGCCAGCCACGGCGGTGAAGCGGTAGCCCCCGGGCGGCCGACGCATGCGGCCACCGCCCTCGGGCACGTCATCGAGGAACTCCTCATCCGACCACGCCAGCTCATTGAGGCTGAAGACAGTGAGGTCGGCGTGGGCTCCGGGCGCGATTCGTCCTCGGCCGTGGAAGCCGAACACGTCGGCCTGGCGGCCGGTCAACTCGTGGACCGCCTGTTCGAGGGACAGGTCCTCACGGTCCCGCACGTGCCGGGTCAGGAGCAGGGTCGTGTCGCCCGCGGCACACATCATCTCGAGGTGCGCGCCGGCGTCGCTCGCCGAGACGATCGTGTCCGGATGGTTGACCAGCTCGGCCACCCCGGACGGATCGCCGTTGGCCAGACCCATCGCCAGCACCCCGGGATGGCAGTCGTTCTCCAGGACCCAGTCCGCCAACACGTCCGAAGGGTGGCCGCCGCGCTCGGCCGCCAGGTCAGCCAGAGTCCGGCCCACCCATCGGTCGTTCTCCGGCCGGGTCACCGAGATAAAACGGACCAATTCAGGCTCGCGGTGCGGGAAAGCCACCGAGCGGGGAACCGACTCCCACTCCTGCTTGGCCACGGCGCGCCACTGCGGGTCCTCGAGGAGCGCGCGCTTGTCGGGCCCGTGCGTGGTGATGACCCGGTGCCAGCCGTTCGGCAGGCCCATGAAGGAAAGGCTGGCGTCCCAGTTGATGCGCAGGTCGAACGGCCTCGGAGAGACCTGGGGGAAGACCCGCACGCCCGCGGCCCGCTGCGCTTCGGTCAGCGCGAGGAGCTCGCGCCCGAATCTCCCGTCGTCCATGGCCTGGAAGGTGAGCAGGTTCCACGTCATCACGACATGGCGCGGGCCGCACAGGTCGCCCATGCGCACGATCCCCTGGCGGGTGCCCTCGGGCTGATTGGTGAAATCAGGGACGAATTCGATCACCCGATCCTGCGCCCCCAGGACGTCGAGGAGCGCGCCGAATTCGGCGTCGTCGGCGAACTGCGATGGCACCAGCCGGTTGTCGGCGTCCCGATCGAAGAACGAGGTGGACAGCCCGAAGGCGCCGTCACGCAGGCATTCGTTGAGCAGCCCAGCCAAGCGTTCGATCTCTGCCTCGTCAGCGGCGCGCTCCCATGCGTCCGCCCCCATCACGTAGAGCCGCAGTGGGGTGTGGCCGACAAGCGGCGCGATATTGACGCCGAAGCCGAGCCTCCCCATGGCGGCGCGGTATTCGCCGTACGTCTCCCAGGACCACGGGATGGCGGTCTCGAACGCCCGCTCGGGCAGGTCCTCTATATAAGCGAACACGCTGCTCAGCTCGCGACGGTGCTCGGCCCGGAGCGGGGCCAGCGAGAGAGAGCAGTTCCCTGTCAGGACCGTCGTCACCCCGTGCTGGGGCATGGGGTCCGCGCTCGGCGCCCAGAAGACCGAAGGGTCGAAGTGGGTGTGCGTGTCGATGAAGCCCGGGGTCACGACGGCACCCGAGGCGTCAAGTTGACGCTCGCCATCGGGTCGGAGTCCCGGCCCGACCTCGACCACGAGCCCGTCACGCACGCGGACGTCCGCTGCGACGGCCGCCGCGCCGGTCCCGTCGATCACGCTCCCACCACGAACGAGAAGGTCTCCCACGGACCCTCACCCCCTCTCGGCCTTCCTGTTTGCTAGAAGATTACGCCTACACGGTCGGAATGCAAGAGGCTGCCGGGCGCCTCCGTTTGCGATCCGACTCCCGCCCGCGTTCGGCACGCCGACCCGGTAAACGGCCTGGGGAACCGCTGCATTGCCTCGTGAGATGACGCAACGTTCTTGCAGCTTCCGGTCGGATTAACCACGAACAACAGTGCGAAGCAGTGAACGCCCGAAGAATCTAGGAGGTTGGATCGGGCATGCGGTTTGGCGGCTACAGGCGGAAGGTTGCGCCGACGAGACTCGGAATAAGGCGGCCTCCGGTAGCCTGCTGATACCGGACGGGAGACCGCTGCCGCCGCTGCGGATCATTGCCAGCGAGGTTAACTATTGCTACCGTAATGCAATCGAGCGGACAGGCCTCAGACCAGGCACCCCCGAGGGGACTGGCGCCGGCCCAGCGAGGGGTGCTCGGACAAATGATTGCCAGCGTTGTTAAGCATTGATAGATTACAGAGCCGTAGGTTTCGACATCGACATTGGGGGGTACATGCACAGTCCCAAATTCCTGTCCCGAGTGTTCGCCACGGCGGCGGCATGCGCGGTGGCGACGGTCGGTTTCGTCGTCGTCTCGGCGGCGCCGAGCGGGGCAGCCACGAAGGCGCCGATTGCCATCGGCTACATCTGTAGCTGCACCAGTCCGCAAGCCTCGAGCGTTGTGATAAATCGCAGCGCCTATGAAGCGTACGTCGACTACACCAACGCCCATGGCGGCATCGCCGGGCACAAGATCAAGCTCTATCTGGCCGACGACTCCGCCAACCCGGCCACGTCGACGGCGGACGTGCACACGTTCGTCGAGCAGGACCACGTCCAAGCCATCGTCTCGCTGGCGGGAAGTCCCGGCGCGTGGCAATCGTACGTCGATGGCCTGCACATCCCAATTGTGGGAGCCGACGGCTCCGCGGAACAGTTCTTCACCGACCCGGACTTTTTCTTTCCGGGACAGACGGACGACTCGCTGCCCGCAGCAGTGGCGACGGCGGCAAAGAAGGTCGGCTCCAGCAACTTCGGCGTGATGTACTGCGCCGAAGCCCCTGCGTGTCAGGAACTGGTCGCCCCGCTCGAGGCCATCGGGGCGAAGTACGGCCTCAAGCTGGCCTACAACGTTTCTATCTCCTACTCGGCGCCCTCGTACGCCGCTGAATGTCTGGCGGCGCAGCAGGCCGGAGTGAAGGCCCTTTTCATTGGTGACTCCGTCACCGTGGTCGAGACGGTGGCGAAAGACTGCGCCCAACAGGGCTACTTCCCGACCATGATCGCCAGCGACGGTGCCGTCGGCATCCAGTTCGCGACGACGCCGGGCCTCGACGACGGCCACCTGTTGGCTTTCGAGCCGCAGATCCCGTTCAACGTGACCAACACCCCGGCGACCGAGGCGATGGTCTCGGCGTTCAAGAAGTATCAGCCCTCCCTCATGAGCAGCCCCAACTACAACGGCGAAGTCGATGAGGCTTGGACCAGCGGCCTGCTCCTGGCGGCGGCCGTCGAGGCCGGTCACCCCGGCAATACCATCACCTCGGCCGAGATCCTCAAGGGCCTGGACTCGCTGCACGGCAACACTCTGGGGGGCATGTCGCCGCCCTTGAACTTCCACGCCGGCAAGCCGAACCTCGTGGACTGCTGGTTCTGGATGACCACATCGCACACGAAGTTCGCCGAGAAGTACGGCTTGACCCCGGCCTGCGCAGCGAAGACCTGAGCCGACCGGCCACAGCACGCGAAGAAGGGTGGCGCTCCGGTGCCACCCTTCTTCCATGTCTGGGGACCGGCGCGTAGCCAAGTCCGTGAAGCACGCAGAAGATCGTGGCGCGCAACCGCGTGCCCGGATGCTCAGCCTTCGAGGAGACGCTCGAGCACGTGGCCGGGAGGGTGATTGAGGTAGCCCTCCTGCGGCCAGTTGAACCACCCCGACGATGCGATGGCGCCCCCGTCGGGGTGGAGGGTCGAGCCGGTGACGAAGGACGACAGGTTGGAGGCCAGGAACAGGGCGCAGCCGCCGGCGTCCTCGTAGGTGCCGACCCGCCCCATCGGCGTGGAGATGCGATGTTGGAGGGCCATCACCTCCTCGGGCACGTCTTCGGACAGCGAGGACAGCGCCGGGGTGGCGATGAAGTCGGGGGCGATGGCGTTGACCCGGATGCCCTCGGGGGCCAGTTCGACGGCCAGAGTCCGGGTGAGGCTCGCCACGCCCGCCTTCATGGCGGCGTAGACCGCGAACCCGGGCGCCGCCCGGTAGGCCTCGATCGAGGTGATGTTGATGATGCTGCCGCCTCCGGGCCGCATGCGGGCAACGCCGAGCTGCGTCGAGTGGAGCAGCCAGGTGAAATTGGTCCGGATCAGCGCATCCCATCCCCGCGGAGTCGACTCGGTGAACGGTTGGCGGAACGTGCCACCGACGACGTTGATCAGCACGTCGCAGCGGCCGCCGAAGCGCGCATCGGTCGCCGCAAAGAACGCCGACAGAGCGTCGGCATCGCGCGCATCGAGCTCGCCCGTGAGGACGTCGCCACCGGCGCCGGTGAGCGCGGCTGCCGTCTCGGCGAGCGCCGCCCCGTCGCGGTCACACAGGGCGAGCCGCATGCCCGCCCCGGCCAGGTCGTTCGCGCACGCACGGCCGATCCCTCCCCCGCCGCCCACCACAATCGCCACGCGGCCGTCGAGGTCCGCCCTGTCACTCAGATAGCTCACGTCCATGCTCCCTCTCTCGGATCCACACAATCTCGACGAGTCGGGGAGTCAACCGTCGTACTTCGGTAACAAACGAGGTCAATTCTCAATCGGCTTCGACATACCCGACGGCCTCCCCCACGGGGTACGTCTCCCCGGTCCGCCCGGTGATGTGCAGCACGCCCGCCGCCGGGCACTCGATCTCCATCTCGACCTTCTCGGTCTCGAGCACATAGATGGGTTGTTCGGCAACGACCCGGTCGCCCTCGGCCACCAGCCATTCGGTGATCGTCCCCTCGGTCATGGCCACGCCGGCCTGAGGAATCCGGATGACGGTTCGATCGGCGTCGCTCACGGCCGCCTCACGCCAGCCGGCGCACTGCTTCGGCTATACGGAGGCGCTCGGGGTAGTGCAGCGTCTCGAGCTCCGCGGCGTAGGGAATCGGCGAGTACACCGAGCCCATCCGCTCCACCGGCTTCTCCAGCTCGCCGAAGAGCTCATGGCTGACGACCGCGGCAATCTCGGCCCCGGGACCGGCGAACTGCGTTGCCGCATGCACGATCAGGACCCGCTTGGTCCTCTCGGCGCTTTGCAGCACGGCGTCGATGTCGAGCGGTACCAGCGTCCGCAGGTCGATGACCTCGGTGCTTATGCCCTCGGACTCGAGCTGCTCGGCTGCGGCCAACGCCTCAGGCACCTGCCAGCCCCAGGTCACGAGGGTGACGTCGTCACCCGACCGCTTGACGTCGGCGACCCCCAGCGGGATGGCGTAGCGCCCCGCCGGGACGGGGCCGCGGGTGAAGAGCAGGGTGAGAGCCTCCATGTGGATACACGGGTCGTCGTCGAATATGCACGTGTACAAGAGCCCCTTGGCGTCGCGGGGCGTGCTCGGCATCACCACCTTGAGACCGGGCGTCTGCATCATCCACCCCTCGAGGGACTGGGAGTGTTGGGCCCCGAACTGCCGGCCGCCGCCGACCGAGGTCCGGATGGTGATGGGGACGTTGGTGCGCCCGCCGGACATGTAGCGCAGCTTGGCGGCGTGGTTGGCCACCTGATCCATCGCCACTGCGAAGAAGTCCATCAACATCACCTCGGCGATGGGACGCATGCCCACCAGCGAGGCGCCGATGGCGGCGCCCACGATGGCCTGCTCGGAGATCGGCGTGTTGCGGACCCGGTCCCGGCCGTACTTGGTGGACAAGCCCTTGGTCCCCTTCATCACTCCACCGATCGGGTCTTCAATATCCTCGCCCAGGCAGAAGACCTCGGAGTCCTCCTCCATGGCGATGTCGATGGCCTGGTTCACGGCGTCGGACAGTGTGCAGACCGGGTCTGCCACCGCCGCATTGGCCTGTTGCTGCGGCGTCATCGGGGCGACGCCGCCATGGTCGAGAACACGTCGGTGTGCAGCTCCTCGGGCGGTGGTGGATCGCTGTTCTTGGCGAAGGTCAGCGCGGACTCGACCTGGGCCTCGACTTCGGCCTCCATCTGGTTGAGCACGTCCTCGCCGATGCCGCGCTCGGCGACGAGCCACCGGCGGTTGCGCGCCACCGGTTCCTCGGCCTCGGCCCGGGCCAGCTCGTCGGGATCCATGTACTCGGTCGTCGATCCGAACGAGTGACCCCCAAGACGGTACGTCATGCACTCGAGAAAAGTCGGGCCGCCGCCGGAACGGGCCTGGGTGATGGCCGCCTCGGCCGCCTCGCTCATGGCCTCGATGCTGTTGCCGTCGACGGCGCGGGCACTGAGCCCGTAGGTGGCGAAGCGCTCGGCCAGACTGGCGCTGCGGGTGTAGTCGGCGAACTTGGTGTGCTCGCCGTAACGGTTGTTCTGGCAGACGAACACCACCGGCACCTGCCACAGTGCGGCCAGGTTGACCGCCTCGTGGGTGGCCCCGATGCTCGTCGCCCCGTCGCCGAAGTTGACCACGGTCACCCGGCCGTCCCCACGCAGGGCGCTCGAGAGAGCCAGTCCCACTGCGATGGGCAAGCCGCCGCCGACCACCCCGGTCGTGACCATGAGCCCCGAGTGGGGGTCCGACACGTGCATCGGGCCACCTTTGCCCTTCGAGGTGCCGGTGGACTTGCCGCACATCTCGGCCAGCAGCTCTTCCAGTGGGACTCCCTTGGCGATGCAGTCGTGCATGCCCCGGTAGGTGGTGACCATGTAGTCCTCGCGGCGCAGGTGCTCGCCGATGGCCGCGGGGATGGCCTCTTGGCCTCGCACCGTGTAGAAGGTCATCGTCAGCTCGCCGGAGTTCAGGCCGCGGATGATCCGGTTCTCGGTCGTCCGGATCGTCGTCATGGTGCGGAAGATGCGGAGCGCCGCATCGTTGGTGAGCGCGGTCATGTCACGACCTCCCTGCCGTCACCGTGCCGGTGCGGCGAACCGGGCCCGCAGGTCCTTGCGGTCCACCTTGCCGAAATCCGAGAGGGGCAATTCGTCGACGACCAGGAGCCGCTCAGGCAACTTGAAGCTGGCGATGCGCCCCTTGCAAAAGCCCCGCAGCTCCTCGAGATTCAGCGGGGTGCCGACCACGACGGCCACGCCGACGCGATGGCCCATTTCGGCATCGGTCACNNGGCGACCGGACGGGTACAGGTATCCCTCCGCGTCGGCCGACACCATGTCCCCCGTGCGGAACCACCCGTCGGGGAGGGCGGCGTCGTGCGCCTGCGATTCGGGTACCACCACCACCTCGGAGCGCACCCACAGTTCGCCGACCTCTCCCGTCTCGACGTCCTGGCCGGTGGCCG
>PKYA01000103.1 GCA_003133545.1 Acidimicrobiaceae bacterium | reverse complement strand
AGAACAGCCACGCCTCCACCGCCCTCAGCTACGCCCACGGCATCGCCACCGGCTTTCATCTCCGGGGTGAAGATGACCGACGTGTGGTGGCCGTGCTCGGCGACGGGGCACTCACCGGTGGCATGGCCTACGAGGCGCTCAACAACCTCGGCCATTCGGGCCGGCGGGTGGTGATCGTGCTCAATGACAACGGCCGCTCCTACGCGCCGACTATCTCGCAGCTCTCCTCGAGCCTGACCAGCCTGCGCCTCAACCGGACCTACGTCCAGACCCGCCAGCGGGTGGGCCGGCGGATCCGCAACATCCCCGCATTGGGCGACCTGGCGGCGACCGGCGTGCTCGGCCTGACCAGTGCGCTGCGCGAGATCGTGGCCCCCCACGTCTTCTTCGAGGCGTTGGGGGTCCGCTATGCCGGACCGATCGACGGCCACGANNCTCACCCAGAAGGGTCGCGGATACGCCCCCGCCGAGGACGACGAGGTGCAGCGGCTCCACGACGTGAAGGCGATCCGGGTCCCGGGTCCCGACACGGCCCCCGAGGGTTCGCCGCCCCGATCGGTGGAGCTGGTCGACAGCGCCGACATCCCGGCGGCCACCTACACCGACGCGTTCACCCGGGCGCTGATCGCCGAGGCCGAGGCGGACCCCGACATCGTCGCCCTCACCGCGGCGATGCCCGGGCCGACCGGCCTCTTGCCGTTCCAGAACCGTTTCCCCGACCGGTTCTTCGATGTGGGCATCGCCGAGCAGCACGAGGTCACGGCGGCGGCCGGGCTCGCCATGGGCGGGCGGCATCCGGTTGTCGCGGTCTACTCCACCTTCTTCTCGCGCGCCTTCGACCAGGCGAACCTCGACGTCGGCCTGCACGGCAGTCCGGTCGTCTTCGTGCTCGACCGGGCCGGCATCACCGGGGACGACGGACCCAGCCACCACGGGATCCTCGACATGGCGCTGGCTCTGTCCATTCCCGGCATGACTGTCTTCGCACCTTCGGCGGCCGAGGAGATCGCGCCGATGTTGCGCACCGCGTTGGAGCTCCCCGGGCCCGCCACCATCCGGTTCCCCAAAACGGCGCCGCGCCACATCGACGCCGATGCCGTGAGCGAGGGGCTGTCGGCGCGCCAGCTGCGCGACGGCGACGGCTCGGTCTGCCTGCTGGGGGTGGGAAAGCTCGTCGAAGCGTGCCTGGTCGCCGCAGAGGAGCTCGCGTCCGAAGGCGTGGCGGCCACGGTGTGGGACGTACGCGTCGTTTCGCCCCCGGATCCCGCCATGCTCGCCGACGCCGCCCGCCACGCGTTGGTGGTCACGGCCGAGGACGGGGTGCGCCACGGAGGAGCCGGGGCCTTCATCATCGACGCCATGGCTGCCCGCCACGAGTCCGAGGTCTACCGCGGGCCGCTCACCCGCGTCCTCGGCGTCCCCCGGGAGTACATCGCCCAGGGCCGGGCCGACGACATCCTCGAAACCCTCGGGCTGAGCGGCCCCGGCATCGCACGGAGCGTCCGCGAAGCCCGCGAGGGCGCTCCCGCCGCGCAACCCCTGGGCTGACCGCTCAGCTCCGGTTGGCCCCGTTGGCGCGGACGAAGTCGTTCACCGTGTAGTACGCGTCGATCGACTCACCGGCATCCCCCCAGAATCCTTCCAGCACGTCGAACGCCATCTCGCCGCGGTCCACGTAGTGGTTGTTCACGTCCGTGATCTCCAATTCGCCTCGGCCCGAAGGGGTGAGCGTGGGGATGATGCGAAAGACGTCGGCGTCGTAGCAGTAGATGCCGGTGACGCCGAAATGGCTGGCGGGCACCTCGGGCTTCTCCTCGATACGCTCCACCCGTCCGTCGGTGGAAAGGACCGGGACGCCGAGGTGGCGCAGGTGCTCGGCCTCCTCCACCGGGGTCAACAGGATCCGCGCCCCTTGTGGTTCGGCCCGGAATGCATCCACCATGGGCTTGATGGAGCGCTCCATCACGTTGTCGGCCAACATCACCAGTACGGGCTCGCCGTCGGCGAACCGCTCTGCCAGGCCCAACGCCTCCGCGATGCCGCCTGCGTTCTCCTGATACCCGTAGGAGAGCCGGTCGATGCCGAATGCGTGCCCGTTGCCCAACAGGCGGAGGAACTCGCCGGCATGGGTGCCGCCGGTGACCAGCATGATCTCGTCGATGCCGGCGTTGACGAGGGCCTCGATCGCCCAGGCGATCATCGGCCGGTCAAAGATCGGGAGCAGGTGCTTGTTGGTGATCCGGGTCAGCGGATAGAGCCGCGATCCCGTCCCGCCGGCCAGCAGCACACCCTTCATGTTCGACCCCCGCTCAGCATGGCATCCCCCGCCGTCGCTTCCCCCGCATCCACACAACTTGCTTAGTCGAAGACGAGGACGCCGCGCGCCACTCTGCCTGCATGCATCTCGTCTATCACCTGGCTGAACAGTTCGAGAGGGCGGGTGAGGGAGACTAGCTCGTCGAGCATGAGCTGGCCGGACAGGTACAGGTCCACCATGAGCGGGATGTCGTGGTGTGGGCGGGACGACCCGTAGCGGCAGCCGATGAGCCCGCGGTCCACGTAGGCCAGAGCGTTGACGTCGACCGACACTTCGGTCCCGCGGGGCGGGATCCCGATGGCCACGGCCGTGCCACCCCAGTCCAGGCAGTCCAGCGCGCTGCGCAGCACGGCCGGGTGCCCGACGCAGTCGAACGCCCACGTCACCCCGCCCAGGGGGAAGAGCGCGCCGGCGGCCGACTCCCGGTTGGCCGGCGTCAGCTCGCGCACCGCGGCGGCGGCGTCACCGGCGCTGGCGTCGACGAAGTGGGTGGCGCCGAACTGCCGGCCGAGGGACTCCTTGCCCGCCACGGTGTCCACGGCCACGATGCGCGTCGCGCCGGAGATCCGCAGCCCCTGGATCACGTTGAGCCCCACGCCCCCCACGCCGAAGACCGCCGCCGTGTCACCCGGCCGGACCTTGGCCCGGTTGAGCACGGCGCCGACGCCGGTCAACACCCCGCAGGCGATGAGGCAGGCCGAGGTGAGGGGCACCTCCTTGGGGATGCGCACCGCCTGGACCTCGCTCACGACGGTGGTCTCGGCGAAGACCGAGGCGGCGGCGAAGTTGGACGCCGGCTCGCCCTTGAAGGTGAACGGTGTCGAAATGTTGCCCAGTGAGCTCCGGCACCAGGTGGGGTGCCCGGTGCTGCAGGCCCGGCAGGCCCCGCAACTGGCCAGCGTGGCGATGACGACGTGGTCGCCGGGCCGCACCGAGGTCACGGCGGAGCCGACCGACTCTACGACCCCGGCACCTTCGTGCCCCAGGACCGCCGGGGCGGGGAAGGGGATGGTCCCGTCGATGACGGACAGGTCGGAGTGGCAGACGCCGGCCGCCGCCATCTGCACGCGCACCTCTTTGGGTCCGGGCTGACGCACCTCCAGCGCGTCGGTGACCTCCACGCCGTTGCCGGTATAGACGATGCCTCGCACTCAGTCGCTCCTCTCGTTGGTCACCACATGATCCTCCCCGGCGCCGTAGCGCGCCCGCAGCTCTCGTTTGAGCACCTTGCCCCCGGCGTTGACCGGCAGTGCTTCCACCACGACGACGCCACGGGGCACCTTGTAATTGGCCATGGACTGGCGGGCCCACAGCAAGAGCTCCTTCCCCAAGGCCTCGCGCACCGGGCCGCCCGATGGCCCGGCGTGTCCGGGCCTGGGCACAACATAGGCGCAACCCACCTCTCCCATCCGCTCGTCGGGGACACCGATCACCGCGACCTGCGCCACGGCCGGGTGGGCCCGCAGCATGGCCTCGATCTCCGCCGGGTAGGCGTTGAACCCGCCCACGACGAACATGTCCTTCACCCGGTCGGTGATGGTCACGTTCCTCTCGGCGTCCAGCACGCCGATGTCGCCGGTGTGCAGCCACCCGTCGCCGTCGATCGCCTGGGCGGTGGCCGCCGCGTCCTGCCAGTACCCGGCCATGACGGTGTAGCCCCGCACCACGATCTCGCCGGGGTCGCCGGGGGGCGCGACAGCGCCGTCGACCACGGCCAGCACCTCGAGTCCGGGAATGGCCCGGCCCGACGTCGCGGCGACCGTCTCGGGAGGGTCGCTCCGCCGGCACATGGTCACGGTGCCGCACGATTCGGTGAGCCCGTATGCGGTGAGCACCGTCGAGAACCCGAGTTGGGCGCGCATGGCGCGGACCAATTCGACCGGGACGATGGCCGCGCCGGTCACCCCGAGCCGGAGCGAGGACAGGTCGCACTCCGGGAGGGTCGGCTCCTCGAGGAGCGCCTGGTAGAGCGTCGGGGGCCCCGGGAGCACCGTGATGCGCTCCTGGGCGATGCGCTCCATGACGCGGCGGGCGTCGAAGACTGCTTCGGGAATGACCGTGGCCCCCGCCATCAGGCAGGCCAGGATCCCGGCCTTGTAGCCGAAGGTATGGAAGAACGGATTGACGACGAGGTAGCGATCGGCCGGAGCCAGGCCGACGATCGACGCCCAGGTGCCGAATGTGCGCAACGACTGGCCGTGGGTCGCCACCGCGCCCTTCGGGTGTCCCGTGGTTCCAGAGGTGAAGATGAGATCGGAGACGTCATCGGGCCCGAGGGCCGCGGCGCGGGCCGCGGCGACAGCGGGGTCCACCCCTTCGCCGCCGGCGCAGAACGAATCCAGGCTCATCATCTCCACGCCCGCGGGGGTCTCGGCGGCCCCTCCCTCACTTTGCAGCAGGACGATCCGAGCCAGGTCACCCGTCGCCTCCCCGTGCAGGAGCGAGGGGTAGTCCACCCCCAAAAAGCCGCGCACCGAGACCAGGGTGGTCGCGCCCGCGGCGCGCAGGATGTACGCAGCCTCGGCGCCTTTGAACCGCGTGTTCATCGGCACCAGCACGGCGCCGGCCCGCAGGGCGCCCAAGGCCGCCAGCATCCACGCCGCGCTGTTCGGCGCCCAGATGGCCACGCGCTCCGCCGGACCCACTCCGGCGGCGACGAAGGCGCGGGCATAAAGGTCGACCTCGCCCGGCAGCTGGGCATAGGTGCGCCGCACGTCGCCGTCGACGAGCGCCTCGATACCGCCGTGGAGGGACGCGGCCCGGGCGACCAGGTTGGGAATGGTCCCCCAGGTCAGGTCGGCCCGGGGGTCCTCGTCCTCGACCGGCGCCCCACCGATGCCCGTGCCGGTGGCGGGTTCCGGCCGCCCGGCGCCGGGGGTTGGCGTCACGGGTGCTGGCTCGACACGGAAATCACTTCTCCGCTCATGTACGACGAGTAGTCACTGGCCAAGAAGACGATGACGTTGGCCACCTCCCAGGTTTCGGCACCCCGCCCGAAGAGCTCGCGGCGGCGCAGCACGGCGAGGTCCTCGTCAGGGATGGCGCGGTTGAGGAACGGGTGCTCGGCCAGGCTGGGCGACACCGCGTTGACCCGCACGCCGGCCGGCGCCGCCTCGGCCGCCGCGCAGCGCGTGAGCGCCATGACCCCGGCCTTGGCCGCGGCGTAATGGGCCTGCCCGGGCTGCGCCCGCCAGCCCAGCACCGACGCGTTGTTCACGATGACGCCGCGCCCCTGGGGCACCAGCCGGGTCAGGGCGGCCCGGGTGCAGCGGAACGTCCCGGTCAGCGTGATGTCGAGCACCGTCGACCACTGCGCGTCGGTCATGTCGACCAGGGGCACCGTGCCGCCCAGCCCCGCGTTGTGCACGGCCACGTCGAAGCGGCCGAAACGCGCGACGGCCGCCGCGTAGAGCGCCTGTACCTGGGCCTCGTCCGTCACGTCACAGGGGACGGCGTGCACCGCACCCCCCGTCTCGGCGACGAGCTGCTCCGCCGTCTCGGCGAGCCGCCGCGCGTGGGCGTCGGAGAGCACGACCGAGGCCCCCTCCTCGAGGCAACGCCGGGCCGTGGCCGAGCCGATCCCGGTCCCCGCCGCCGCGGTCACGATCACCACCTTGTCCACCAAGAGGCCGTGGCCGCCCGGTGGGGTGGGGGGTGGCGGCGGATCAAATGACGCCTGCAGGCTCACGCGGCCCCTTTCGGCTCGGGCGGGAGACCGAGCACCCGCTCGCCAATGATGTTGCGCTGGATCTGGTTGGAGCCACCGTAAATCGTCTCGGCGCGCGAGGAGAGGAACGAACGCTGGAACGCGTTCAGCTCGTAGGGGCCACTCTCGAGCACGGCGGCCGCCGGCCCGAGCACGCTCAGCGCGAGCTCGCCGAGGCGGCGGTGCCAGCTGCCCCAGTAGAGCTTGGCCACGGAAGCCTCGGGCGGGGCCACCGGTCCGTCGATGCCCGACAGGCTGCGCAGGGTGTTGTAGCGCATGATCGACAGTTCGGCATACGCCCGCGCCAGGCGCTGGCGGACGACGGCATCGCGCGACCGTCCGTTCTCCTGTGCCAGGGCAACGATCGCGTCCAGCTCACGCACGAAGCCGAGCTGGTGCCCGAGGAGGGCGACGCCCCGCTCGAAGGCCAAGGTGGCAAGGGCCACTCTCCATCCCTCGCCCACCGCGCCGACCACGTTGTCCCGATGGGTGCGTGCCCCGTCGAAGAAGACCTCGTTGAACTCGCTGGTCCGGGTCAACTGCATGATGGGCCGC
This sequence comes from Acidimicrobiaceae bacterium, assembly GCA_003133545.1. Taxonomy (GTDB): domain Bacteria; phylum Actinomycetota; class Acidimicrobiia; order Acidimicrobiales; family RAAP-2; genus Bog-473. Next base: position 11,968 of record PKYA01000103.1, on the reverse strand, counting down.
ACCTCTATCCCGGGCTGGTCCATCGGGACCAACAGGTAGGAAAGACCCTTGTGGCGCAGGGCGGCAGGATCGGTGCGGCACACGACGAAGCACCAGTCGGCCTGATGGGCCAGCGAGGTCCAGACTTTCTGCCCGGTGATCACCCACTCGTCGCCGTCCCGCTCGGCCCGTGTTTTGACGTTGGCCAGATCGCTCCCCGCGTCGGGCTCGGAATAGCCCTGGCACCACAACTCGGTGCCGGCCCGGATGGGGGGCAGGAACCGCTCCTTCTGCGCCGGGGAGCCGTAATGGATCAAGGTGGGGCCGAGCAGGCCTTCACCCAGGATGCTGACGCGTCCCGGCGCGCACGCCCGGGCGTACTCCTCGTGAAAGATGACCTGCTCGGTGATGGACGCACCCCGGCCGCCGTACTCAGTGGGCCAACCCAGGCACGTCCACCCGCCGTCGGCCAGCACCCTCTCCCAGCGGAGCCGGGTCTCGAAGCCGAACGTCTCGTCGCCCGAGCCGCCCCGACCCCCCAAGGCGGCGAAGTCACCGACCAGATGTATTTCGAGGAACTGCCGGACCTCGGCCCGGAAGGCGGCGTCTCGAGGTCGGTCGCGCAGGTCCATGTCGTCGGTAGCGTACAGAAGCCTGCCTGCCGGATCTGACGGGGCGTCCGTTGAGCGGGGCGTCAGGCGAACCCCTGAGCACTTCCTCAAAGATGCACAACAGTTCGCTCACAGAGTTCCCCGATAATCCCCAAGATGGTGGACGGGGGCACAAGCCGACGGAGGGCGCGACAACTACGGATCGACGACTCCCGGGTGTTCATCCGCGCGAAGAGGACCCTGGTGCGCCGGCGGCAGCGGTGGCGCTGGACCATCGAGTGGTCCGGAGCGGGCGCCACGCGGTCCCCCGGGTGGTTCGAGACCAGGGAGGGGGCCGAGCGGAGCGCCCTGCAGGCGTGGCGCGCCGGGTGCGGTGGCGCCGCCACGGCGGCCGGCGGGCACGGCGGGCGGCGCCCTGGAAGACTCGGGGCGACGAAAGGAGGAACCCGTGCCGTACTGCGAGGGCCGGATCGTCCACGACGCCGATGCCCACCTGATGGAAACCCCGACCTGGTTGCGCGACCATGCCGAGCCGCGCTTTCGGGACCGCCTCCCGGTCCTGCGGTACCACGGTGGCAACGAGCTGCGCCAGACCGGGAACCCTGAGGAGCAACAGCGCGACCTGGCGACCTCGTTCGACCGCCTGCGCGACCGCCACGCCAGCGCGGCGTACCGCGCCGCCGAAGCCGCGGAGATCATGCAGCGCAAGAACTTCGCCGCCACGGGCTCTTTCATCGCCGAGGACCGGCCGCGGGCGCTGGACCTGCTCGGCTTCAGCAGCCAGCTGGTGTTCAACACGTTCCACAACAGCCGGCTGCACAATCTGGAGCACGGGCGTGACCCCGAACTGGCCTACGCGGCGGCACGGGCGCACAACCGCGGCATGCTCGAGTTCTGCGCGGTCGACCACCGGCTCCTGCCCTCGTGCTACGTGCCGCTCGTGGACCCCGAGAAGGCGGTCCGGGCGGCCGGCGACGCGCTGGCCCAGGGTGCCGCCGCCCTCCTGGTGGCTTCCGGTTGCCCGCCCTCGTTCTCCCCCAGCCACCGCGACCTGTTCCCCGTGTGGGCCCAGGCGCAGGAGGCGGGCATCCCGGTCGTCTTCCACGTCGGTGGCACCGGGGAGCTCCTCAGCCCTAAGTACTTCATCAACGGCCTCCCCGTCCCGCCCGACTTTCACGGGGGCGACGAGAACTTCCGGTCGGTCGACTACATGGCCATCCCGGTCCCCCCGGCGCAGACGCTCGCCACCATGATCTTCGACGGGGTGTTGGAGCGCTTCCCCGGACTGCGTATCGGGGTCATCGAGCAGGGCGCCATCTGGGTCCCCTCGTGGCTGCGCCAGATGGAATCCGCCTTCGAGGCGTTCTGTCGCCACGAGGAGCGGCTGCAGAACCTGTCCCTGCGCCCGGCCGACTACGTGCACCGCCAGGTCCGGTTCACGCCGTATCCCACCGAGGACGTCGGGTGGATTGTTGCGCAGGACGGGCCCGACCTGGTCATGTTCTCCTCGGATTACCCCCATGTGGAAGGAGGGCGCAAACCAGTGGAGCGCTTCGAAGCATCCCTCGGTGACGCCGGCGACGAGGTGCGCCGTGCGTTCTACACCGACAACTTCCTCTTTCTCATGGGTGCGGCCGGCGTGGGCCTGGCGGCATGACGGCGAGCTCCCCCATCGACGGCCTCGTGGAGCCCGGCTTCGAGGCCGTGGCCGAGGCCTTCACCCACAACTTCGAGGCCGGTCGCGAGACCGGCGCAGCCTTCTGCCTCCACGCGGGCGGCCGGAAGGTGGTGGACCTCGTGGGCGGCTCCTTCGATGCCGCGCGGAGCCGGCCCTACGGACCAGATGCGCTCCAGCTCGTGTTCTCGACCACCAAGGGTGCCACCGCCGCCTGCGCCAACCTGCTGGCGCAGCGGGGCGAGCTCGACCTCCACGCCCCGGTCGCCACCTACTGGCCCGAGTTCGCCCAGGGTGGGAAGGAGCACGTCCCCGTCCTCCAGCTTCTCACCCATCAGGCCGGGCTGCCGGCCCTCGACGCCAGGCTGCGCCCCGAGGAGGTCCAGGCGTGGGACCCCGTCGTCGCCGCGCTGGCCGCGCAGGAGCCGTTCTGGGAGCCCGGCACGGCCCACGGGTATCACGCCTTGACCTACGGCTGGCTGGTCGGCGAGGTCGTGCGCCGGGTCACGGGGCGGACGCTGGGCACCTACTTCGCCGAGGAGATCGCCGGGCCGCTGGGACTCGAGTTCTGGATCGGCCTGCCCGAGGAGCACGAGCACCGGGTGTCCCCGATCATCGGCACCCTGCTGCCCGAAGGGGGTTCAGGGTCCGGCAGCGGTCTGCCGTCGAACTTCTCCTCGACCCTGCTGGCCCGGGCCCTCAACGCCGGCGGGGCCTTCTCCGATCCCCACTGGGCCAACCGGCGGGAGTGGCACGCCGCCGAGGTGCCCGCCGCCAACGGCATCACGAATGCCACCTCGCTCTCGCGCTTTTACGCCGGGCTCGTGGGCACCGTCGAGGGCGGCCCCGCGGAGCCGATCCTGACCAGGGCTCAGGTGGACGAAGCCCGGACCGTGCGGACGTTCGGGCCCGACCGGGTCTTCGGTTCGCTGGGCTTCGATATGGAACAGCACATCGGCCTGGGCTTCTGGGTCGCCAACCCCTTCGCGCTCTTCGGGGGCGAGGGGTCGTTCGGCCACGGAGGGGCCGGAGGGTCCTACGGCTTCGCCGATCCCGAGAACGAATTGGCCATCGGCTATGTCATGAACGAGATGTCGATGAGCCTCACCGGCGACGCCCGCGCCCACCGACTCGTCGAGTCTTGCTACGCCGCAGTGGGGGCGACACCGAAATACTTCTAGAGCGTCCGGCGTTGCAATCGCCGAGGAGATAATGATGTTCACCCGCAAAAGAGGAAGGCAGCGCGCCGACGTGGAGTTCGAGATTGCCAAGACCGACGAGGAGTGGCGGGCGGAGCTGCCGGCCGATCGCTATGCGGTCCTGCGGCGCGCCGGGACCGAGCCTGCGTGGTCGGGCGAGCTGCTGCATGTCGACGGCGAAGGGGTGTTCCGCTGCGCGGGCTGCGGCGCGGAGCTCTTCGGCACCGACTCCAAGTTCGAGTCCGGGTCGGGCTGGCCCAGCTTCGATCGGGCCAAGACGGCCGGTACCATCGTGGAGCATTCAGACCGCACGTTCGGGATGACCCGCACCGAGATCGTATGCGCCCGCTGCGGGGGTCACCTCGGCCATGTCTTCCCCGACGGTCCGACCGAGACCGGACTGCGCTACTGCGTGAACTCCCTCTCGCTCACCTACGACCAGGACGAGGACCCGGCCGGGCCCTAACGCCGGCTGTCACGGCGCGCCGGCATCGGCCCGACCTGCGCGCACGAGTCGTCCCTCGACCATGGCGAAGACGGCGGCCAGGCCGGCAGCTTCACGGCGCCGGCCCACGCGCTCGAGCAGCGACTCGCCCAGAGCGAGCGCGGCGCAGATCTCGAAGACCTCATCCTTCACGAAAGAGGCGCGCGGGGCGAAGAGCGCCGGCACCGGTGGAGCATCACGAGCCGGCGCGCCGCCCAGAGCACGACCGGGATGGCCACGACCGGCACCAGCGCGAGCGAATGGCGCGCCAGGTCGCTCATGGCCAGCAGGGTGAGCCTGCCGACCATCGTCGTCACGGGGAGGTAGACCGGCCAGATCAGCCAGGCCGGCACTCACGCCCCGACCGCGACGGATCCCGGCGCTGCCCCGTCCTCCTCGTCCACCGGATCCGATCCCGGACCGTCCGCCGGCACCCGCCGTTCGGTGCGCTGCACGTCGGCCGTGGCGAAACGGAGGCTCGGCCCGATCTCATCGGCTGTGATCTCGACCTTCGAGCGGTGCTCGCCCTCTTCGGTCTCCCAGCTCCGCTGCTCGAGTCGCCCGGTGACCACGACGCGCATTCCCTTGGAGAGGCTCAATGCGACGTTCTCGGCCAGGTCACGCCAGCACACGACGTCGAAGAACGACGTCGCCTCCTGCCATTCCTGGGTGGTGCGGTCCTGCCAACGACGGTTCACGGCGACGCCCAGCTGCGCCGTGGCCTGGCCCTCGCGCGTGTAGCGGATCTCGGGTTCCCGGGTCAGGTTCCCGGTGATGGTGGTGGTGTTGGCCATGTCGTGCTCCTCACTCTCGCCCCGCCGCCCGCGGGCGCGGGTGGCAACGAGGAGCATGGACACCGACCTTTGCCCGAAACCTTGCCGCGATCCTTGCCCGGCTGAAAATCCGCGGCTGCCTGCAATTCTTCGACTGCACGCACCCGTGCACACTCGACGCACAAAACCAGCTTGTCCATGAGGTGCCGAACTAAGTTGCTCGCGTGGGGGACGCGCGGCAGGCGGGCGGTGGGCCGCCCGGTGGACGATTCCGCGCCCTGCGCGTGTGGCGCTCGCCTCCCGACCAGCCGCGTTGGGCCCGCCCCGCGCTCCTCGCCGTCACCGCCGTGGCCGTGGTGATGTACGCCTGGGGCATCGGGAGCATCAACCTCGAGCCCTTCTACGGCGCGGCGGCCCGCAGCATGTCGGAGAGCTGGCACAACTTCCTCTTCGGTGCCGCCGACCCGTGGGGCACCATCTCGGTGGACAAGTTGCCCGGCGCGCTGTGGCTCCAGGCCCTGTCGTTGCGTGTCTTCGGCTTCCACCTGTGGGCCATCGTGCTCCCTCAGGTGATCGAGGGCGCGTTGACGGTGCTCGTGCTCTACCGGGCCGTCCGCTGGGTGGCCGGTCCGGGCGCCGGCCTGGTGGCCGCCCTGGTACTGGCCGTCAGCCCGGTCACCGTCTTGTTGAACCGGGGCAACATCTCCGATTCGGTCCTCATCCTGCTCCTGGTCCTGGCGGCCGATGCCACGACCAATGCCCTCGTCACGGGCCGGCTGCGGCCCTTGCTCGTGGCCGGGGTGTGGGTCGGCCTGGCTTTCCAGGCCAAGATGCTCCAGGCCTGGCTGATACTGCCCGCCCTCTTCGCCGCCTATCTGATCGCAGCCCCCGCCGCCACGCTCCTGCGGCGCGTCGGGCATGTCGCCGCCTGCGCCCTCGTGGTGGGCATTGTCTCGCTCAGCTGGATGACCGCCGTCTCGGTGGTCCCGGCCCACGACCGGCCCTACGTCGACGGGAGCTGCAACGACTCGCTCTTCGCCCAGGTCTTCGTCTACAACGGCATAAACCGTTTCGCCGCGACGGAGGTGCACCAGCAGGGATGCAGCCCACCGTCGCACTTCTTAGTGGAGGCGAGCCGGATCGGTGCCGCCAACGACCTGGGCACCGCCTCCATCCCGGCCGGGTGGGACAGGCTTCTGCGCGGCGTCTTCGGTCGCGACGTGGCCTGGGTCGTGGTGCCCGCGGTCGTGGCGGCGGCGGCGCTGCTGGTGCTGCGCCGGGGCAGGCCGCGCACCGACGCTCTCCGGGCGGCGACCATCCTGTGGTCCGGGTGGTTGGTGCTCACGTGGGCCTTCTTCAGCAGCGGGCGCTACCTCAATTCGTACTACCTGGCCGCGCTGGTCCCTGCGCTGGCGGCACTGTGCGGCCTCGGGGCGGCGGCGGCCTGGCGACGGCGGGACCGGGCGTTGACCAGGGTGACGGTGCTCCTGACGGTCCTCGCCAGCACGGCGTACGCCGTCACCCTCGTGCCCCCCAATGCCGGCATCCGACCCTGGATCATCGCGTGGCTGGTGGTGGTCGCCACGCTGGCCGCCGGCATTCTGGCCGGCTCGCTCCGGCGCGGCCACGGGTCCGTGTGGTCGATCTCGTGGGGGCTCGGGCTGGCCGCCGTCGCCCTGCTCTCGAGCTCGGTCTGGGCCAGCGCCTCGGTGGTCAACACGGGCGAGGGCCCCTTCGACACCCCCTACCAACCGGCCCGGATCACCGACATCACCCAGGTCGGTCCCGCGCATTACCGGGCTGTGGGCTGGCCCAAACTCGTGCGGTACGCCGATGCGTTCCCCACCGACCAGGCCGTCGACGTCTTCGAATCGTCCTACCTGGCCTCCGGCTACATCTTCGCCACCGGGCGCGAGTTCTTACCCGTTGGCGGCTTCAGCGGCCAGGTCCCCTCACCAACGCTGGCCCAGCTCCGGCGCGACGTGGCCGAGGGGAAGATCATCAATGCCACGCCCGCCGTGGCACCCCGCTCCCGCAATCCCGACATGATCTGGATCATCCGGCATTGCCAGGCGCTCTCGGGTCCAGACTTTTCCTTCGTCTATCAGGGCACGACCCTGCGGCGGTTCGTCTGCACGCCGGGCGACGTCCAAGCGGCGCGCCGCCAGGCGCGTGCCCGTTAGACGTCGAGGAAGCGCCGGATGGCGATGGCCGAACCGAGCGATCCGATCAGCACGCCGACGAACACCACGACGACATCGGTCGAGAAGACCTCCCACCCGGTCATGTGCATGGCGCTGAAGACGTTGCTCGAATCCGTGCCGCCGCCGGCGTGGTTGATGAGGAGGTACAAGATGTAGACGGCCACGGCGGAGAACGCCGAGCCGAGGAGGCCCTGGATCAACCCCTCGGACATGAACGGCACCCGGATGAACCAGTTGGTCGCGCCCACCAGCTTCATCACCGATACCTCGCGGCGGCGAGCGAAGATCGCCATGCGTATGGAGTTCAAGATCAGCACGGCCGCCGAGACGATGAGCACGACGGCGATGCCCAGCAGCACCCACTTCAAGACGTTGATCACCTTCTCCTCGGTGTGGATCTGCTGCAGGGGCGCCGTCACCGTGAGCACCCCGGGCGTGCCGCGGAAGGCGGCGATGACCTGGTTGGCGTCGGAGAGTTGCACGGGTGTGCACCAGTAGGAGGTGGGCATCTCGGATTGGGTGGTGGCCTGGAGCACGTCGGAGGGCAAGAGCTTGCGCGCTTCGACGAAGTTACGGGCCTTGTTCCAGTAGGCGCAGGGCTGGCGCACATAGGCGAGCTGGGCCAGCTGCGTCCCCACGGCATGGATCTCCTGGGCATTGGCAGCGGGCTTCAACCACACCGTCACCTGGGTCCCGCGTTCCCACTGGCCTGACGCGTTCGCCGCGCCCTGACGCAGCAACAAGGCGGCACCCACCAAGGTGAGGGAGACCGCCACGGTGAGCACGGCGGCGACGGTCATCAAGCGGTTGCGCCACAGGTTCGACGCCGTCTCGCGGGCGACGTAATCGACCGAGACCGGCACGGCTCAGCCCACGTCCTCTATGGGCCCGCCGCTGCCGTCGATGCCGTACACGCCGCGCCTCTGGTCGCGCACGAGCATGCCGTTGCTCAGCTCAAGGACGCGGCGGCGCATCTTGTCGACCAGGACCTCGTCGTGCGTGGCGATGACCACGGTCGTGCCGGTGCGATTGATGCGGTCCAGAAGCTGCATGATCCCTTGGCTCGTCTGAGGGTCGAGGTTTCCGGTGGGCTCGTCGGCCAGCAAGATGAGGGGGCGGTTCACGAAGGCGCGGGCCACGGCCACCCGCTGCTGCTCCCCGCCCGAGAGCTCCCCGGGCAGGTTGTCCGTCTTCTTGGCCAGGCCGACCAGGTCGAGGACCTGGGGCACCTGGTTGGCTACGACGTGACGCGGCCGGCCGATCACCTCGAGCGCGAACGCCACGTTCTCGAACACCGTCTTGTTCGGGAGCAGGCGGAAGTCCTGAAAGACACAACCGATGTTGCGGCGCAGGTAGGGCACCCGCCACTTGGGTAGGTCGACGATGTTGCGGCCGGCCTCCCAGATCTGCCCTCTGTCGGGCAGCTCCTCGCGCAGCAGCAACCGGATGAACGTCGTCTTGCCCGAGCCCGACGACCCGACCAGGAAGACGAACTCGCCCTTGTCGATCTCGACGGAGATGTCGCGCAATGCGACGGTCGATCCCTTATAGGTCTTGGTGACGTTGTCGAATCGGATCATGGTTTTTGTGGCGTTGCGCACCTACCCACGTTGCTGTCCATCAGAGTCCATCAGGGTGTGCCGGTGCAATCCCGTGATACTACCGTTCCAACATTGCAGTTGGGAGTCATAGTCTCCGCTGCCGGCATCCCTCCGGCCTGGTCAGGCCCCCTGCGCTGGTCAGGCGCTGCGCTGCTCAGCCTTCCGCACTCCCGCGTTGGCGGCGTAGCTCCGCCTCCATGAACGCGTCGAGGTCGCCGTCGAGCACGGCCACGATGTTCCCCGTCTCGTGCAGCGTGCGCAGATCCTTCACTTGTTGATACGGCGCCATGACATACGAGCGGATCTGGTTGCCCCACGCGTTGTCGGCGCGGTCACCACTCAACGCGTTCATCTCGGCCTTGCGCTCGTTGCGAGCCCGGTCCGCCAGCTTGGCCCCGAGAATCTGCATGGCCTTGGCCTTGTTCTGGTGCTGGCTCCGTTCGTTCTGACACGACACCACCAGACCGGTGGGAAGGTGGGTCAGGCGCACGGCCGAGTCGGTCTTGTTCACGTGCTGGCCGCCGGCGCCCGACGAGCGGTAGGTGTCGATGCGCAGGTCCTTCTCGTCGATCTCCACCTCGTTCGAGACGTCCTCTAAAAACGGCGTCACATCCATGGAGGCGAAGCTGGTCTGGCGACGGTGTTGCGAGTCGAACGGTGACATGCGCACAAGCCGGTGCACGCCGCGCTCGGTGGCCAACAGGCCGTAGGCGAACCGGCCGCGCACAATGAACGTGGCCGACAAGAGTCCGGCCTCCTGCCCCTCGGTCGCCTCGTCCAGCTCGACGCTGAAACCGCGCCGCTCGGCCCAGCGTTGGTACATGCGCAGCATCATTTCGGTCCAGTCCTGCGCGTCGGTGCCACCCGCGCCGGCATGCACCTCGACCACCGCGTCGCGCTCGTCGTACTCTCCCGAGAAGAGCGACTGCAGCTCCAACGTCGAGAGACGGCTTCGCAAACCGTCGACCGTCTCGACCAGTTCCTTCTCGAGCGGCGCGTCCGGCGCACCCTCCCCGCGCGCTTCCTCGACCAATTCCTGCAAGGCGTTGGCGTCGTTCAGCTCCGTGCGCAACGCCGTCAATTGCTCGAGGTCGGCCGTCACCCGACCGAGCTCGCTGGTGATGGCCACGGCCTGGTCGCTGTCGTCCCAGAGGTCGGGGCGGGCGGCCTCGCTCTCCAGCCCGGCCCGCCGGGCCGTCAACCGGTCCAGACCCAGGTAGCGCTCGGCCTCGGTCAGCCGGCCCGCGGACTCCTCCAGTTCGGCCGCGAAGTCACGGGGTGCCTCGGCCGAGCCGCCCTCAGGCGGCGCCATGGCACAACTTGAATTTCTTCCCGCTCCCGCACCAGCACGGGTCGTTGCGCCCGACCTTTTCGTGCTGGGCCTTCGTGATGGGCACCAGGGCGTCGGGGTCAGGGGCGTTGGGACGCTTCATCTGGGCTTTCGTCCCATTGGACGCGCTCTTCGGCGTGGCCGGGAGCGCCTGGGCCACCGGGGCCACGTTGGTGCCGAACTCTGTGGCCAGGGCGCCGGCAAGCGCGCCCGTCTCGGCCACCGGATCCTCCGCCGCCGCGTAGACGGCACGGTCGAGGTCGGGCTCGCTCGCCGCGTCGTCGACCGTCTCGACATGGAGGATGTAGGTGAGATAGTCGTTGTCGATCACCTCGACCAGTTGGCCGAACATGGAGTAGCCCTCGGACTGCCAGGCGTTCAGCGGGTCGGCCTGGACGGTCCAGCGCAGATGGATGCCGTCCTTGAGGTTGTCCATCTCGGCCAGGTGATCGCGCCAGCGGGCGTCGATGATCTGCAGCATGACCTCGCGCTCTATCTGGCGCATGAACTCGGCCCCGCCGATCATGGACTCGGAGTGCTGTTCGTAGTACTCGAGCGCCTCCTCCTCGATGCTCTCGACGAGGTCCTCGGTGGTCGCAGCCTGCGCCAGGTCGTCCACCGAGAACTTGGTCGGGTAGTACTGGGTCAGGCCGTCGATCAAGCCCTTGAGGTCCCACTCCTCCTGGTAGTCGCTGGGGCACGTCTCGGTCACCTGCTTCTCGACCGCACCGGCCAGGAGGTCCTCCGTCTTGTCCTCGAGGTCGTCGCCGTCGATGATCTGCAGACGGCGCTCGTAAATGACTTTGCGCTGCTGGTCCATCACCTCGTCGTACTTGAGGTTGTCCTTGCGCATCTCCGCGTTGCGGGCCTCGACCGTGTTCTGGGCCCGCTCGATGGCCTTGGCCACCGTCTTGGACTCGATGGGCACGTCCTCGGGCAGCGTGCGTCCCATGACCCAGCTCATGGCGCCGGTGGCGAAGAGGCGCAGCAGCTCGTCGTCGAGGCTCAGGTAGAAGCGGCTCTCCCCCGGGTCACCCTGCCGGCCCGAGCGGCCCCGCAACTGGTTGTCGATACGGCGGCTCTCGTGGCGCTCGCTGCCCAACACGTAGAGGCCACCGAGCGCGCGCACCTCGTCGCCCTCGGCCTTGCAACGGGCCTCCAGCGCGACCTGCCGGCGCTTCAATTCGGCTGCCCCCTCCTCCGTGGTGAGGTCCACGCCTTCGGCCGCCAGTTCATGTTGGGCCAGCAGCTCGGCGTTGCCGCCCAAGATGATGTCGACACCGCGCCCGGCCATGTTGGTCGCAACGGTGAGGGAGCCCCGCTGGCCCGCCTGGGCCACCACCTCGGCCTCCCTGAAGTGCTGCTTGGCGTTGAGGACGTTGTGGGGCAAGCCCTGCTTCTCGAGAAGCCGGGAGAGCAGCTCCGACTTCGCGACCGATGCCGTGCCGACCAGGACCGGCTGCCCCTTTTCGTGGCGCTCGACGAGGTCCTCGACGACGGCGTTGAATTTGGCCTCCTCGGTCTTGAAGACAAGGTCGGGATGATCGCCCCGGATCATCTCCTTGTTGGTCGGGATGGGGACCACCGAGAGGCCGTACGTGCCGGCGAACTCACCGGCCTCCGTCTCGGCCGTACCGGTCATGCCCGACAACTTCTCGTACATGCGGAAGTAGTTCTGCAGCGTGACGGTCGCCCAGGTGTGGTTCTCCTCCTTGATGACCACCCGCTCCTTGGCCTCGACTGCCTGGTGGAGTCCGTCGGACCACCGCCTCCCCTCGAGGGTGCGGCCGGTGAACTCGTCAATGATCTTCACCTCGCCGTTGGCGACCAGGTAGTCCTTGTCCCGCCTGTAGAGATCCTTGGCGGTGAGCGCCTTGGTCAACTGGTGCACGTAGTTGGTCGAGACGGCGTCATAGATGTTGTCGACGCCCACCGCCTTCTCCACCTTCTCGATGCCCGACTCGAGGGGCACGACGGTCTTCTTCTCCTCGTCGACCTCGTAGTCCACGTCGCGGGTCAAGGACCGGGCGATGGCGGCGAATTGGTAGTACAGCTGGGCCGCCTCGTCGGCCGGCCCCGAGATGATGAGAGGGGTCCGCGCCTCGTCGATCA
>PKYA01000235.1 GCA_003133545.1 Acidimicrobiaceae bacterium | reverse complement strand
CCCATAAGGGGACTAGTGCCCTCAGAGGGAGCACGAATGTCCTCCACCGTGCGTGGTGTGGTGTCGAAGGCGAAGGGTGCACCGGTCACGCTGGAAGAGATCGTCGTGCCGGATCCGGGCCCCGGGGAGGCGGTCGTCGCCATCAAGGCCTGCGGGGTCTGCCACACCGACCNNCGAGGCGGCCGGCGTCGTCGAGGCGGTCGGGGAAGGCGTGGCATCGGTGGCGCCCGGCGACTTCGTCGTCTTGAACTGGCGCGCCGTGTGCGGGGAATGCCGGGCCTGCCGGCGCGGGCGACCCTGGTACTGCTTCGCCACGCACAACGCCCGCCAGAAGATGACCCTGGCCGACGGCACGACGCTGTCCCCCGCGCTGGGTATCGGCGCCTTTGCCGACAAGACCCTCGTGGCCGCGGGGCAGTGCACCAAAGTCGATCCGCGGGCACGGCCGGAGGCGGTCGGGTTGCTGGGTTGCGGGGTGATGGCCGGGCTCGGCTCCGCCATGTTCACCGGTGCGGTGGGACTGGGCGACTCGGTCGCCGTGTTCGGCTGCGGCGGGGTGGGCTGCGCGGCCATCGCCGGGGCCGCGCTGGCCGGGGCCACGACGATCATCGCCATCGACCGGGACGCCCGCAAGCTCGACGTCGCCACGCAGTTCGGCGCCACACACACGGTGGACGCCAACACGACCGATCCGGTGGAGGCGGTACGGGGCTGGACGGACGGCAACGGGGCCGACGTCTGCATCGAGGCGGTGGGCAATCCGAAGGTGATGGAACAGGCCTTCTACGCCCGGGACCTGGCGGGCACCCTGGTCCAGGTGGGCGTGCCGACCCCCGACATGCGCATCGACCTGCCGATGATCGAGTTCTTCGGCCGGGGCGGGGCCCTCAAGCCGAGCTGGTACGGGGACTGCCTCCCGGATCGGGACTTCCCGAAACTGGTCGACCTGTATCTTGCCGGGCGTCTCGACCTGGATCTCTTCGTCACCGAGACGATTGCCCTCGATGCGGTGGAGGCGGCCTTCGCACGGATGCAGCGCGGCGAGGTCCTGCGCTCCGTCGTCGTCCTCTAGCGACGGGGAGTCGGGACGGCGACGTCGGGATGGGGAATGATCAAGGTCATGCCCAATCAAGATGGCGACGAAAGACCTGCAGACCCGGTGCCGACGCACGAGTCGGTCACCACTCGTGCGGAGGGGCGACCCCCCGAGGAGGCATCGAGCGACGACCCCGAACACCAGGCTCAGGTGATTTTGGAGGAATCGGAGGAACGCACGATGGAGCGCGCCGACGAGGCCATCGACGGGGCCATCGACGGGGTCGTCTAGACGACACCTGACTGCTTGAACGTGCCAGGTGAGGCGGTGGCTGGTGAAGCAGTAGCGGGTGAAGCAGCTCAGCCTGGGACGGCCGCTGCGTCTCCCTCGGCTGCGGCGGCCGCTTCTTCGCGCTCGGCACCGTCGTCGCCCTTTTTCGCCGCGCTGACAGGGGCCGGCTTGGTCTGGAGCAGCTGGTAGATCGAGAAGGCAGCCAACCCGGCTCCGCCGAGCGCCGCCAGCCGGGCAGTCGACTTGGAGGCGTGGGGGCCCAGCCGCAGGTGACCCTGTCCGGCGCTGAGCAGGGCGGCCGCCACGGCGAAGTTGGTCAGGGGCAGCTCGAAGCCACCATTGGCCGCGAGCGCCCCGTTCTGGCGGTGCGTCGTCGACGCCACCACCATGGTGCCGGCGATGGCCAGGGGGCCGAGCGGGTACGCCACTCCGGTCGCCGTCAGGACGCCGCCGGCAAGCTCGCTGGCGCCGGCCACGCCGGCCATCACCTTGCCCGGCGTCATCCCGAGATGCTCGAAGCGGGCTCCGGTGGCATCGAGCCCGTGCCCGCCGAAGGACCCGAACAGTTTCTGGGCGCCATGCACGGCGAGATAGGCGCCGAGGATGAGCCGGCTGACGAGAAGACCGATGCTGCGCATGGATGGCCATGCTATGCCTTGCCCATGGCGTATCCCCTCGCCCCTCTCGGGCCCCACACGGGCCTCCGCGGCATGGTGAGTGCGGCCGATCATCTCGCCGCGACCGCCGGCATCGGGCTTTTGGCACGGGGCGGCTCGGCGGCTGATGCCGCGGTGGGGGCGGCCGCTGTCATGGCGGTCACCAGTCCGTACCTGTGCGGCCTGGGCGGGGACATGCTGGCCGTGGTGAGCGCGCCCGGCACCGACCCCGTCGCGCTCCTCGGCGTCGGCCGGGCCGGGTCGGGGGTCGACGCCGCGCGGCTGCGGGCCGAGGGACACTCGGTGATGCCGGTCCGCGGTGACTTCCGTACCGTCCCGGTGCCCGGCGCGGTCGACGGCTGGCTCGCCCTCCACGCGCGCTTTGGCAGGCTGCCGCTCGACGAGGTGCTGGACCCCGCCGTCGAGCTGGCGGAGGAGGGCTTCGTGGCCTCGCTCATGTTGTCGTTGGCCAGCAATCTCGTGTACCAGGTGCCGGGGGCGCAAGAGCTCTGCCCCGACGGGCCGTTGGCGTTGGAGGCGCACGTGCGGCTGCCCTCCGTGGCGCGCACCCTGCGTGCCATCGCCACGAACGGTCGCGCCGGCTTCTACAGCGGTGAGTTCGGGCGCAATCTGGTGGAGCTGGGGCGCGGCGTCTACGCACAAGCGGACCTCGAGAGCGACTGCGCGCAATGGTGCACACCGTCGACGCTGCGCGTCTGGGACCACGACCTGTGGACCGTCCCGGCTCCCTCCCAGGGCTACCTGACGCTGGCCGGCTCCTGGATCGCCGAACGCGTCGGCCTGGGCACCGACCCGGCGGACCCGGAGTGGGCACACCTCGTCGTCGAGGCAGCGCGGGCGGCGGGGCACGACCGGCCCGAAGTCCTCTACGACCGCCCTGACGGGCAGTCCCTCCTCGACGAGGAGCGCCTGGCCCACGCCGCCGCCCGGATCCGGCCCGATCGGGCCGCGCCCCCGGACGTCACGGCGGATGTCGCGCCGGCGCGACCGGAGCCCGCAGCCGGCCTGGGCCGGATCGCCGACGGGGACACGACGCACTTGTGCGCGGTGGACGCCGACGGTCTCGGGGTCTCGTTGACGCAGTCAAACGCACTCGACTTCGGCTCGCATCTCGTCGCCGGCTCGACCGGCGTGTTCCTGCACAACCGCGGTGTCGGCTTCTCGCTCGTCCCCGGGCACCCGGCCGAACTGGCACCCGGCACACGACCGCCCCACACCCTCTCCCCCATGCTGGCCACCCGACCCGACGGCTCGCTTTCGTATCTCGTCGGGGCCATGGGTGGCGATGCGCAACCCCAGGTCCTCCAGCAAGTCCTGGCCCGCATGCTGCACGCCGGACAGGACCCCGCCACTGCCGTGACCGCAGCCCGTGTCTCGCTGGCGGCTCCCGCGGCCGGGCCGTTCCGGCTGTGGTGGGGCGACGACCTCCATGTCCTCGTGGAGGGCCACGCTCCCCCAACGTGGGTCGACGAGCTGACGAACCGTGGGCATCGCGTCATCCCGATCCCTGCGTTCGAGCCGAACGGCGTCGGGGGGATCCAGATCATCAGGGTCGCGCGCGACGGCGACGGACGCAGCGGCAGCGGTGCACGGCACTTCGTGGGCGCAGCCGACCCCCGTAGCCCGTGCGCCGCCACTGCCAGCCGGTGATCGGCCGCCGATGATCCCCGCCGGTGGGGGGTGGGCACCGAATCGGGCGGCCTGGCAGAATTGGGGAATGAGGCGATCCGCATGACGATCATCACCCGGAGTGAGTCCCTCCTGCCCGATCCCGATCCACGCCCGGTGCACTACACCGTGATCTCGGTCGACGATCACCTGGTCGAGCCGCCGGACATGTTCGAGGGTCGGCTGCCGGGCCGCTTTGCCGAGTTGGCGCCCCGGATTGTGGAGAACGCACAGGGCCACCAGGTCTGGCTGTTCGACGACAACGTGTACACCCAGGTGGGGATGAACGCCGTGGCCGGACGGCGTCCCGAGACCATCAAGGTGGAGCCGACCCGCTTCGAGGACATGCGGCCCGGGTGCTGGGACATCGATGCCCGCATCGCCGACATGGACATCAACGGGGTGTGGGCCTCCCTCAATTTTCCCTCCATGATCACGGGCTTCTGCGGGAAGGTCTTCTCCGGCGCCCGCGACCCCGAGCTGGGACTCGCGGTCACCAGGGCCTGGAACGACTGGCTCTACGAGGCCTGGTGGCAGCCGTACCCCGAGCGGATCATCCCCTGCGGGATCACGTTCCTGGCCGATGCCGAAAAGGGAGCCGAGGAGATCCGGCGCAACGCCGCGCGCGGCTTCCGCTCGGTCACGCTGCCAGAGCGCCCGCACCAGATTGACCTCCCCAGCATCTTCTCCGGTTACTGGGAGCCGATCATCGCTGCGTGTGAAGAGACCGACACCGTGATCTCCCTGCATGTCGGGTCCTCGGGCATGCCGCCGATGCCGCCCGACAGCCCGATCGTCGGGCTGGGCGCCACCTTGTTCGGTCAGATGTCCCTCTCCGCCTGCGCCGAGTGGGTGTGGTCCGGCCTGCCCGCACGCTTCGAGAACCTCAAGATCGCGATGAGCGAGGGCGGCATCGGATGGGTGGCGATGCTGCTCGACCGGTTGGACAACATCGTCATCCGCTCGGGTTACGGGCGCGACTATGACCCTTCGGGGATCTTGCCGGCGGAGGTTCTGGCGCGGAACTTCTGGTTCTGCACCATCGACGATCCCTCCACCATCGACACGCGCCACCGGATCGGTATCGATCACGTCATGGTGGAGGTCGACTACCCCCACGGCGACTCGACGTGGCCCGACACCCAGGAGGTCATCCGCCAGTGTTGGGGCCACCTCCCGACCGAGGAACTGCGCAAGCTGACGCACCAGAACGCCGCCGCGCTGTATCGCTGGCCCCTCCCGCCCAACCCCGTGCCGTGACGGCCGCTGCGTTCCGCCCCACCGCCGAGGCGTTGCTGCCCGAGCTCACTCCACGTCAAGAGCTCGTGCTCTTGGCCCGGACGCTGTGGCACGAGGGCTACGACGATCACCTGGCCGGGCACATCACGTACCGCCAGCCGGACGGGACGCTGCTCTGCAACCCGTGGCTCTTGCTCTGGGACGAGATCCGCCCGGAGGACGTCATCACCATCGACCTCGAGGGCCGGCTGCTGGAGGGGAACTGGCCCGTGCCGCTCGGGATCCCGATCCACCTCGAGCTACATCAGCAGCGTGAGGACATCGAGGTGGCGGTGCACAGCCATCCCCGCTACGGCACGGCGTGGGCCGACGCGGCCCGCATCCCCGGCGTCTACGACCAGAGCTCCGCCCTGGGCGGCGGCGAGCTGGTGGTCGTCGACGAGTACGACGGCCCGGTCAACTCCCGCGACAGCGCCGCCCGGGCGGTCAAGTCGATGGGCCTGGCGGATATGGCGCTCCTCGTCAACCACGGCGTCTTCATCACGGCCGGGAGCATCCGCGCCGCCCACCAGCGGGCCGTCGCCCTCGAATACCGCTGCTGGCGGGCCTGGCAGGTCGAGGCGCTGGGATCCGGGCGTGAACTCCCAGAGCCCTCCCGGTCGTTCTTCCGGGGCTCGGACGGCGAGGGGTTCGTGGGGTTCTTCGAGGCGATGGCTCGACGTGAGCTGCGACGGGACCCCACCTTGCTCGACGGCTGATTCAGGCGGGGGGCCGGCGGCCGATCTCAGGCTTCGAGGTGCCGCCGGAAGAACATCTCCGCCGCTTCACGCTCGAACAGCGGAACTCCCACGTGGGGCCCCGGGTTGATGTGCATGGTCTTCTCCGCCGACCCCAAGGCGTCCCACAGCGCCAATCCCCCCTCCCTTGTCATGAGCTGATCGTCCCATTGGAAGAGGAAGAGGATCGGGATGGAGATGGCGGCCGCCGCCGCACGCTGGGCCTTGCTCTCAGCGCGGAGGGCGCCCAAGCCGAGCACGGCGGCGGCGATGCGGGGCTCGTCGACGATCAGCGGCACACCGAACGCCGTTCCCATTGAGACGCCCCAGTAGCCGAACGGTCCCTTGGACCAGTTCGGATCGCCTTCCAGCTCGTCCAGCAGGGCGCCCCACTCCGCCACCACCTGGGGCACCACTTTCAACATGGCACGGGCCCGCTCCTCCGACAGCGGTGCCGCTCCGGCTCCGACGAGGTCCCGGCGGCGCGCCTCTTGGGCGAGGCGCTCGTCCTCCGTCCGGCGATCGCCATGGCCGGGGGCGTCGAGCGCGACCACGCCGTAGCCGCGGTGACGCACCAATTGGCGGGCCAGCCCGAGCACGTTGGGCACGCGCTTGTGCTGTGTCCCCCCGTGGCCGATCAACACGGTGGGGCGCGGAGCGGTGGCGTTCTCGGGCAACCAGTGGATCCCGGGAACCGTCTCTGCACCCACCTGGAGGTCGAAGCGTCGCTCGATGACCCCCTTTTCCACTGTCTCGGCCACGATATCCATGGCTCCCCCTTTTGCTGCTCAGCCGTGGCCGCCGGCACGGGCGGCCATGCGGTCGGCATAGATGATCAAGTCGGGATCGTCGGACATGGCCTGGGCGAACTTCTTGCGTGCTTCTTCCCGCTTGGCGGGGAAGTACTCGCTGGGCCACAAGCCCTCGTGAGGTCGGTAGTTCTTGAGCACGTCGCGGGCCACGGTCACCTTGTGCACCTCGTCGACCCCGTCCATCACGCTCATCGTGGGTGCGGCAGCCCACATCGCCTGCAGCGGGGTCAGGTTGGTGACCCCCAATGACCCGTAAATGTGGATGGCGCGGTAGGCCACTTCCCGGAGGACCTTGGCCGCCGTGTACTTGCAGGCGGCGATCTGGGTCCGGGAGGCCTGCGTGCTCGAGTTGTCGATGGTCCATGCCGTCCAGAGCACGAGGAGGCGGAGCATGTTGATCTCCGCGTACGAGTCGGCGATGGCGCTCTGCACCATCTGGTGCTCGGCGATGACCTTGCCGTGCGATTCCCTGCTCAGGGCGCGCTCGCACATCATGTCGAAGGCGCGCCGGCACTGCGCGATCGCTCGCATGGCGTGGTGGATGCGGCCGCCACCCAGGCGGCGCTGCGCCAGCACTTTCGCCCCGTCCTCAGGTCCCAAGAGGTGATCAAGGGGAACGCGCACGTCGCGGTAGATGATGTGGTCGTGCGTGCGGGGCTCGTCCATGATCTCCAGGCCCGGGGTGGCGCGCGGCACGATGAAGATGCCGTTCGTGCACATCACGAAGATGATGTCGGAATAGCGGCCCGCACTGGTGAACCACTTCTCCCCGTTGATCACCCACTCGTCACCGTCGCGCACGGCCACCGTCGTGAAGAGGTTGGGATCGGAGCCACCTTGGGGCTCGGTCATAGAGTAGGCGGACCAGATCTCCTGGTTGAGGAGCGGGTAGAGCCACCGCTCCTTCTGCTCCTCGGTGCCGTAGGCGGCGAGTATCTCCATGTTGCCGGTGTCGGGCGCCTGGCACCCGAAGATGGACGGTGCAATCCCGTAGCGCCCGATGATCTCGTTGATGAGTGCCAACTTGAGCTGGCCGAAGCCGGGGCCGCCCAGGTCCTTGTCCAAGAAGATGGCCCACAGGCCCTTCTCCTTGACCTGGGCCTTGAGGGGGTCGACGAGAGCCTTCATCTTGGGGTCGCGCATGCGCACGGCGAACGGGAAGACGAGCTCGAGCGGTTCGACCTCTTCCCGGCAGAACCGGTCCACCCAGTCAAGCTGCTCTTGGAACTCCGGCTCCGTCGAGAAATCCCACGCCACCTGCGGCCTCCACGTCCATGTAATGCAATCGCTTCATTTAAAATGTAGAGTCACCGTAGCTCTTGACGGGGGGGCAGTCCACACCCAGGAGGTACGCAGTGGCTCGTGACGCCGAACCCACGAGAATCGCCCTTGTGGCCGCAGCCGAGCGTCTCTTCGCCAGCCGCGGCATCGACCGGGTGAGCCTCAGGGAAGTAACCCGGGCGTCGGGCGCGCGCAACGCGGTAGCTCTCCAGTACCACTTCAAGGATCGGAGCGGCGTGGTCCGTGCGGTCGTGAAGAAGCACTTTCCCGAGGTCGACCGTCAACGGCATGGCATGCTCGACGCCTACGAAAAGGACGGGACACGCCAGGTCCGCCAACTGAGTGCGGCGTTGGTCGTCCCCCTCGCCGCCAAACTCTCCGATGCGGACGGCGGTCCCGCGTATCTCCAGATCAATGCCGAACTGGTCAACCGGCTGCGGACGCCGATGGAGGTCGGCGCCCAGCGGAACTCCATCGACCGCTGGAGGACCGTGGTGGAGCCGTTCCTCGGGCAGGACGCCACTCGACTGCACCGTCGATTCACCGCCATCCGCTTCTCCGCAACCGAGCTCGGACTCCGGGCAAAATCGGCGCCGCATCGAGATGACCGGCTCTTCGTCAGCCAGCTGGTCGATCAGGTCACCGCTCTGTTATTGGCACCGGTGTCGGCCCAGACCTCGTCGCTGGCCATGGAGCGCGATCGCGGGCTGTCCACCCGCACGGCCTGAGTCAACCGGCACGGCCTGAACCGCCGAGTCGGGCGTCCCCAGCGCTCGGGGCGGCGGCCCACGCCTGCATGACCTGCTCGCGCATCTGGCGCCCCAGGGAGCCCGTGGGGTGCTAGCACGAGGCGGGCGAGGGCGGCTACCCACCTCGACATCTTCACCTCGCGAAATGAGACTTCAAGGATCACGCCGGTCGATGCACCTTTGGAGGGACTTGGGGACGTGAGGGCTGCCGTTCGCGTCGGCTGGTACCGGTTCCGGGCCACCTGGCGTCGGAGACGGAACGGCTACCTGACCATCGTGCTGCTCATCGGGCTGGTGGGCGGGTTGGCGATGGCGTCGATCGCCGCCGCGCGGCGCACGCAGTCGTCGTTCCCGACCTACGTGGCCAGCACCAACCCCTCCCAGATTCAGGCCTTCGATTCCTACCTCGACCCGGCCCTCGGCGACAAAGCCGGCTACTACCCGGCGCGCGCCCGCGCCATCGCCCACCTCCCTCATGTGAAGGTGGCCGAGACCGTCGTCGGGTTCGACGCCAATCTCGTGCTGCTCAGCCACCTCCACACCCATATCGAGCCCGGTGAGAAGCCGCCGGTCTTCGAGGGATCCACCAATGGCGATTTCGTCAACGAGGACCGGGTCACGCTCGTCGAGGGCCACCTGGCCAACCCGAATCGACGGGGCCAGGTGGTCATGAACGCCCAGGCGGCCCAAGAGCTCGGGCTGCACATCGGTTCGACGGCGCGCGTCGGCTTCAACTCGGATGCCCAACTGCTCACGCCCAGCTGTTGCTCTTTGAAGGCGGATCCGCCCAAGGTGGAGGTCACCGTCCGCCTCGTTGGGATCGTGGTGTTCGCCAGCACGGTGGTGCAGGACGACGTCGATGCCCTCGGGTCCCAGGTGGCGCTCTTCACGCCCGCACTGACCCGTGAGGCGGCGCAGTGTTGCGCCACCTATTCGAGCACCGCCCTCCAGGTCGACGGCGGGACGCAACAGGTGGCGGTCGTGAGTTCAGAGGTCGATCACCTCATCGGGAAGGGTCTCGCAGCCGCCGGTGCCGGCGCCGGGGCTGGGGGCCCGTCGCTCGCGGTATCCACGGCCGAACGAGCGATCCGGCCTGAGGCCATCGCTCTCGGCGTGTTCGGAGGGATCGCCGCTCTGGCCGCGCTCCTCATCGCCCTTCAGGTGATCGGTCGCCAGTTGCGACTCGGTGCCGATGAGCTCGGCGCGCTCCGGGCACTTGGCGCCGGGCCGGTTATGACCGTGAGCGACGGGCTGATCGGCATTCTCGGCGCGGTGGTCGTGGGATCGCTCCTGGCAGTGGCAATAGCCGTGGGGCTCTCCCCGCTCTCCCCCATCGGTCCGGTACGTCCGGTGTACCCGACCCCGGGGGTGGCGTTCGACTGGACGGTGCTCGGTCTCGGGGTGCTGGTCCTCATCATCGGGCTCGGAACCCTCTCGGTGCTCCTCGCCTACCGGGCCGCCCCACATCGGGTGGCCGGACGCCGGCGGGCGGCCGTCGAGCGCGCATCGAGCGTGGTCCGAGCGGCGGCCTCCTCGGGGCTGTCCGCGCCGGCGGTGGCGGGGATCCGCTTCGCCCTCGAGCCCGGCAGGGGGCGCAACGCCGTGCCCGTTCGCTCGGCGATCCTGGGTGCCGCGTTGGCAATCGCCGTCGTGACCGGCACCTTCACGTTCGGTTCCAGCCTGGACACCTTGGTCTCGCATCCCGCGCTCTACGGCTGGAACTGGAACTACATGGAGCTGTCGGGCTTCACCGGCGACGAGGACCTGCCGCAACATCAAACGGCCACCCTCCTGGGTCATGACCAGTACGTGTCCGGGTTCACCGGGGTGTACTTCGACAGCCTGAAGATCGACGACCATACGGTACCTGTCCTGGGTGCCAGCCCGGATGCCGCGGTGCAACCTCCGCTCCTCTCCGGGCACGGCTTCGACAAGGCGAATCAGGTGGTCCTCGGGGCCACCACGCTGGCCCAACTGCATAAGCACGTGGGGGACGCCGTCACCGTGAGCAACGGCGTCACGAAGCCGACCCGGCTCACCATCGTGGGGACCGCCACCATGCCGGCGATCGGGACCCAGAAACCGCACCTGGAGATGGGAACGGGGGCGTTGCTGGCTTACAAGCTCATCCCGGCCACGGCGCGCAACCTCCAGGAGAGCACCATCCCCGGTCCCAACGCCTTCTTCATCCGCGTCCGAAGCGGAGCGAACCCCACGCTGGCCCTGCGCTCGTTGCAACGGATCAATAAGACGTTGGATGCGTCGCCCGATAGCTCGGGTGGCGTGGTCGGCGTCCTGCGCCCGGCCGAGATCGCCAACTACCGCTCCATCGGCACCATCCCGGCGCTGCTCGGAGGGGCGCTCGCCGCCGGAGCCGTGGTCGCCCTCGGGCTCACCCTGGTCGCCTCCGTCCGTCGGCGCCGCCGCGACCTGGCCCTGTTGAAGACCCTCGGATTCACCCAGCGTCAGCTCGCGGCCACGGTGGCCTGGCAGTCGACGGTGGCAATCGGCTTGGGGTCCGTGATCGGGGTGCCGCTCGGGATCGTGGTCGGGCGTACCCTGTGGGAACTGTTCGCCCGCAACATCCACGCGGTGCCCGCACCCAGCGTGCCCGTGCTGAGCGTTGTACTTATCGCCCTCGGCGCGCTCGTGCTCGCCAATATGGTGGCCGCCATCCCCGGGCGGATCGCGGCGAGGACCCCGACCGCGCTGATCCTGCGGGCCGAATAAGGCTGACCTATCGGTGACGGCCGCCACGAGGATCCCCACCGACTCGACCGGGACGCGCGCCACTCCACCCCCCGTCGTGACCCGCCCACGACTGCGGAGAGCTCAACTCGGCCCGAAGAGAGGCGGTGGGAGCGTCGTGGGCCATTGCCCCAGCGCGAACCGCTTCCCGCCGAATGCGGCAACGAAGGTCCCTTTGATGCCGTTGAGCGGTGAGGTCTTGGTGCCGTCCCAGAACACGAAGCGGGCATCGTCACTCGCCCCGTGGTCACCCCCTCCTGGCACACCGGTCGGTCCGGTGTTCCACGTCCACAATCCGTACTGGTAGTTCGGCGCGCCCAACGGGGGCAGGGCGTGGATGCCGCGCGCCATGTTGGCCGGTGTCAGGTCGGGACCTGCCGCCTGCAGCGCATTGAAGATCTCGACCAGTTGCGAGTAGTTGCCGTCGGTGCCCTTGGGGATCTGATGGCCCGTCAGGGTCTGGTAGAGCTTGCCGGCCAACGAGCTCGGGCCGGTCGTCGCTGTGGAGGGCGCGGACTCCGACATCCCGAACATGTGCCCTTGGATCTCGGCCGGATCGTAGAGTCCCTGCGCCACCTGGTCGAGGTCGGTCAGCGCCGATCCGGTCATGAACCACTCCGGGTGGTAGTTCTGCGCCGCCGCCGCCTTGGTCAACAAGCCGAGGGAGAAGGGGTCCGACGAGCAGATGACGGTCGTGACACCGGCCGCCTTGAACTGGATGATCGCCTGCTGGGCCGACTGTTGGAAGGTCGCGATATCCAAGTTGTAGTCGAAGCTGGGTGAGAGCTCGTTCTTGTTCAGGTGGTACTTGTTTTCCGCGAGGTTGATGAAATTCTTGGTGCAGTTGAGGTACTGGGGGACGTTGGGCACGAACGCGGCGAATTTGCGCGTCTGGTCCTTGAGGTTTGCATCTCCGGCATAGATCGCCTTTTTCCCACCCAACATGGTCGCCACCACCTCTGCCTCCGCCGAGGAGATCCGCGTGCAGTCCTGGGACGTCGACCACACGTAGGGATTGAGCGATTCGAACGATGCCTCGTCGTAATACGGATTGCCGTTGAACTCCACCAGATGGTCCTGCGCCGCGCACTGCGAGAAGGGTGCGGTCCCGCCGAACGATGTCCCGTTCGTCATGCCGGTCTCGCCGAAGGCGTGCACCTGATTGGCAATGGCGTCCGCGTCCGCGCACGCCTGCGGCTGCCCTTGACCGAGCTCCTCCGTGGTGAAACTGGCTTGGGTGATGTAGGGCTTGATGACGACATGGCGACCGTAGAGGTTGTAGACCTGGTTGAAATAGTTGAGGAAGACCTGCTGCACCTGGGTTATGACCTGGGGAATGGCCGCGCCGGCCGCCTTGGCCTGAGCCTCGATCTCCTCGGTGTCCGCCGCATTGGGGAACTCACGCTGGGCCAGCGTGATGGTGGTGGCGGTCACACCGTCGTACGTGGCCCCCCCGTTGTTGCCCTTGGATTTGGGCACGCACGGCGCGGCATAGGGAGAAGCAAACTGGGGCGTGCCGGCTGTGCATGCAGCCCCCGATGCCGTCTTGCCCGTTCCCGCCTTGAGATTGCCCGAGGCCGGATAGGCCCACGGGTAGGGGCCTTCTCCGGACGGCCCGGACTTGGCCAGTACGGAGGCGGGTCCCGTCCCAGTGGCTCCCGCCCCGGCCACCGGCACCAGGACCGAGGCCGCCAACAGGCCCACCAGTGCAGCAGCGACGGTGATCGTGCGGCTCGTCGCGCTCGTCGCGCTCCCAGCGGTCCTGACGCCGGTGCCGGCGCCGGCGCCGGCACCGGCCCTCGCCCGTGCATGGCCCCGTGTCGACGGTCGAAAGCCTCGGATGGCTCTCGTCACGATGAGCGCAGTGCGACCTGACTGTGGCATGGCCCCCCTTTGGTGCAACTTGGTGCAACTTGGTGCAACTTCCCCGCTCGTGCGCCCGTCCAAACCCCAACCCGGACCCGACGCACGTGCCGGCGTGTTTTCCGACGCCCCCATCTTTGACGAGAAATGTTAGCGACGACACAGTACGTTTGCTCTGCCGCGTCGCCGACTCTCGGGCGCGGTGTGCCATACGTGCATTAAATGGGCGCAGTGTGATGGTGGGGGGTGATCGTTGAAGGTACGAAGTCACCAAGGAGTGGCGCGCGACGATCGTCTCCGGGGAAGCGACTTGCTGCGCTCACCGGCCGACCTGTGGGAGAGAGCGCGCACGCCATTTGGTTGGCTGGCGGGCTCCGCCGCCCTCTGGGCCGTGCTCGCTGCCATCTTGCCCAAGGGGCTGCCCGTCGGCATCGTCATGCTCGGCATCATCTATGGCGCCATCTACGCCGTTCTGGCCGTCGGCATCGTCCTGATCTACCGCGGCGATCGCATCATCAACTTCGCCCAGGCGCAGATCGGCGTACTGCCCGCCGTCCTGGCGATCGAGCTGATCGTCACCTACGGCGTGAACTATGTCTGGGCTGTCCTGGCCGGGCTGGCCGCGGCGGCGCTCCTCGGCGCGGTGATCAGCCTCCTGCCGCGCCACTTCCGCAACAGCTCCCGGCTCATCTTGACCGTGGCCACCATCGGATTGGCCCAGCTGCTCACCGGGGTCTCCGCACTGGTGCCGACGTTGTTCTGCAACCCGGCCACCAACGAATCGTGCGTGAACGCTTCCAACAGCCAATCGGTCAACACGCCTCTGCACGCTTCGTTCACGGTGGGCCCCGTTCTTTTCAGCGGGAACGACATCGTCGCCGTCGCGGTTGCCGTCCTGGCGGCCAGCGCACTTGCCCTGTTCCTGCGTTTCTCCCGGTACGGCCTGGCCATCCGGGCCGCGGCGGAGAACAGTGACCGGGCCACGCTTCTCGGAATCTCGGTGGCACGCCTGGACACCATCATCTGGGTGCTCGCCGCGGTCCTGTCCGCTCTGGCCATCCTGCTGCAAGTGCCCGTCCTCGGATTCGGGGGGTTCCAGACGGTCACGGCCGGCGGTGACGAGATCCTGCTCCGCATCCTTGCCGCGGCCGTGATCGGCCGCATGGAGAGCCTGCCCCGCACGGTGGCGGCGGCCGTGTTGATAGGGGTCTTCGACGCCGGGGCCACGTGGACCTACGCCAACACGACCTACGTCGATGCGACCCTGGTCGTGGTGATCATCGTGGCGCTGTTGTTCCAGCGTCGCTCCCGCTTGCGCACCACCGAGGCGGAGCGCTCGACCTGGCGTGCCGTGGCGGCGGTGCGGCCCATCCCCCGCCCGCTGGCCAACTTGGCCGAAGTCCGCTGGACGGTGCGCGGGCTCAAAGTGGCCTTCGTGGCATTGGTGGCGACCCTGCCCCTCATCTTGAGCGATAGCCAGACCTACCTGGCCTCGCTCATCGTGATCTATGCCATCGTCGGCCTCTCCCTCCTCGTCCTCACCGGATGGACCGGGCAGATCTCTTTGGGGCAGTTCGGCTTGGCGGGGATCGGCGGCGCAACGACGGTCCTGCTCTACTCGCGCCACGGATGGGACTTCTTTGCCGCTCTGGCCGCCGGCGTCGCCGTAGGCGCCCTGGTCTCGCTCGTGATCGGCCTGCCAGCCCTGCGTATGTCGGGGCCCTTCTTCGCCGTGACCACCTTGGCCTTCGGGGTGAGCGCCTCCTCGTATTTCCTTGTGCCCAACTACCTGCCCTGGTTCGTCACCACCGAGGCCAACCGCCCCACCCTCTTTGGGCACAACGTCTTGAACGCCGATTGGCAGATCTACTACTTCTGCCTCGCCGGCTTCTTCCTGGTCCTGTTGGCGGTGCGCTCGCTCCGCCAGAGCAGGACGGGACGCGCCCTCATCGCCACGCGGGACAACGAGCCCGCGGCACGGGCGGCCGCGATCAACACCACGCGACAGAAGCTGATCGCCTTCGCCGTCTCGGGCGCCATCGCAGGATTCGCCGGTGCACTCTTCGCCGTCCAGCAGCGCGGCATCAACAGTGGATCGTTCACGGCAGACACGGACATCGCGCTGTTCTCAATGGTGGTGATCGGGGGGCTGGGCTCGTTGCCCGGAGTGATCCTGGGCGCCGTCGCGGTCTGGAGCGCCCAGTATTTCCTGCCGAACGGGTACGCCCTGCTCGCCAACGGATTGGGGATCGTGCTCTTGCTGATCTTCCTCCCCGAAGGCATCGGTGGCCTTCTCTACAACGGACGCGACCGTCTCTTGCGCGTCGTGGCGCGGCGCCGCCACATATCGACGCCGGGGATCTGGCGCGCCCCCGACGATGCCGACACCACCGCTGCGCCCGGGACACGCATCACCGCCCCCGGCACACCTCCCGCCATCCCTGGCACCGCCGGCGCCCCCGCTACCACCCCCGCAACCGCCGCCGCACCGACCCCCGAGCCTGACAGTCCCGCCGTGGCCGGCACCCCACATGGCTGAACGCTCACCCCGCACGCGGGGACCGATCGGTCTTTCCCGCATCACCGCGCCCTATTCGGTGCGCCCCCTTGTCGCGGTCATGGGACTGGGCGCCATGCTGCCGATGAGCGCCGCTGTCTTCGTCCTCTCCCTCCCGAGCGTGCAAGATGCGTACCACCTCGGCCTACCCATACTCGTGCTCATCGCCGCCCAGCAGATCCAGTTGGGCCTCACCCTCGATCTCCCCGTCGCCATCGCCGCCAGCCGGACCACCCGGACCGGGGCCCTGTGTGCCGTCGGCTCCTTCTTCGCCCTCGCGGCGGTGGCCCTATGGCTGGCCGGACTATTCCCCAATCAGGTATTGCTCTATTGCGCCATCATCGCCGTCGTCATCGGAGCCGGCGCGCTGACCTCCACGCAAAACGGACTGCTGTGCGACTACTACCCGGCCGCCATGCGCCCACGGGTGATCCTGGCCCAAAGAGCGGCCGTCGTGCTCGGGCTCTCTCTCTGCCCACCACTGGTGGCGTTGTTGTCGTTGGCCTTCGGTTGGGAGGCACCGTTTCTGGTTCTCGCCATCGGGGCGTTGATCTTCGTGGTGGTGGCCGCCCGCCTCCCTACACCCGCCCCGCTCGGCGGCGCACCGTTGGATGTGCCGCAGCAGCCCGCCGACGAGCCGGCGACGCTACCCGAGGCGGCCCGCGCCCTGTTCACCACACCGTCCCTGCGATTGCTGTACTACTCCTTGCCGTTCCTGCTCGGAACCGTCCTCGGGCTCTCCTTCTATGTGAGCGCGTACTACGAGAACGTCTTCCACCAAGATGCGGCCCAGCGAGCCCTTCTCCTCGGGCTGGCCGAGCCCGGCGCGGTGGTGGCCCTCCTCGTCGGCCTGGCCATCTTGCCCAAACGGGTCCAGGCCGACCCCGGCGCGGCCCTGCGCCTGCTCGCGGCCCTCGCCCTCGTGGCCGGGCTCGCCGCCGGCGGGCTGGCTCTCGCCCCAGACGTCGTGGTGGCCTTCCTGGCGCAGCTGGTGTTCAGCGCCGCCTGCGCCCTCGTGATCTCGGGCATCTACGCCGTGCTCTCCGTTGCGCTCCCCACCCGCATGCTCACCTTGGGCTTCGGGCTCTCGACGCTCTGGCTGGGATTCGGCGCTTTCTTCATTGCACCCCGGGGAGGGTTCCCCACCCTGAACGGCCTCATCACTGATGCGTTCGGGTACCGCGCCTCGATGTGGATCTTCCTTCCGCTCTTCGCCATCGGGGCAAGACTCCTGTCGGGAGCCGGCCGCTATGCGGCGGAGGACATCGACAAACGCAAGGTGACCGAAGCAGCCGACGCCATAGTGCGTCGCGCCCGTGCCGACGGCACGGCGCAGCTCCTTATGATCCGCTCCCTCGACGCGGGGTACGACGGCGTCCAGATCCTCTTCGGAGTCGATCTCGACGTTGCCGACGGCGAGATGGTCGCAGTGCTCGGCACGAACGGTGCCGGCAAGTCCACCCTNNCAGGTACCCGGTGGACGGGGCATCTTCCCCGGGCTGAGCGTGGGTGAGTGCCTGCGCGTCGCCGGGTGGCTCTACGAGAAGGAACCCGATCGGCTGGCGCAGGCGACCGAAGCCGTCCTGGCCTACTTCCCGGTGCTGGAGCGACGCTGGCACACGCTCGCGGGTTCGCTCTCGGGAGGCGAGCAACAGATGCTGAGCCTGTCCATGGCCTTCATCGCCAAGCCGAGGCTGCTGATCATCGACGAGCTCTCGTTGGGGTTGGCCCCGACGGTGATCGAGAGCCTGCTCGACATCGTGACAGGAATCCACGC
>PKYA01000162.1:18465-28583 GCA_003133545.1 Acidimicrobiaceae bacterium | reverse complement strand
GCGGTGTCCGGGTGCCCCAGACCGCGGGTCGGAGCCACGCAGACGGCCCGGCCGTCCGATGCCGCTGAGGTTGTCCACAAGTCGTTAATCAGACCCGTCGTCGAACTGCCGCCGAGGTGCCCCACTCCAATCAGGCACCATGGGGATAGTCGAATGATCGCCCCGAGACCGAGCGGTATCCGGGCATCTCGCGCGGTCTGCATTAGGACGTGGCGCACCGAAAGTGTGGCGATACCGATCGGGGGGCAACCCGTCGTTTGCTTTTCAGGCACCCAGCAGTTCGAGTCCTGCGGCAGCCCGGCGCGCGACGGTCCGGTACCCGTGGGCCGATGCGGCGTTTTGCGACCTGGTTAGGAGTTCCCGAGCCTTTTCCGTGTCGCCGGGAGCACTGCGCTCTGCGAGCATCCTTCCCCAGAGAAGGTGGGTCCGGGCGGTGAAGAACTTCGCACCCATCCTGTCGCTCAACGCAGCAGATTGGGAGAAGAAGGCGTCCGCCTCGTCGTAACGGCCGAGGACGGTTTTCAGGCCTCCGAGATAGAGACTGACCGGGCCTTGAGACGAAAGGCCTGCGCTGTGGGTCCACTGATCGGCCCACGGAGCGAGCCGATCGAACAGCCTCTGGGCGTACTGCGCGTCGTGGCATTCGATGGCGACGTCGGCACATCGGACTATCCCAGTGAGCCAGGTCATATCCAGCGGAAAGTCGAAGTCTGTGGTCGCTATCTCTGCCAGCAGTTGAAGAGCACTATCGATGCGATCTCCCTCGGCATGGGCCAAAGCCAGCGTCGGTTTGAGCGTGGGAAGCCCGGGATTATCAGCGATAGCCTGTTCGATGAGAGGAACAAGCTCGCTCAAGGTTCCGCGTTGGGCGTTCAAAGACATGAGTTGTACGCCGAAGAAAGTTACGGCGTCGGGTTGGCCGCCATCGGTGCCGATCTGGAGTGCCTTGTGGGCTAACAGCTCGGCCTGATCGGTGTCGCCGGCGATCATCGCCCGGGCAGCGGGGATGAAGGTGTTCAACCAGTTCAAGGTCGGCTGGTCGAGCTGTTCGGCCATAGACCCAATGATCTCGATGCAACGGTCGACTTCGTGGATGTCCCCGGTCGAGACAGCGGCGATATAGCGAAAATCCGCAGCCCATAGCAGCACGAGCGGATCACCTACACGCTCGGCCCGAACCAGTGCGTCGGCCGTCCGGGCCAATGACCGCTCGAGCAAGGACGGTACATTGAGCGGGAGGAAGACGTGGTTGAGGACACGCACGATCACGGCGTCGTCACCAGAGGACCGGGCAATGGCAATGGCTTCGTCGGCGAGGGCCTGGCGGCGGTCGAGTGGGCTGCCTTGGGCAAGTTCCGAACAAAGGGTCGCGAGCATTAGCGCCCGGTCGGGACTGTCGGTGGAGAGCCGATCGAGGGCCAACTCTAGGATCTCGACCTTGTCGGCGTCGACAGCACCGGCGGAGGTAAGGATGCCCCGGTCGTTGGCCAGGGCCGCGACCACCAGACGTTCCGTGTCACCGAAGTCGGCCGCCCTGCGGGCGGCACCAAGGAGTGTGTCGCGGTAAGCGGGATCCCCCGTCTGGCGCTGGGCGGTGCCGAGCCCGATGGCCAAGTCGATACCAAGAACTGGATCGGGGTCAGTGGCTTGTGGGTAAAGATCGAGCGCTTGGGCGTAGTAGCGAAGTGCGTCGGCTGGGGCAAGGGCGCTGAGGGCGGCATCACCCGCCTGCCGCGAGTAGTTAATGGCTCTGGCCAAGTCGATCGGTTGGGTTGCACTGAACCAGTGACGGGCCAGCTCGCCTACGCGGGACCCGGGTTGATCGCCGCACAGCTCCTCCAGTGCCTCGCCCACCTGTCGGTGCGCCCTCGCTCGCCGGTTGGGACCGAGGTCTTCATACAAGGTGTGCTGGATGAGCGCGTGGGCGAAGCTGTAACGCCCCGTGTCAGCCTGCTCCCGCACAAGGGCAACGGCAGCCGCGGCCTCAAGGATGTCGAGCACCTCGTCCTCCGAAGTGTTGGTTGATCTCGCCAGGAGATCGACGTCGAAGTCACGGCCGATCACCGCCGCCATCGACAACACCCGCTCGGCGTCTTGTCCGAGTCGCACGACGCGGCCACCGATCACCTCGCGGACGCTGTCGGGCAGCGCCATGCGCTCCAGGGAGTCCTCCGCCGTCCATCGCCCCGCGGCGTCCTGATAGATCGCACCCGTCTCAGAGAGGTGGCGTAGCACCTCGCTCACGAAGAACGGGTTGCCGTCGGTCTCGCGATACACGGCGTGGGCGAGACTCACTCCGACGTCGTCAAGCGTCTGACCGGCGGCAGCCTCGAGGAATGACACGACCCCGCTGTCGTCCAGGCCGGTCAAGTCAACGCGGCTCACGCCGGGCTGTCGTCGGAGCACCCCCAGCGTGTCTCGGAGAGCATGGGCCTGCGACAACTCGTCGTCGCGATAGGTCCCGAGTACTAACACGCGCATGGCCTGCTCGGCCGCCGTGAGGTGGCGCAAGAGGACCAAACTTGCGTTGTCCGCCCACTGGAGGTCATCGAGGACGAGGACGGTGAGCTGCTGCGCGGACACCTTGGCCAACAGACCGACGATCGCCGCAAAGAGCAGGTAACGCTCGGTTTCGGTGTCGGTGGCCTTCAACGGTGGGAGGTCGCGGATTCTGCTGGCCAGGGCAGGCACCAGTCGAGCCAGTTCGGACCCGTGTTCCTCGATGTGGGTGACCAGCTGGGCCTCGTCGGCGTGGGTTACGTAGTGGCCAAGGGATTCGGCGAAGAGCTGATAAGGGGCGGCGAGGTCTTCTCCGCAATGACCAAACAACACACACGCCCCGTTATCGAATGCAGTGCGGGCGGCTTCGGCCGCGAGTGTGGTCTTGCCCATACCGGCCTCGCCCGAAATGAGCAGGACCTCGCGACCTTCGCCCCCTGCGACGCGCTTGGCGGCGTCGGTCATCAGCTGCATTTCGGCATCACGGCCGAGAACCCCCACTGCGGGGCGTACCGCCAAACGACCCGGAAGAGGGACGACGGTTCCCTTATCCGAGTCGGTGGCACCTTCAAGGGGTTCCCACAGCACTTCGACTGTCTCGATGGGGTCGGGCAAGCCCTTAAGGGTCAGGTCCCCGAGCGACCGACATTGGTGACGGCCGCGTCGCCCGGCCATCGCCCGCACGATGTCGGCAGCCAGGACCTGGCCGCTCTGGCAGGTCGCACAAAGCCGGGCCGCCTCGACGACCGGGTCCCCGAAGTAGTCGCCGTTCTCCCGACTGACCTCGCCACCGCTGAGCCCGACCCGCAGACCCACCGTGTGCTCCTCGTCTCGGTTGTCGCGCTCGACGCCTTGTTGCATGGCCACGGCGCAGGCCAGGGCCGCTGATGCCGAGCCGAAGACCACCATGAGCCCGTCACCCAGGTTCTTGACCTCGGTGCCACCCGCTTCCGCCAGGGCCTGGCGCAGGATCGAGAAGTGCCCCCGGCGAACCTCGTCGGCGGCCTCAGACGAGAGGCGTTGCGACAGCTCGGTCGAGCCCACCACGTCAGTGAACAGGATCGCCACGTTCTCAGTGGTCAAGAAATGCCCTCCCGTCTGAAGGACACAAGAGTAGGCGAAGAGCCGAATGACCTGCCGAGGATACCGGAGGCCACCCTCGGCGGGCTATGGCCACAGGCCCGACCTCGGGCTCAGGGGTGTTCTCGGTCCCCAACGGAAGTGCGAGCGATAACGACGCCCGTGTGTATTCATGTGGAACCGCCATTGGTGCCCCACTGCGGCATGAGTGGGGCAGTTCTGGAGTCCGGACCGCCGGACATTTGGAACTCACCTGCAAGACCTTGCACGAGGGACCGAAAGGGGGATCGGCTACAGGAGTGGGAGGCGGCTTCAGGGTTTGGTGGCGGTCACAACCGACGTGGCCTGCCACGGTCCCCCGAACCAGAAGCCTGGGCCGAGGTTGCGGACACTCACATCGGCGGCGCCGACGCCGCGCAGATGCTCGGCGTAGTTCTTGGCGCTGCGGATGTCGGCGACCACCACCTTGCCGCCGGGCCGGAGCACGCGTAACGCCTCGTCGAGGGCCTGGAACCGGGAGGTGAGGGAGCGGAGGTTGTGGATGGCCAGGGAGCTGGTGACGACGTCGAAGCTGGCGTCAGGGAACGACAGGGCGGTCATGTCGCCGGTGTGCAGCTCCACACGGTCGGCGACTCCTTCCGCTTCCGCGTTGCCGGCGGTCACGGACTCGTCGTTCCCACTCTGGTCGGCCGAGCGCCACAAATCGATACCGTGGACGCGGCCGGTGGGCAGTCGCTGGGCGGCCGCCAACAGGACCGCCCCGCGCCCACATCCCACATCGAGGAGCTGCTCGTCGCCGTGTAAAGCCAGATCATCGAGCAGCTTCTCCCACGCCCCGAACTTCCCCCACAAGGTTGTGCGCAGATAGATGATCGCTTGGACGAGAAAGAACGCCCCGACGATGATTAGCCATGGCGGCCCGGACGCCTCCGCGCCGAGGACCACGCAGACGACGCCCACTAGGCCGAGAATCGTCGGAACGTACGGGGCATCGATCCCGTAGCGCAGGGCTCTGGCTCGTCTGGGGGCGGGTTGACGTGCTTCAACGATGCGCCCATTCTGTCAGCCGGGTGCCCGCAGGCGGATCGCTGAGTACACACCCTCTGCGAGCTGACGCCGCATGACTGTGCGATGCGGTTCGTCCGCCGACCCGAGTGTCCCAGAATGCTCGGCTATTTCGCCGTCGCGCTGTCCCCGTTCGGTACTGGGAGGTGGGTTCCAGGAGCGTGACGTTGTCCGCAAGTCGTTAATCAGAGCCCTAAAAGTGCCACCGCGCACTTCGGGGGCAGGCCCGTCAAGATCTGTACGTCGGTCCGGTCGCTACGGATTCTCAGTGGAACTCCGTCGGCTCACGAACTAACTTTTCGTACTTCGCCCATCGCCGGAGCTTTGATATGAGTGGTGGTACCGACGCAGTGATCCTGTTACTAGTGCTCTTGAACATCCCAATGTTCTTACGGGTGGTCCGAGTCGTCAGTCCTCTGACCATTGACGAAAAGCGTTGGCGATTCAAGGGGCGTCACAGCGGATGGCGTATCACTGTGACCCTGTGTTGAGTTTCCGGTCTGTAACGGGTCGTGTAGTGGCCGCTGACTCTCATACAATCACACACGGCCGATCCGGCCTCCAACCGATGAAAGGCTGACCATGTCCAAAATGTTGAACGGGACGACATCCGAACGGCACGTGCACGTCGACGCGACGCCCGCCGAGGTATACGGCCTCGTCAGTGACGTGACCCGCATGGGTGAGTGGAGTCCGGAGACGACCAAGTGCGTCTGGATGAACGGCCCGACCGGTCCCGCCGTCGGCGCGCTGTTCAAAGGGACGAACAAGCACGGTTTGATGACGTGGTCGACGAAGCCGACAGTGATCGTCGCGGATCCAGGACGCGAGTTCGCGTTCGAGATCGAAGGCGTCATCAAGTGGACCTACCAGTTCGACGCCGACGGCACGGGCACGAAGCTCTCCGAGTCATTCGAGCTGCTCCGCGATCTCCCCTGGTACTACGCAGTCGCGCAACGCTGGGGCATGGGCGTCAAAGATCGTCGCGCCGATCTCGAACACGGAATCGAAGTCACGCTCGACCGCATCAAGAAGGTCCTCGAGACCCACGCGAGCGACCGGAACTAGACACGAGTCTGCCTACTCCTGCTCCTCGATCGACCGCAACGCCTCCGTCGTCGTCCGCATCGCCAGCACAAGCCAGGCGGGGAACCCATATCGCGACGCCCCATAACCCCGTCCTCCCCCTATCCCCTATCAATGACGGTTCGGTGCCGGGCGGTGCGCTGCCTTGCTCAACTTGAGTCAACAAGGATTTTTGGCGTGGTGGGGCGGGTTCCAGCATGCTGGTGTTGTCCGCAAGTCGTTAATCAGACCCCCAAGAGTGACACCTACCGGCATCGGAGCTAGCCGACAGGATGATGACTCTGGCCGAGCGAGTCGCCTTGGGGGTTTTAGCCCGCCTGATCGAGACCCGGGTGGCCGGCAGCCTCGGGACGGCCTGGGTGCGGGGACCTCCGATCCGCTGCCAGGCGGGGTGGTCCAGACCTCCTACGAGCAGATGACCGCCCACGGCCTCGACGTGGTGCCCTACACCCGGCTGGCCCGGACCTTCGCCGATCGCATCGCCGGGCAGCCCACCGCCCCGGACCCGCTCCCGGGCCACTTCGCCGACGGCGTGGCAGCGATGGAGGTGCTCGACGCCATCAGGCGCTCGGCTCGGGAACGCCGCCGGGTGCCCGTGCCCGCACCGCCGCCCTGAGGGTCGCCGGGCGCACCACACCGGTTGACGTTCTGGGGGGACCTCCCTAAGGTCGCCCGATGGAGCGCAGGGCAACCGGGTTGCACCTCACCGCTCGACCGGGACTGCAGGGTCCCCGGGCCGTCGCACCGCTCCTCGCCACCGTGCTGGTGGCCGTGGTCGCGGTGGCCGGGACGGCGGGCGCGCCGACGGCCGGGGCGGCCACCTCGCCCAAGGCGGTCTATGCCTGGGGCGACGGCGGGCTGGGCGATGCGGGGAACGGCAAGGACTTCCCCCAGCCCCTGCCCGGCTCCGTCAAGGGTGTCACCGACGCCGTCGGGCTCGCCACCTCCCAGTACCAGAGCCTGGCCGTGCTAGGGAACGGTAGCGTGAAGGCCTGGGGTGACGACTCGGACGGGGAGCTCGGACCCGCCGTGGCACCGAAACCGTCCAGCGACATCACCGGTGCCACCAAGGACATCAACGAGCCGGTCACCGTACTCGGGGTCTCCGGCGCGGTGGCCGTCTCGGCCGGGCTGGCCTTCGACCTGGCCCTGCTGCGCAACGGCACCGTCATGGCCTGGGGCAGCAACGAGACCGGCCAGCTGGGCAACGGCATCGACTCCTTGGCCCGCAGCTCGGAGTACATCTACCCGGTCCCGACTCCCGTCGTCGGGCTCATCGGTGTCACCGCCATCGCGGCCGGGGGCTCCGAGTCGCTGGCCCTGTTGAGTAACAGGACAGTGATGGCCTGGGGGGACTTCGACAACGAGGCGACGCCGGGGCACGACGTGCCGGTGCCCATGGAGAACCTGAGCGGCGTGAAGGCCATCGCCACCGGCCTCGAGGAGAACCTGGCCCTGCTCGACAACGGCACGGTGGTCGAGTGGCCCGCCAACTTCACCTTTGGGTTCGGCCCACCGGGCAGTGGCGCCAACGCGCCGGTCCAGGTGGCGGGGCTCTCCGGGGTGACGGCTATCTCGGCCGGGGACAGCTACTACCTGGCCCTCTTGAAGAACGGGACGGTCATGGCCTGGGGCACCAACCAGTACGGGCAGCTCGGCGACGGCAGCGTGCAATCGGCCACCGGCCCGGTGACCGTCAAGGGCCTGGCCGGCGTAACGGTGATCTCGGCCGGCTTCGCCGACGGCCTGGCCCTCCTGAAGTCCGGGACGGTCATGGCGTGGGGCCAGAACACCGACGGGGTGCTGGGCAACGGGGAGCTCGACGGCGTGAGTGACGTGCCGACCCCGGTCCGCGGCCTCTCGGGCATCAAGACCATCGCCGCCGGGACCGCCGTGAACCTGGCCAGCCAGGCCGCGCCGCGCAAGGTCACCATCACTACGGCCAACGGGCTGGGCAACGGCTCCTACCTGATCTCCATGACCCCGACCGGGTGCGGCGACGACGTGGGCGACCTGGTGGGTGACACCCTGGTCGTCAAGGGCGGCAGGGCGACCATGGACCTGAGCGACGGCCGGGTCTTCACCGGCCCGGTCGTGCGCGACGGCCTCTCGTTCAGCGCCAAGACGGCCCTGGCCGGCAGCACCTTCACCATCGACATGACCGGCACGGTCAACCCGGACGGCTCCCTCAGCGGCACCTACTCCTACAGCGGCATCCCCGGGGGTATCTCGGGCGGGGGGCAGGGCGTGGCCTGCACGTTCCCCTTCACCGCCCAGCCCGGCCCGGCGGGCAATTCCGCCCCGGCGAGCGGGAAGCGGACGGCAACCTCGGCTGGATGCCCCACGCCCGCCGAGGTGCTGGCGGCCTGGAAGGCCTCACCGGGGATCAACCAGGCCGTGCCCGGCGCGGTC
The DNA here is from genome assembly GCA_003133545.1 of Acidimicrobiaceae bacterium. GTDB lineage: Bacteria > Actinomycetota > Acidimicrobiia > Acidimicrobiales > RAAP-2 > Bog-473. The sequence goes on along the minus strand of PKYA01000162.1, from coordinate 20,441 downwards.
ACCAGCTTCGGCGAGGTCCTGTGCTGGCGGAACTGGGTGCGGGCCAGCGCGCTGGGCGACGGCGACGGCCCGCCGTTCCTCTTCAGCCGGACCGGTGGGCTGCACGGGGTCACCCAGGCCCAGTTCAACCGGTTCAACGCCGAGGTGTGCGCCGACCCCAGCGCGCCCCGCACCTTTCGCTTCCAGGGCGAGGATCAGAGCTCCTGCTAAGCGACCGGACCCCGGGGTGCCGTTGCCGGCCGTCACCTGGCCGTCACTTCCGACGTTCCGGGTGCTAAACGGGTTCTTCCCAGCGCTGACCCTCCCAGTGGCACTGTTGGTTGAAAGGGTTTGGTGGTCTTGTGTCGCTGGAACGGCCGGCGCGTTCGCCGGGTAGCTCTCGGTTGACTTGCCAGAGCCCGAGCCCTGGGAGCTGTAGCTCTGCCAGCACCTCCTACTAGAGAGACCAGGCGGTCAGGACCGACGACGAGGCAGTGGGCCACATCGGCTCGCAACAGCAGCTCCTGGGTCAGCCAAGACCGTCCCGTTTGCCGGGTAGAGGCCAAAATTGTCGCGGCATCGCACCTTGCCCAGATCGGCCGGGTGTATCGCACTCCTCTGAGCACTTCAGTAGGGCAGTACAGACTTCAGGCCTGCTCGACGGATCTGGAGGCGAAAAGTGCCCCATACCGCGCGACCAACATTCCGGATGAGGGTGTCACCTACTGCCGGTACGGGGCGCGTGACGTTGTCCAGTTCGGTCGGGCCGTCGTCGGCGCAGTCGATCCGGACGTGGTCGCCTTCGAGACCATGACGATTGCCGCAGTGCGCGACGACGCAGGTGCGGTCCCGCACCAAAAGGGCGGCGTCGACGCAGGCGGCGATGTCGCGGGTGGGCCTGGTCACCGCCTTGATGTCGAAGCCCTCATTTACGACGTAGCGCAGGGCTCCGTGGCCCAACAGATCGGTCGCCGTGGACACAGGGACGGGGCCGACTCCTTCGATTTCGCACATCTCGTCGCCCTCGGTGACCCCGCGGCGTCACGGTCAAACGACCCGAAGTCCCCACTTCACACCCGCGCCCACATCGCGTCAAACGGTGGTGCACATCGCCGTCGAAGGGGCCACCGACCGCCCGTACCCGATGGCGAGAGGCCCACGACATGCCCGGTAGCCTGGGGTCCCTGTGTCCTTGCGCCTCCTCGATCTGCGTGGCGTCCAACCGCCCTACGACTCCGTCCTGCCGCGCCCGGCCGACCCCGGCGCCGACGTGCACGAGGCGGTGGCCGAGGTGCTGCGCCGGGTCCGCCTCGAGGGTGACGCCGCAGTCGTCGAGCTGACCCAGAAATTCGACGGGGTCGATGTCTCCGCGGCCCAGGGCGGGATGCGGGTGCCGCCGGCCGAGATCGACGCCGCCCTCGCCCGGGTGGACCCCGCGTTGCGCGCCGCCCTCGAGTTGGCCTTCACCCGCATCGTGGCCTACCACGCAGAGGAGGGCACTCCGCCCGGCGTGTTCGAGTCGGGCGGCGTCCGCGTGGCGCACCTGGTCCGCCCGGTGGGGCGGGCCGGCATCTACGCGCCCGGCGGGCGGGCCCGTTACCCCTCCACTGTCTTGATGTGCGCCGCACCGGCACGGGTCGCCGGGGTGGGCGACATCGCGCTGTGCGTGCCCCCGGCGGCCGACGGGAGGGTGGACGATGCCACGCTGGCCGCCGCGGCCGTGGCCGGCATCGCTGAGGTCTACCGGATCGGGGGCGCCCAGGCCGTGGCGGCGATGGCCTACGGCACGGCGTCGGTGCCCCGGGTCGACGTCATCGCCGGCCCCGGCAATGCCTATGTGGCCGAAGCGAAACGCCAGGTCAGCGGGGTCGTCGGGGTAGCTTCGGCGTTCGCCGGCCCCTCGGAGATCGTCGTCGTTGCCGGCCCCGCCGGCCCCCATGCCCCTCCGGAGTTCGTGGCGATCGACCTCGTGGTACAGGCCGAGCACGGCCCCGACG
>PKYA01000162.1:0-18404 GCA_003133545.1 Acidimicrobiaceae bacterium | reverse complement strand
CTCGGCCGCCTCCTCGGCCGCCGACGGCACGACCCTGCTCGAGCAGGTGCGCAACGCCGGCGCTGTGTTCGTGGGGCCGTGGTCTCCGGCCAGCCTCGGCGACTACATCGCCGGTCCCAACCACGTGCTCCCGACCAACCGCACCGCTCGCTTCGCCTCGGCGTTGCGGGCCGACGATTTCCGGCGGCACATCCACGCGGTGACGGTGGAAGCCGAGGCCCTGCGGACGCTGGGCCCGGCGGTGATCACCCTGGCCGAGACGGAAGGGTTGCCCGCGCACGCCGACTCCGTCTCGCGCCGGCTCGATCGGCTGGATGCGCTCAGCCAGCCCCCGCAATGAGCCCGCCCCCGCGATGAGCTCGATCCCGCCGATCCGCCCCGATCTCTCCTTGACCGAGGGCTATCACTCCCCCCAGGTCGCGGCCGACGTCCGCCTCAATACCAATGAGTCACCCTTCCCCCCGCCGGCGAAGTGGAGCGAGGACCTCCTCGCTGCGCTGGCCGACGTCTCCTTCGAGCGCTATCCCGATCGGCCCGCCACTGAGCTGCGCGCCGCCATCGCCGCGCTGCACGGGGTGACCCCTGAAGAGATCTTCTGCGCCAACGGCTCGAACGAGGTGCTGCAGAGCCTGCTCCTCGCCTTCGGGGGGCCGGGCCGGCGCGCCGCCGTCTTCGAGCCGACGTACGCCCTCCACTCGCACATCAGCAGGGTGACCGGCACCGAAGTCGTCGAGGGCGGGCGCACCGAGGACTTCCGGATCGATCCCGCCGACGCCCGGGCCCTGCTCGGGCGCAGCCAGCCCGCCGTGACCTTCCTGTGCTCGCCCAACAACCCGACGGGCCGGGCCGAGCCGAAGGAGACCGTGCTGGCCGTCCTCGACGCCGCACCGGGCCTGGTCATCGTGGACGAGGCCTACGGCCAGTTCTCCTCCTGGACCGCCCTCGATCTGCGGGCGGGCCGCCCCGGCCTCGTCGTCACCCGCACGTTCTCCAAGACGTGGGCCATGGCCGGCGCACGCCTCGGGTACGCGGTGGCCGATCCCGCAGTGGTGCAGGCCTGCGAGGCGGTCGTGCTGCCCTACCACCTCTCGGCCCAGACCCAACTCGCCGGGCTGCTGGCGCTGCGCTACACCGAGGAGATGGAAGCCCGCGTTGCGTGCATCGCCGAGGAGCGGGGCCGGGTGGCGGCCGCGCTGGGTGACTTGTCGGTCGAGACCTGGCCGTCGGATGCCAATTTCATCCTCTTCCGCCCCCTGCGCATCGATGCAGACGAGGTATGGGAAGGGCTCTTGGCGCGCTCGGTGCTCATCCGTAACTGCGCCAGCTGGGATGGCCTCAGCGGCTGTTTGCGTGTCACCATCGGCCGGGCCGACGAGAACGATCGGTTCCTGACCGCGCTCGAGGAGTGCCTGCGATGACAGAGGTGACAGAGGTGACACAGGGATCGGACCGCAACGCCCGTACGGCGACCACGCAGCGGCGGACCAAGGAGACGACCATCGACGCGTCGCTCGCCGTGGACGGCACCGGCGCGGTGGACGTCTCGACCGGGCTCCCGTTCTTCGACCACATGGTGGAGCAGCTGGGCCGGCACGCCTCCTTCGACCTCTCCGTCCACGCGGAGGGGGACCTGCACGTGGACGCGCACCACACGGTCGAGGACGTCGGCATCGTGCTGGGCGCCTGCCTCGCCGAGGCATTGGGCGACAAGCGGGGCATTCGCCGTTTTGCGTCCATGCTGTTGCCGCTCGATGAGGCTCTCATCGAGGTCGCCCTCGACCTCTCCGGGCGTCCCTTCCTGGCCTACGGCATCGAGTTCGCGCCCGACACGGCCGGGCTCGGCACCCCGCCGTTCGACCCGCAGCTGGCCGAGGAGTTCTGGCGTGCCTTCGCCACGGCGGGCAACCTCACGCTGCACATCCGGCGCCTGGAGGGCAAGAACACGCACCACATGCTCGAGGCGGGCTTCAAGGGCGTGGCCCGGTGCCTGCGGGACGCGGTGCGTATCGAGGGCGGGGGGATCCCCTCGACCAAGGGGAGCCTGTGACCGGCGCTGCGACGCGAGATGCGGACGGGCCCCGCATCGCCGTCCTGGACTACGGCATAGGGAACCTCCGGTCGGCCGAGAAGGCTCTCCAACACGTCGGCGCGGCGGCTCGCCTCGTCGCTGATCCGGCCGTTGTGGAGGCGGCCGATGCCGTGGTGCTCCCCGGCGTCGGCGCCTTCGGTGCTTGCGCCCGCGCCCTGCGCGAGAGCGGGCTGGAGCCGGTGGCGCGGGCGGCCATCGCCGCCGGTGTGCCGTTCCTGGCCGTGTGCATCGGCTTCCAACTGCTCTACGAGGGCTCCGACGAGAGCCCCGGGAGCGACGGCCTCGGTGTCTTCGCCGGCACGTCGGCGCCGTTGGCACCCACGGTGAAGCACCCGCAGATGCAGTGGAACCAGTTGGTCGCCTGCGGATCGGGTTCCGGGCCGGCCGCCGCCGCGGCCGCCCCCTTGCACGGCCTGGGCGAGCGGCCCTGGGTCTACTTCGTGCACTCGTTCGCCCCGCCGGTGGGACCAGAGACGGTGGCGGTGTGCGATTACGGGGGCCCGGTGGCCGCACTGGTGGCGCGCGGGAACCTGTGGGGCGCCCAGTTCCACCCGGAGAAGTCGGGGCGCAGCGGCCTGGGTCTGCTGGCGAACTTCGTCGCGCTGGCCGCGGGACCGGCCGACGGCCTGGCCAACGGTCTGGCCGACGGCCCAGCCGCCGACCCAGCCGCCGCTTGAACGTCGTTGATGGACCTGTTTCCCGCCATCGACCTGCGCGCCGGAGAGGCTGTCCGCCTGCGCCAAGGTGACTTCGACCGCGAGGTGCGCTACGGCGATCCCGTTGCGCTGGCCGCGCGCTTCGCCGACGGTGGCGCCCGCTGGATCCACGTCGTCGACCTCGATGCGGCACGCACCGGCATCCCCCACGAACGGGCCACCCTGGCCAGGATCGTCGAGCGGGTCGGCCGCCGGCGTGACGGGCCCGACGTGCGGGTGCAAGCGGGCGGAGGGATCCGCACCGAGGACGACGTGGCCGACGTGTTGGCTATGGGCGTGGCGCGGGTGGTGCTGGGGACGGCGGCGCTCGAGGACCCGGCGCTGGCCACACGCTGCGCCCGGCGCTGGCCCGGGCAGGTGGCGGTGGGGGTGGACTACAGCGGGGCCGGGATCGCGACCGGCCAGGCCCGGGCCCAGGGTTGGGAGGTCGGTGCGGCGCTGTCCATTCCGGCCCTGCTGGAGCGGTGGAGCCGCGAGCCGGTGGGCGCCGTCATCGCCACGTCGATCGCCCGGGACGGCATGCTCGAGGGGCCCGATGTCGTCGGCATGGCGGCGCTCTTGGCATTGACGCCGCTGCCTGTCCTCGCCTCGGGCGGGGTGGGGACGCTCGAGGACCTGCGCGCCCTGGCGGCGCTTTCGGTGGAGGCGACCGGTGTCGCCGGACTCCTGCACAAGCTGGCCGGCGTCATCGTCGGCAAGGCGCTCGTCGAAGAGCGCTTCAGCGTGGAAGAGGCGGTGGCGGCGTGCGCAGTATCCGTCTGATCCCCTGCCTCGATGTCACCGACGGCCGCGTCGTCAAGGGCGTGCAGTTCGTCGACCTGACCGACGAGGGTGACCCGGTCGAGTTGGCTGCCCGCTATGACGAGGAGGGGGCGGACGAGCTCACCTTCCTCGACATCACCGCGTCGTCGGACGGGCGCGACACGATGATCTCGGTGGTCGCCCGCACGGCCGAGCAGGTCTTCATACCGCTCACCGTCGGCGGTGGGGTGCGGGAGACGGAGGACGCACGCCGCCTCCTCCGGGCCGGCGCGGACAAGGTGGCGGTGAACACAGCGGCGGTCGAGCGGCCGGCGTTGGTCCGTGCCATCGCGGACGAGTTCGGCGCGCAGTGCGCGGTGGTGGCCATCGACGCGAGGGCGCACGCGCACGGCTGGCAGGTCTACACGCACGGCGGGCGCCGCCCGACCGAGCTCGATGTGGTGGCCTGGGCCGTCGAGTGCGCCACCAACGGCGCCGGCGAGATCCTCCTCACGTCCATGGATCGCGACGGCACCCGGGACGGATTCGACCTGGACCTGCTGCGGGCCGTGGTCGATGCGGTCGACGTTCCTGTGGTGGCTTCGGGCGGAGTGGGGACGCTGCAGGATCTTGTGGACGGTGCCCTCGACGGGGGTGCCGATGCCGTGCTGGCCGCTTCCATCTTCCATCGGCGGGAGTTCACCCTGGGCGAGGCCAAGGCCTACATGGCGGCGCACGGGGTCACGGTCAGGCCCGCCTGAGCCTTACCAGGCCCTCCCACGGCCGCTGACCTGGACGCTGACCTGGACGCTGACCTGGAAAGGCGCATTCGTGCGGTACCGTGCCAGGGTGCCCCCGACGACGACCAAGACCACGACGAAGACAACGGTGAAGGCGGCCGAGCCCGCGGCGATCGACGAGATGCAGCCGATCTCGGTCCTCTTCGACCGGGTACTGGTGCAGATGGGGCAGAGCGACGGCGAGCGGCGTTCCCGGGCCGGGATCCTGATCCCCGCCACGGCGCAGATCTCCCGCCGGCTGAGCTGGGCCCAGGCCGTGGCCGTCGGACCGCACGTGCGCACCGTCAAAGTGGGTGACACCGTCTTGTTCAACCCCGAGGACCGCTTCGAGGTCGAGGTGCACGGCGAGGAGTTCGTGATCCTGCGCGAGCGCGATATCCACGCCATCGCGTCCAAGCGCAATGACAGCGGGACAGGGTTGTATCTATGAGCGCGCCCGAAACGAGCGCGCCCGCAGGCGTCCCCCTCACCGTGGACGACGAGCTGGTGAAAGCCGTCGACTTCCACAAGAGCGCGGACGGCCTGGTACCCGCCATCGTGCAGGATGCCACTGACGGCACGGTGCTGACCATGGCCTACATGGATGCGGAGGCCCTGCGGCGCACGCTCGAGTCCGGCCGCTCGTGGTTCTACAGCCGCAGTCGGCAGGAGTACTGGCAGAAGGGGGAGACCTCGGGGGACCGCCAGTACGTGCGCGAGGTCCGCATGGACTGCGACGGTGACGCGCTGGTTGTGCTGGTCGACCAGCACGGGCGCGGGGCCTGCCACACCGGGGAGCGGAGCTGTTTCTACCGGACGATCGGGCACGGTCCCGGAGTGCCCCGGTCCGGATGACCCGGTGACCCGGTGACGTTGTGACCCTGTGTTGAAGTTCCGGCCGGATGCCCAGGAATTCGATGCGCTGGCCAAGGACCACGCCATCGTCCCGGTCTGGTGCGAGGTCGTGGCCGACACCCTGACCCCGGTGAGCGCCTTTGCCAACCTGGTGGGGGACGGCAATGGCTTCCTCTTCGAGTCGGTCGAGGGGGGAGAGCGCTGGGGCCGCTACTCCTTCGTGGGCCGGCGCCCCTTGGCCACGTTGACGGCCCGCGGGACGGCGGTGACCGCCAACGGGCGGCTGGGTCTCGGGTCGTCGAACCGGGGGATCCTCGCCGCCGTCGAGGACTTGGTCGCTCGTTTCCGCTCGCCGATGCTCGATGGGCTGCCGCCGCTGCACGGCGGTCTGGTGGGCTATCTCGGCTACGACGTGGTGCGTGAGATCGAGCGGCTGCCCGCGGTGCCTCCGGACGACCTCGGCCACCCCGATGCCGCACTGGTGGTCATCGGCCAGTTCGCCGCGTTCGACCACTGGCGCCAACGCATCGTGCTCATCGACAACGTCGTCGTCCCCGACCCCGATGCGGCCACGGCGGACGACCTGGCCGCCGCCTACGACAGCGCCTGCGTGCGCCTCGGGGAGCTGGCGACCGATTGTGCCCGCACCCGCTCGGGTGAGCTGATGCCGGCGCCACCCCCGGGCATCGAGAGTGCCGCGGCGAGCCGCACCATGAGCGCGGCGGAGTACAAGGGGGCCATCGGCATCGCCAAGGAGTACATCGCGGCGGGGGACATCTTCCAGGTCGTGCTCTCGCAGCGCTTCGATCTGCAGCTCGGGGCGGACCCCTTCGACGTCTACCGCGCCCTGCGCCTCCTGAACCCGAGCCCGTACCTGTACTTCCTGCGCTTCCCCGAGGTCACGGTCGTGGGGGCGTCCCCCGAGCCGATGGTCCGCCTGCGCGACGGCATCGTCACCTCGCGCCCGATCGCCGGCTCGCGGCCCCGCGGGGACAACGAGGCGCACGACCGGCTCATGGAGGGCGAGCTGTCCGAGGACCCCAAGGAGTTGGCCGAGCACATCATGCTGGTGGATCTGGCCCGCAACGACGTCGGCCGCGTGGTCCGCTTCGGCACCGAGAAGGTCGATGAGCTGATGACGATCGAGCGCTACAGCCACATCATGCACATCACCTCGCAGGTTTCGGGGGAGCTGGCCGAGGGGAAGGGGCCGATCGACGTGCTGCGCGCCACCCTCCCCGCCGGGACCCTCTCGGGCGCCCCCAAGGTACGGGCCATGGAGATCATCGACGAGTTGGAGCTGACCAAACGCGGCGTGTACGGGGGCGTGGTGGGCTACATCGACTTCTCCGGCAACGTCGACACCGCCATCGCCATCCGCACCATGGTGGTGTCGCCCGACGGTCGCGCCAGCGTGCAGGCGGGCGCGGGAATCGTGGCCGACAGCGACCCGGTGCGCGAGGACGAGGAGTGCGCGCAGAAGGTGCGGGCCCTCTTGGTGGCGGTGACAGCGGCGCGGGAGATGACGGCGGCCCGCGTGGCGGGCGCACGATGAGCGCGCTCGACGACCAGGTCGCCGCCCTGCGCCGCGGTGCGGGCGCGTTCGCGCTCCCGCGCGACGTGTTCGCCGTCCGGGGAGTGGATGCCGAGGCGTACCTGCAGGGACAGCTCAGCCAGGACATCATCGCCCTGGCCGTCGGCGGCACCACGGACTCGCTCCTGCTCCAGCCCGACGGGAAGCTCTCGGCCCTCCTGCGCGTGACCCGGTTCGATGCGCAGGGCTTCGTGCTCGATACCGATGCCGGCTTCGGTGACGCCGCCGTGGCCCGGCTCAAGAAGTTCCTGCTGCGCTCGAAGGTGGAGATCGAGCGCCTGGAATGGCGCTGCCTGGCCCTGCGCGGCGCGCTGGTCGGGCCGCTGGCGGGCGGACTGCTCAACGTCCTGGCCGAGGCGGGCGTGACCGCCCTGCCGTTCGAATGGAACGGGTGGCGTGGCACGGATCTGTTGGGCCCCAAAGATGTTGTCCTCGACCCCTCCGCCGGACCCCTCCCGGAGGGGATCATCCCGTGCACCGGCGACGCTGTCGAGGCGTGCCGGATCGTCTCGGGCATCCCCGCCATGGGGAGCGAGCTCACCGACAAGACCATCGCCGCCGAGGCGGGCCTGGTGGAGCGGACGGTGAGCTTCACCAAGGGCTGTTACACGGGTCAGGAGCTCGTCGCCCGGCTCGATGCGCGCGGCTCCAACGTGCCCCGCCGGCTGGTCGGCGTGATCGCAACGGCCAGGCTGGCCCCGGGCATGACCCTGCATGCGGGCACCGCACCGGTGGACGTCGCCGCGGACAAGGTGGTGGGGAGCATCACGTCCGCGGCCTGGAGCCCCGAGGTGGGCTCGTGGGTGGGCCTGGGCTACCTGCACCGGACGGTGGCTTCGCCGGGCCCGGTGCGGGTGCGCTCGGGCGACGGGCTGGGTGGAGCCGAACCGGCGCAGGTGGGACCGCTGCCACTGATCGAGCCGTAGCTCCCGTGCGCGCCGGGCCCGCCGTCCTGCTCGTCGGAGGGGTCGCCTACTCGCTCGGCGCGGCAGCGACGACGCCGTTCACCCTGCCGGCGAACGTGCTCACCGGACTGGCCATCGGCGCCATGGCGGTGGTGATGCTGTGGCGCTGGCCCCGGCGGACCCGGTCCGAGCCGGCCGCGACGCCCGGCCACCCCTACCTGCTGTGGCTCGTCCTCCTCGTCGCCTTCACGGCATGGGAGTTGGTCAACTACGGCGCGCACGGGTCCCGGGCGGCGCACCCGACCTTCAGCTCCATCACCGAGGCCATCGACCGCGACTACGTGCTCAAGGCCCTCCTGTTCTTGGTCTGGCTGGCCTTCGGGTGGGTGATCGTGCGCCGGGGTTCACGGGCGCTGGACCAGGCAGTGCGGCCTGAGCCAAGCTCACAAGCCGGGCCATGAGGACACCATGAGCTCCAGCACGGTCTCCTATGTCGTCTGGGTCCTCATCCTCGCCTACGCCCTGGGCCTGTGGGGTCTGTCCTACCTTCGACCCGGGGCGGCGGCGCATCCCGCGCAGGTGGTGGGCAAGCTCGCCACGAACCCGGTGGCGCGGGTCGTGCTCGTCGTGGGCTTCATGTGGCTGGGCTGGCACACCTTCGCCCGCTGATGCGGCTCGTCACCGCGGCTAGTCACCGACGGTGCCGCTGGTTCCGGGCACTACGGGGTGGACCTCCATTCCCGAGCACGGGGAGGCGGCGACCGGAAGGTCGACCGACCGGGTGGTGTTCGGCGCGGTGACCAGGAGTCCGTGTAACTGGACGCACGGAGTCGATCCAATATTGACGTCCGTCCACTCGACGAGTGCAGACGCCGTCTGTTGCGGCGCCAGCGTCACGGTGGGCGGCGGGCCCTCAGGCGAGTTCCACAACCCGCCGAGGTAGCCGCTGAGTGTGCGGACAGCCTGGATGACCTGCTGCCCGGCATCGTCGAGTCCGGCCACCCCCGGGTAGCCGAAGAGCGTGCAGGTGGCCGAGCTCACGTTGGTGATCAGGAGCGCCTGCCCCTCGTGCCCGAGCCCGCCACCGGCTCCACCGAGGGCGATGGCGAGCTGGTCGTTGCCGCAGGACGGTGCGGGTGGCGGAGCGCTGGGTGGAATGTCGATCGGGAACCAGGTGCGCCCGCCGTCGGTGGTCTGGAAGGACCGGGACCCGGTAGCCTCGTCGGAGAAGGTGATCCACGCCACGGTCGAGCCGATCGCGCCGACGAAGGATAGGTCCGCCCCTGCGGTCTCCGCTGACCCAATCCCCGCCGGGTTGACATCGGTCCATGAGAGCCCGCTGTTGGACGTCACCTCGACATCCGTTCCGCCCGCACCGAGTACCCACCACGTTGGGGCATCGGCCACGCCCACGGCGGGGAGGTCGCCCTGGGTCTCCGAGGGGCTGCAGGCCGTCGCCCGAGGAGAGGTGTCCGCGGTGCTCGTGGTCTTCACCGTCGACTCGAGCGTCCAGGCCATGCCGGCATCTGCGGTGGCGTAGAACGCCATGGTCGCCACGCCGTCGAGTTCGTAGTCGACCGGGAGGACTCCGTTGGTCGGATTGAAGAAGGTGGGCAGCCCGTAGAAGGCGTCGGCATCGACGAAGGCTGGCGGTCGAGGCACGACGGCCTGCCGCCAGGACCTCCCGCCGTCGGTCGTCTGCCAGATGAAAGCCTGGGGCGGTGGGGCGCCCATCGCTCCCGGAGTGAAATCGTTGCCCGCAAAGCCGTCCATCGGATCGGCGAACACGTCCATCGCGAACGGACACCCTCCACTGCCGCTTTGCTGCGGGAGCTCGTTCCAGGTCTCTCCACCGTCGGCCGTCGTCTCGAGCAGGTAGGGGGCGTTGGAGCCTGTGGCGAACTGCTGGCGCCAGCCATCCCCCTCGCTCGTGAAGCCGATCACCTGCACCCCGCCATTGCTGCCCGTGCTGCTCCCGATCTCCCGGGTCCACGACGTGCCGCCGTTATCGGTGCTGAAGAGGACCGTGGTCGTGTTGCCACCGTCGCGCCCGAGGACCCACCCCTGCGTGGGTGATATGAACGACGCGCTCTGCCAGAAGTAGGGGCACGGCTCGGCCGCGCTCGAAGGCTGTGGCGGGCTGATGTTGTGCCAATAGACGGAATCGACCGTCGAGAAGAGTTGCGGACAGGTGCTCGCGGATTGGGGGTCCTCGGCGATGATCCCGATGCCGTTGCCCAGGTACAAGGGTTCGAGCGTTGACGTCGTGACCGGCCTGGACGTGGTTGGCGTGGTCCTCGTGGTCGAAGTGGCGGTTGTGGTCGACGTTGACGACGACTTATGGGTGGGGGGTTTTATGGCCTGGAGAGGGCTCGATCCGCCGCACCCGACGAGCAGCACCCCGAGTCCGAGGACACCCACCACGCACGTTGTCGTTCGGACGATTGCCATCACAGTTCTTCACGGCGCACGTGCGCCAACGGTTGTCCTCCTTCTCGGTGCCCGCCCCAAGGCCGCCCGCGGGCCGCCTCCCATGCCGCTCAGTTTTGGTCCGAACCGCCCTCCTTACGGGTGAGCGCGACAACCGGGATGGTGCGCGTGGTCTTCTTCTCGTAGTCAGCGAAGGCGGAAATGAGCTCCTTCTGGCGGCCGAAGATGCGGTCGCGCTCGGCCCCCGTGACCGGCGTGGCAATGGCGTCGTAGTGCTCGGCGCCGAATTCGACCCCCACTTCTCGATGGGCCAACAGGTTGTGGTACCAGTCCGGGTTGGTCGGTGCGCCCGCCTTGGAAGCGAAGATGTAGAGAGTCCCTCCGTCACCGGGCTGGGCCACCAAAGGGTTGATCCGGGTCTTGCCCGACTTGGCGCCCGTGGTGGTGAGGAGCACCACAGGTGCCCCGGCGAACCCGCCGCCGACCTTGCCCTCGTTGGCCCGGAACTCGTCGATGACGGACTGGTTGAAACCGTGCATATCGCTCATGGCCTGAGCGTAGTAGTGGGCCGGTCCATCGGCGGTGCCCCGCTACGCTGGGCCGTCATGCCCTCCTACCTGGCGGACATCCTGGATGCACACCGCGCACGGGCGCGCGCTGACCACCGCGATCCCGATGCGCTGGCGGCACAGGTCTCGGTCGCGCTCCGCGACTTCACCGGTGCGCTGCAGGGAGAGGGCCTCTCGTGCATCGCCGAGGTCAAGCGGCGCTCGCCGTCGAAGGGCGACCTCGACCCGAACCTCCAGCCGGACCTGTTGGCCAAGGAGTATGTGGCCGGGGGAGCGTCCTGCCTCTCGGTGCTGACGGACGAGCAGTACTTCGGGGGCTCGCCCGACGACCTGCGGGCCGCCCGGGAGGCTTCGGGCCTGCCGGTGCTGCGCAAGGACTTCACGGTGCAAGAAGCCGATGTGGTCGACGCGCGCCTCATGGGCGCCGATGCGGTCTTGCTCATCGTCGCCGCGCTCAGTGACGCAGAACTGATTCGTTTCTTGGCTCGCGCCACCTCCTTGGGGATGGCCGCCTTGGTGGAGGTGCACGACGAGGAGGAGATCGAACGGGCGCTGGCCGCCGGAGCGTGCCTCATCGGGGTGAACCAGCGCGACCTGCGGACCTTCATCGTCGACCATGAACGTGCTTGTGCCCTCGCGGCGCGTATCCCCTCCGACGTGGTGGCGGTGGCCGAGTCGGGGATCCGGGACGGCGAGGACTGCCGGCGGCTGGCCGATGCCGGCTACACCGCCGTTCTCGTGGGCGAGACACTGGTCCGCGCACCGGATCGCGCGGCCGCGCTGCGCGCGCTCATCGGCTACCCGAGATGAGTTTCGTCACCAGGGCCGACCAGGATCTCTTGGTCAAGATCTGTGGCATCACATCAGAGGCCGACGCGTTGCTCTGTGTGAGCTTCGGCGCGGACGCCGTCGGCTTCATGTTCGCCCCCTCGACGCGCCAGATCTCGGTACAGATGGCGGGCGACATCGCCAAGCGGCTTCCGCCGGAGATCCTCACCGTCGGGGTCTTCCGCGATGAGGCACCGCAGCGAGTGGTCGAAACAGTTCAGCAGGCCGGGTTGGGCGCGGCCCAGCTGCACGGGCACGAATCGGCGCAGGAGACCGCCTGGATCCGCGCTCGGCTCCCTCTCGTGATCAAGGCCTTCCCGGCCGGGGACCGGACCATCAGCCGTTTCACCGAATTCGGAGCCGACTACCTCCTCATCGACGGGGACACCCCCGGCTCCGGTCAGGTGTTCGACTGGAGGCTGGCCGAGGGGGTGGCCGACCCGGGCCGGTTGATCGTCTCGGGTGGCCTGCGCCCCGACAACGTCGCCCAGGCCATCTCCCACCTCCAACCCGCCGGTGTCGATGTCTCCACGGGTGTCGAGTCGGCGCCCGGGCGCAAGGACCCGCTGAAGGTGCGCGACTTCGTGATGAACGCCCGCGCCGCCGTGGCGGAAATCGAAGCCCGGGACCCACTCCCGCCCGCCTCGTCCGAGGAAGAGCCCTACGACTGGCGGGACGGATGAGACCATGACGGATCCCATGAGTCTCATGGCCGAACCCGGAGCCGACGGCCGCTTTGGCGACTTCGGAGGGCGCTTCGTCCCGGAGTCGCTCATGCCGGCCTGTCTCGACCTCGAACAAGCCTTCAAGGAGGCCTGGGACGATCCCGCGTTCCACGAGGAACTCAATGGGCTGCTGCGCGACTACGGCGGCCGTCCCACTCCGGTGACCGAGTGCCACCGCCTGTCCGCGCGCCTGGGGGTCCGGGTGCTGCTCAAGCGCGAAGACCTGGCCCACACCGGGTCGCACAAGTTGAACAACGTGGTGGGGCAGGCGCTGCTCACTCGGAGGATGGGCAAGAGGCGCATCATCGCGGAGACCGGTGCCGGGCAGCATGGAGTGGCAGCTGCCACGGCCGCCGCCCTCTTCGGGCTCGAGTGCACGGTGTTCATGGGCGAGGTGGACACCAAGCGCCAGGAGCTCAACGTGTTCCGCATGGAACTGCTGGGCGCCGAGGTGCGCCCGGTCCTCTCGGGGAGCCGGACGTTGAAGGACGCGGTGAACGAGGCCATGCGCGAGTGGGTGGCCACGGTGGAGCACACGCACTACTGCTTGGGCTCTGTCATGGGCCCCCACCCGTTCCCCTACATGGTGCGCCAGCTGCAGCGCGTCGTGGGCGAGGAGGCACGTGCGCAATGCGGGGAGATCCTCGCCGGGGCGGACCCCGACGTGGTGGTGGCCTGCATCGGTGGGGGCTCCAACGCCGCCGGCACGTTTGCCGGCTTCGTCGACACCCGCGCCCGCCTTGTCGGCGTCGAAGCGGCCGGCGGCGCCGCCATCACGAACGGGATTCCGGGCGTGCTCCACGGGATGTATTCGCGCCTGCTGCAGGACGAGGCCGGGCAGATCGAGGAGGCGGAATCGATCTCGGCCGGGCTGGACTACCCCGGATTGGGGCCCGAGCACGCGCACCTGGCCGCCATCGGCCGGGCCGAGTACACCATGGCCAACGACGCCGAGGTGCTCGAGGCCTTTCAGCTTCTCAGCCACACCGAGGGCATCATCCCGGCACTCGAGTCAGCGCATGCGGTGGCATGGGTGGCGCGGGTGGCCGGCACCGACGTGCTGCCGAAGGGCTCGACCGTGCTGATCACGCTCTCTGGACGCGGCGACAAGGACGTGGCCCAGGTGCGTGAAATCCTCGGGCGCGGCGGCCAGTCATGACGACGCGCGCTGCGGTGCCCGTCGTACGCGCCGAGCCTGGAACGATGGAAGCGGCTCTGCGCGCCCAGCGCGCCGCGGGCCGCAAGCTCTTGATTCCCTACCTCATGGGCGGGATGACCGGCGACTGGGGCCAGGCACTGGCGGCTGTCGTGGCAGCGGGTGCGGACGCCGTCGAGGTGGGGATCCCGTTCTCGGACCCGATGATGGATGGCCCGGTGATCCAAGAGGCGGCCCTGCGCTCGCTCCAGCGCGGGACGGTTCCCGATCAGGTGCTCGACGACATCGGGCGCGCCGAGGTGACGGTGCCGGTGGCGGTGATGACCTACTACAACATCGTGTTCCGGGCCGGGCACCGGCGCATGGCACACTCCATGGTCGCTGCCGGGGTCAGCGCCGCGATCATCCCCGATCTGTCGCTCGAAGAGCTCAGCCCCTGGGCCACCGAAGCGGATGCGGCAGGCGTGGAGACGGTGCTCCTGGTCGCGCCGTCGAGTCCCGAGGAGCGCGTGGAGAGGATCTGTGCGCGCGCGAGGGGATTCGTCTATGCCGTGGCCCGTATGGGAGTGACGGGGGAACGGGCCGACGTGGGCGAGGAGGCGCGGCGGGTGGTCGAGCGGGTCCGCCGCCACACCGATATGCCGGTGTGCGTCGGCGTCGGTGTGTCGACTCCGGAGCAGGCGGCCGAGGTGTGCGAAGTGGCGGACGGCGTCGTCGTGGGTTCGGCGCTGGTGCGCCGCCTCCTCGCGGGCGCCGGGCCCGAGGGTGCCGCCGAATTCGTCGGTTCGCTGCGGCGCGCCCTCGACTGAGGACCGAGCGTGCAGATGCCGGCAGCCGCACAGCGAGTGGTGCTGATCACCGGTGCCTCGGCTGGCATCGGGCTCGCCACTGCGGATTACTTGCAGGGACAGGATTGGACGGTCATCGGAGCCAGTCGGCGTGGAGGGGTAGCCACGGACCCCGCTATCGGCGTGGTCGGCTCGGGCTGGAGTCCGCTGGTCATGGACGTCGACGATGACGAATCGGTGCGCCGCGGCGTGGACGGGGTTGCCGCGGAGCACGGCCGGCTCGACGCCGTGGTGGCCTGTGCCGGGTGGGGCCTGGCGGGCGCGGTCGAGCAGACGCCGATCGCGGAGGCCAGAGCGCAGGTCGAGACCAACTTCTGGGGCGCGGTGCGGGTCGTGCAGGCGGCATTGCCGCACATGCGTCGCCGGGGCGGCGGTCACCTGGTCCTCGTGAGCTCGATCGGCGGCATCATCGGCATTCCCTTCCAGGCCTTCTACAGCGCGAGCAAGTTCGCCCTTGAGGGCTATGGCGAGGCTCTGGCCTATGAAGTCGCGCCCTTCGGCATTGCGGTGACACTGGTCGAACCGGGCAACGTCCGCACGGACTTCACCACGAGCCGCCGCCACGTGGCTCCGCCCGACGGGGACGATCCTTACGCAGCGTCGGTCAGCAAGGCGATCGGTATGATGGAGCGGGACGAGGCGAACGGGGTCGATCCGCTCGACGCGGCGAAGGTCATCGCCGGCGCACTGCGGAGCCCCCACCCGCGCCGGCGTGTCTCGGTGGGCAAGGCGAGCGAGCGGGTGGGCCTGCTGGCCAAGCGCCTCATGCCCTACCGGGTTTTCGAGCGCGCCGCCAAGGGCAGCTTGGGCGTCTGATCCGCCCGGTCCTTTTGCGGCCCGACCGGGGACCCATTTAGCGTGACCTCCCACGATGCCCGGAGCGCCCCGTTCAGTCGTCCTGCTGCACGGCTTCGCCTCCTCCTTCGAGCACAACTGGCGCCAGACCGGCTGGGTGGACATCCTCGCCGACTTCGACTGCCACGCCCCGGTCATCGACCTCCCGGGGCACGGCGCGTCGGCGCGCTCGACAGACCCGCTGGACTACGCCGAGGTGGAGCAGGAGCTCTTCGACGCCCTGCCTCCCTTCGGTCCTACTCCCGGAGTCGGATTCTCTGCGGGTGCCGATCTGCTGGTGCGGCTGGCGATCGAGCACCCGGACCGCTTCGACCGGGTGGCCCTGCTCGGCCTGGGGGACAACGTCTTCGAAGGCGGGGACCCGAGCGTGATCGTCGAGGCGCTCGAGAGCGCGGATGAGCCCGAGAACGTGCAGGCGAGGCTGTTCCGGCGGTTGGCGCAGACAGCGGGGAACGATCCGAAGGCCCTTTCCGCGTTCATCCGCCGGCCCCGCCACCCCTTGACGGAGGCGGATCTGTCGACGCTGCGATGCCCCGTTCTGGTCGTTCTCGGAGATCGCGACATGGTGGGGAGCGCTGATCGGCTGATGGCTGCCCTGCCGTCGGCCTCGCTGGTCACGCTGGCGGGGGTGGACCACTTCGCCACACCGTCGGACTTCGGTGCGATCGACGCCACCATGAAATTCCTGGGGTTGGGCTGACGGAGTGGGCTGCCCGCTCTAGGCTGCGCGCCCGGAGCACGGAGGACACGATGATCGGCCAGAAGGAGTTGCACTACGAGGGCAAGACGACCGATCTGGGAGCGCTCCGCTCGCATATCGAGTCATACCTCGAGGCGGAAGGGTTCAAGGTGCAGGCGTCAGCGCCGCACGATCAGGGCACCGTTCTCCAGGCCCAGAAGGCCGGCATTCTGCGGGGCCTGATCGATGCCGACAGGGCCCTGACCGTCACGATCACCGGGACTCCCGGCGACTTCACGGTCCGCATCGGGATAGGCAGGTGGCTCGAGCACCTGGCAGTGGCCGCGTTCGAGACCCTGTTCGTCTCGGAGCTGTTCCTCGTCGTCGATACCGCGGAATCCGCTTGGAACTTCGAGATCGAGGACAAGCTCCTCAAGGACATCAAGGCGTTCGTCGGCTAGCGCGGTGCTCGGGCCAGGAAGAGGCCCGTCTGCTTGGACACGACCAGCACGCCGTCGCCGGCTTCCATACGCACGTCGACGGCATGGCGTAGGGCGGCACGCTGGGCCGGTGTCGCACTCTCGCCGGGCGGGGTCGAGGTGATGAAGGCGACGACGTCGTCCGGATCCGTGCAGTGCAGCTCGTCCTCGTAGTCGCGCCAGGTGACCGCGCCAAAGCTCTGACCGAGAATGGTCGCACCGCTGACCGCACCGAATGCCTCGGCTGTGGCCTTGCGCACTGGACCCCCGAGTATCTCGAATCGGATCTCGTCCAACTCGCGTAGGTGTCGTGGGCCGATGGTGGCCGCGACGAGGACCCCGTCGTGTCGCAGGACACGGGCAAGTTCCGCTACGGCCCGCACCGGATCGGGGGCGTGGTAGAGCATGTGGTTGGCCACCACCACGTCGAACGCGCCGTCGTCGTACGGTATCTGCTCGACATCGGCCTGGCGTGCCTCGAGCGCATCGAAGTGCGCGAGCCCTGCCACGCGCGCGCGGGCCACGCTGACCATGCCCGGTGAGAGGTCGGTCAGGGTCAGGCGGAGACCGGGCGGGAGACGGGGCGCGGTGGCCGCCCACAGCCAACCCGGCCCGCACCCGACCTCGAGAACGGCAGCAGACTGCGGCCAATCGATCTGCGAGACCACCCAGTCGAACCAGCCGATCGGGGAGGTCGAGTAGCGGGCGTGCAGGTTGGCCCGGGCCGTAAGCCGGGACGGGTCCCGGTACTGGACGTCCCGGAGGTAGTCCTGGTCACCGCCGGCGAAGCGATCGCGTCCCGCCACCTGGTGGTGGAGTGCCCTCAGTGCGGGGGGAGCAGGATGAGGCAGCCGTTGTGGCCGCCGAAGCCGAACGAGTTCGACAGGACCGCAGTGGGCTCCCACGGCTGCGGCTCGCCGTGCACCACGCGCAGAGTGATCTCAGGGTCCGGCTCCTCGTACCCCGCCGTCGGGGGGATGAGCGAATGATGAATGGTGAGGACCGCCGCCACGGCCTCGATGGCGCCAGCGGCGGCCAACCCGTGCCCGGTGACTCCCTTGGTGGAGGTGACCAGCGGACCGGGCTCGCCGAAGACCTTCTTTATGGCGCGTGACTCGGCCAGGTCGTTGAGCGGCGTCGAGGTCCCGTGCGCGTTGATGTGCCCGACGTCGTCGGTCGAGATCCCGGCGTCGGCCATGGCCAGCTCCATACAGGCCACGGCCCCGGCGCCGTCGGGGGAGGGCGCCGTGATGTGGTGGGCATCGGCCGTGCTGGCCGATCCGGCCAACTCCGCGTAAATGGTGGCGCCGCGGGCCACGGCGCGGTCCCAGTCCTCGAGGACCAGGGCGGCCGCGCCCTCGGTCATGACGAAGCCGTCCCGGCGGGCATCAAAGGGGCGGGAGTGTCCTGAGGTCGACAGGGCCGTCATGTTGTCGAAGGCGGCGACGGCCACGGGGTGCATGCCGGCCTCGGCCCCGCCACTCACGGCGACGTCGCAGCGGCCGGAGGCGACCAGACGGCCCGCGGCGGCGATGGCATGGGTGCCGGCCGCACAGGCGGTGACGATGACCTCGGAGGGACCGCGCCAGCCCAGCCGCATGGAGATGCCGGCGGCACCGGCGTTCGCCATCATCATGGGCACCAGACGGGGCGAGACCCGGCGGGCGCCCCGTTCGTTGTAGACGCCGACCTGCTCGGCCAGCGTGTCGAAGCCGCCGACCCCGGTTGCGAAGATCACACCGGACTTGGCCGGGTCGGCTTCAATGGCCCCGGCGTCCTTCACCGCGAGGTCGGCTGCCGCGATGCTGAACTGTGCGAAGCGGTCGATCTGGCGTACCTCCTTGGGGCCGAACCACTGTTCGGGCTCGAAGTCGCGCACGGGGCCGCCGACGACCGACGGGTGCAAGAGGCCGTCCCACAGGGCGGCGACACCGACGCCGCAGCAGGTGACCGCGCCCATTCCGGTCACGGCGACGCGCCGGCCCGGGATCGGCCCGGCAGGACCCGTGCCGAGCTGCATCAGAGCTTGGAGGAGATCAGGTCGAAGGCCTGGCCGATGGTCGTGACGTCCTCCAGCTCGGTCTCCTCCACCGTGATGTCGAACGACTCCTCGAGCGCCATGACCAACTCGACCAGGTCGAGGCTGTCGGCGTCGA
>PKYA01000132.1 GCA_003133545.1 Acidimicrobiaceae bacterium | reverse complement strand
GCACTGCTGCGTCAACTACACCCAAAGCGCCGTTCAAGTGAAGGGCGGAGAGCGCAACGTCGCCACGGTCGCAGCCGCGATCGCGCACCTTCTTCCTAAGGGATTCCCTCCCTTTCTGACCCAAACCAGCGTCTTGGCCAAGGCGCAGCGCGCGATCAAACCCGAGGCCATCGCCCTGGGCGTGTTCGGCGGCATTGTCGCCCTCGCCGCCTTGCTCATCGCCGGACAGGTAATAGGCCGCCAGCTGCGTCTAGGCGCCGAAGAGCGTGAGGTCCTGCGCGCTCTCGGGTCAAGTTCGACGATGACTTCCATTGTTGGGCTCATTGGCGTCGGCGGCGCAGTGGTCGTCGGAGCGTTGCTGGCAGCTGCTGTGGCAGTGGGGGTTTCGCCGCTCGCGCCGCTGGGGCCGGTGCGTGCGGTCTACCCGTATCCCGGAGTCGCATTCGACTGGACGGTGCTCGGACCTGGGATCCTGGTCCTCATTGTCGTGCTGAGTGCGATCGCGGTGGCGATCAGCTACAGGGGTGCGCCACATCGGCGCGGCCAGCGAGGCCGCTCGGCGCTCGATCGGCCCTCGCGCGTCGTCAGCGCCGCAGGGGCCGCAGGCCTGCCCGCCCCTGCGCTCACCGGCCTGCGTTTCGCGCTCGAATCGGGCAGTGGCCGTAGCTCGGTGCCGGTTCGCTCCGCGATCCTCGGTGCCGCGATGGCGATGGTGGCGCTGGTCGCCACGGTCACGTTCAGTTCCAGCCTCGACTCCTTGGTCTCCCACCCCGCTCTCTATGGTTGGAACTGGGACTACATGCTGGCCTCGTCGGGTGGCGACATCCCCCAGCGGCAAGTAACGACTCTGTTGGACCACGACCGCTCCATCGCTCAATGGTCAGGGATCTACACCTCAACCTTGCAAATCAACGGCCAGAACGTGCCTGTGCTCGGGGAGAGCCCGAGCGCCGCGGTGGCTCCGCCGGTCCTGTCGGGTCACGGGCTAGAGAGCACAGGCCAGGTGGTCCTCGGCGCCGTCACCCTGGCGCAGCTCCAGAAGCACCTGGGTGACACGGTGGAGGTGAAGAGCGGGACATCGGTGTCCACGCGGCTGCGCGTCGTGGGGACCATGGCTATGCCGACGCTCGGGTCCGGACTGGAGATGGGTACTGGAGCACTTGTCTCGGACCAGCTCCTGCCTGCGATCGATCGCAACCCATTCGACGACCCCATCCCAGGCCCCAACGCGATACTGGTGCGCCTGCGCAAGGGGTTCAATCGCTCAGCCGAGCTGCGGTCACTGAACAAGATCGCCCAAGCCACCAGCAATACGGCGAACTTCGGCGTCATTGTGACAGGGGTACTGCGCCCGGCCGAAATTGTGAACTACCGCTCCCTTGGCGCCACACCGGTCTATCTCGGGGCTGGCCTTGCCGTCGGCGCGGTGGCTGCTCTGGGGCTCACCTTGATCGCCTCAGTCCGTCGCCGCCGGCGGGACCTCGCCCTGTTGAAGACGCTCGGGTTCACTGGCCGTCAGTTAGCAGCGACTGTTGCCTGGCAGTCGACGATCGCCGTCGTAATCGGAACCATCGTCGGCGTGCCGCTCGGGATCGCGCTAGGCCGCTGGCTTTGGGACCTGTTCGCCCGCAACATCCACGCAGTACCTGCACCGAGTGTGCCCTCGCTTTTGGTCATACTCATCGCCGTCGGCGCCATCGCTCTCGCAAACGTGGTGGCTTTTCTCCCCGGCCGAGTCGCATCAAGCACGCCGACTGCACTGTTGCTCCGTTCTGAGTGACCTCTGCATCTTTCCCTTCATACGTCGGGTTCTTGGTCTCATTAGGCCGCCGATGACGACCCTCTCACCGAGATATGGGTATTCGAAATGAGTCCGGAGGTTCGCGCGTCGCTACCAAGTGTCCATAAAGTGCGGAGTGGATGCGAAGGTCCGGCCAAATGTCCGGCAGAGGATCGGTCTACGGGATGGTGAGAGCCCGTCGGGATAGGCGCCGCGCTCGCGAAATTTCCCTGCTGCGGAACGGCACATCGGTGTCGTGCCCCACTTCAATATGACGCCGTCAAAGTGGGGTACCTGAACTTCCGTGGCCGTCCGAGTGCGACCTCGGTCGCGAACGGCTCGCCGACGCAGGCGGTGCGTCAGCGCCCTGTTCACCGTGCGGTGCCGAGGGTGACTACCTCTTGGGTCTCCACCTGGCGTTGACATTACGGAGTCAACCTCTATAGTGTTGTCTTATGACAATAGGACAGGGGGACAGCGAACAGGTCGGTTTCCAGGTGTCGCCGATCGAGTTCCGGCTCGACCCCGCTTCAGGAGTGCCGACCTATCTCCAGCTCGTCCATCAGGTCGAGCACGCGCTGCGACTCGGCTACCTCAAACCGGGCGATCAGCTGCCCAAGGTCAGGGATGTGGTCGCCTCGCTGGCCATCAACCCGAACACGGTGTCCAAGGCTTACCGCGAACTGGAAACCAAGGGTCTCATCGTGGGGCGCCCGGGCCAGGGCACCTTCATTTTGGCCACCCTCAGCCAGGTCGCGCTCCCCGAGCTGACCGGGCTTCGGCGTTCCCTGCGGGGCTGGCTGGCCAAGGCCGACACGGCCGGCCTCGACGAGAGCGGCATCGCGGCACTCGTCGCCAGTGAGCTGCGGGATTTCTATGAGCGCCTGGGCGGTTCGAGCACGCGCAGTGGCGCGGCCGAGGACGAAACGGAGGGGGTTGCATGAACGTCATCGAGGCACGCAGCCTCGGCAAGCACTACGGCAGCACGTGGGCCCTGCGCGAGTGCTCGCTCGCGATCCCAGCCGGTCACGTGGCCGCGCTGGTCGGCCCGAACGGGTCGGGCAAGACCACGTTGTTGAGCCTGGCTGCCGGCCTAGCAGTGCCGTCCGTGGTCGGCGTCACCGTACTCGGCGGCCGGCCGCCCGGGTCTCCTGTCGCGCTGGACGGCATCGCGTTCGTCGCCCAGGACACGCCGCTGTACAAGAACCTGTCGGTCGTGGACATGCTGCACCTGACCCGCAACCTGAACCGGCGATTCGACCAGGCATCTGCCCAGGCCCGGCTGGCCGAGCTCGGCATCCCGCTGAAGCGCAAGGCCGGCAAGTTGTCGGGTGGTCAGCAGGCGCAGCTCGCACTGACTCTGGCGCTGGCGAGGCGACCGCGGCTGCTCGTGCTCGACGAGCCGATGGCAATGCTCGATCCGCTTGCCCGGCACGATTTCATGGCGACTGTGATGGCCGCGATGGCCGACGACGGCGTATCGGTGGTGCTTTCTTCGCACGTGCTAGCGGAACTTGAGCGAGTGGCCGACTACCTCGTCCTGTTGTCGCGGGGAAGGGTACAGGTAGCCGGCGAGGTCGAGGACCTGCTCGCCGGCCACCGCCTGCTCACCGGCCCCGCTGGCGAAGCCGAGAGGTATTCCGAACGCCTGAGCGTCGTGCACGCGTCGCGCGGCGGAACCCAGGCACATCTGCTCGTCAGGCAGAACGGGACAGACGGCCTGGTGCCACCCGGTTGGGAGGCGCATCCGGTCGGCTTGGAAGAACTCACCCTTGCTTACCTGCGCGAGCCCGGCGCCGCGGCGCTGCCCGGTCCCGCCCGCGGCCGAGACGCCGAACATTCGGAGGTGACGACATGACCACGCTGACGACGCGGTCCGTGCCCGTCCATCTGGAGGAGGACGCGAGTCTGCAGCCGCTTCCGTGGCGGCGGATGGCCTGGGTCACCTGGCGCCAGCACCGCGCGGCGCTCGTTGGCCTCGCCGTTCTGCTGGGCGCGCTCGCGGTGTACCTGTGGCTCCAAGGCCGCCAGATGCACCACGCGTACGGAATCGCTATCGCTTGCCACCCAGCCAGCTCAGGTGCCTGCGTGAATGCGATCAATTACTTCCAGAGCACCTACAACATCACCGCGCGGCAGCTCACCCCGTTGCTGCTCCAAGCGGTCCCGGCGCTCATCGGGGCGTTCCTCGGCGCTCCGATGCTGGCCCGCGAACTGGAAACGGGCACCTTTCGCTACGCCTGGACCCAAGGGTTCGGGCGGTGGCGCTGGACGATCGCCAAACTCGTGTCGCTCGCAGTTGTCGCCGCGGCTGCCGCTGAGCTGTTCAGCCTGCTGTTCTCCTGGTAGTACCAGCCCTTTATCGCTGACGCTCAGACCAACTCGCTCGCTGCTTCCACCTTCGATCTGCGCGGCGTCGCGTTCGCCTTCTGGACGCTGGTCGCCTTCGCCATCGGCGGCTTCGCCGGTGTGCTCATTCGACGCGTCGTGCCCGCGCTCGTTGCCACCCTGGTCACCTATGCCGGGCTCGTTTTGGTCGTCGGGGTGTTCCTGCGTCAGCACTACTTGACGCCGTTGATTGCTCGCCAGCAAAGCCTGAGTCTCTCCGCGTTTGTGACTGGGAACTGGGGCACGAAGGGTGGCCGGACCGTGTTCTCGTTCACCGGCGAGCCCACGAACAACATCCTCGGGCAGTTCTGTCCTTCCGGGGTGACCGTCAAGCCGTCGTCGGGACTAGTGGGGGGATTCGCGCAGTGTCTCAGCCAGCACGGCTACACGCTCTGGGCCAGCTACCAGCCGGCCAGCCGATTCTGGCCCTTCCAGTTCATTGAAGCGGGCTGGCTGCTCGCGCTGTCAGTGCTGCTCATCGCCGCGACCGTGTGGCTGGTCCGGCGGTGGGCATCCTAAAGACTGGTCAATCCGCGAACTGCCCCCGTATGCGCGTCGTTCACGGCGTCCAATGCTAAATCGCCCCGTACATTGCCGGTCTCGTGAGACGCCTTCGCGGTTCTACGGTCGACATTGCTGCATATCGCGAGCGGCGTCCGCGCCCGACTTCCAACCAGCGGGCTATTCCCGCAAGCCGAACGGGTAGCGGACAGGTCGGGACTCTCTTCAAGGGCATCGACTTATCGCCAAAAGGGGATCCCCTGCGGGCACCCGCGCTGCCGTCGAAGGAGGGTCCGGATGCGCCCGCAAACCGTTCCTCCTGCGGAGCGCTGCTATCGCACTGTGTACGGTCCGATCGAGTTCTAGTGGTAGCCCTTGGCGCCCACTGCTCTCGCGAGTGGGCTGCGCGGACTCCGCACGTTCTCTGGGTCTACGGGGCATCGCCTGGTCCCGAGGGAATCGGCTGTTTCCGCGTCGAGACGCCGAGTAGCTCGCGGCGATGATCCCCAGGGCGACGCTCCATTGGATCGACGATGCTCTGATTTTCCGCGCTCGCTGGACCAGCCCGGCGAGGTGGCCGCGTGATCGGCCATGTGACCACTTGAGTCATCGACCAGACATCGCGGTAAGAAGGGCCGACATCCGACCTCGATTCAGCGTCCTTTAATCAACGGATGGAAGTCAAGGTGACCCAAGCGGTGTCAACTGCGCCTCGGTGGGCTCACTACAACAGAACCAGGGCTCGGTGAGCCGAGCTCGCTCCCCCGCCGCTCCTTTCGAGATGGCTCCGCGGGGCGGGGGGGCCCGAAAGGTTGCCGCTTTGGCACGAATCAGGGCGTCAATTTCCCCGAACGTCTGGGCGGCGGGCTGCTCAACGCGGTCTTCGACCAGCGCTGCCAACTCTTGCTGCAGTTGGTCGACCGCGGGATCGGGATGCGACCACGTCCAACCCAGGCGGGTCAGATCGTAAGGACCAAGGTGTGGTGTCATAGCGGCCCGCCCAAGCAGCAGGGAACCCTCCGGCACCAACAAGCGCACGGTGTACTGCACCGGGTCCACGTTGGGTGCGAGGTCATGGGCCACCACGAAGTCAACGAGGTCGACCAAGTCGTCGATCGTGGTCCAAGGGGTGAAGGGCAGCCATGAGGGCCGAACCTCGATGCCGTGGTCGCGCAGGAGCACCACGGCCTTGGACGCGTCGGCCAGGCTATGACCTTTATCGAGGTGCTCGAGAATCGAGTCGCTCACCGACTCGAACGCCGAAACAACAAACGCACACCTGGCATCCGCCAGTTCGGGCCACAGCTCTGGGTAGCGCAGGATGTGCTCTACCTTGGTCGTGCAGTCGAACGTCAATTGCGGGTGGCGCTGGTGGATGGCCGCAACGACGCGGCGAGAGTGCAGCGGGGTGTTGAGGAAGTCGGGGTCGGCGAACGTGATGTGGCGGGCGCCGGCGGCAACCAACTGATCGACATCGGCCACGACTGCGGCCTCGTCCACGGCCCGTACTCGCCCGTCGTAGACGACCGGCACAGGACAGTGCCGGCATCGGTGCGAGCAGCCCCGGCTGGCCTCGACCGATCCAACCAGTCGCTCCTCGCCGTCGACCGCCAATCGGGCGTAGCGATCGAGGGGCGGCAACAGGTGGCGGGCTGGTACTCGCGCCCTGACCCGGGTCAGCTGGATTGCGCGACCGGGGTCTTGACCGCCCGCCCACGCCACCAGGCCCGGTTCATACTCACCCGCGATGACTGCATCGGTGGCCGACCTGACGGTGAGACTCCGGCTCACCTGTGCGTAGAGTCCATAGAAGCACAGCGGAAGCTCGGACCGCCGGCTCCGGATCGTCTCGGCGACGCGCAACGCCAGGCGCATCGCGGTGTGCATCGGCACGGAGAACGCGACCCGCTCGGCCCAATCAACGGCGGCCTCGTCGAGCGGGTCGACGGCCAGGTCGAGACATCGGACATCGTGGCCAACAGCCAGCAGCGCCGTGGCGGGCATCGCCAACTGCAGCGGCTGGTGCCCCAGCTCATAGGTGGAAATCAGAAGGACCCGCGTGAATCGAGCCTACCGGGGAGCTGACAGCGCCGCGATTCAGCGCAGACGCACGTCGAGAGCGGCCTCTGCTCGGCGGAGGGCATCTTCGACCATCTTCGCCGTCGGTCCCCGGGCAAAGATGAACCCCAAGTAGCGATCACCTTCGGGGAGGGGG
Source organism: Acidimicrobiaceae bacterium (assembly GCA_003133545.1). GTDB lineage: Bacteria > Actinomycetota > Acidimicrobiia > Acidimicrobiales > RAAP-2 > Bog-473. Next base: position 6,702 of record PKYA01000132.1, on the reverse strand, counting down.
CTTACCGGCCGTCCCGACGCGATGGCGATCTCGATACCGACGACTCCTTCGATGGCGAGGGCCCGCTCCTGGCCGGATACGCCCTCGAGCATCCCGGCCGATCGGATCGGGAGCATCATCACGCCCGACGCATTGGGCTCCCGAGCGAGACCGTCGAGCTCCATAGCGAGGGCGTGACGGATAATGATTTCTTCGAGGCTGATCCCCGCTCCAAAGCGCAAGGTCCGGGCACACAAGCCACCGATGGAGCGAGCGGCAAGCTCGAGAATGGTGACGATACCTGTGGCGCTGAGGCGCAGCTCGATGTGCACTGGGCCTTCTACGAGCCCCAGCGCCGCGGCTGCTCGGGCTGCGGTGGCCTCGATGGCGGCGAGGATCGAGGGCGGTTGCCGGGACGGCGTGACGTAGATGGTCTCCTCGAAGAAGGGACCGTCCATGGGGTCGGGCTTGTCGAACACGGCCAGCACCCTCAGCTGGCCTCCCAAGAGCAGGCCTTCAACCGCTACCTCGGCGCCGGATACGAAGCTCTCCACGAGAAGGGGTTCTGGACTATCCCCCAATATGGCCCGGATACGTACCCCGGCCGCGTCGGCCTGGGTCGCGTCGTCGACGCGAATGACGCCCTGGCTGGCCGACCGTGAGATGGGCTTGACTACGCACGGGTACCCAACTTCAGTCGCTGCCGAGGCAACGTCCGCGTCACGAGCAACGATTCGGTAGGCGGGCTGGGGGACCGACGCAGTGGCCAGGCAATCGCGCATGCGCGCCTTGTCCTTGGTGTTGGCGACAGCCTCGGGCGGGTTGTGGCGTAGCCCCAGCCGCGCCGCCGACGCCGCCGCGACCGCCGCTCCCTGGTCATCGACGGCCAGGACGGCATCGAGCGGTGTCCGCCGATGGAGGGCCACGATGGCCTCCACGGCGGCGGCGCCGGCATCGAGTGGCACGACGACGGCCCGGTCGCCCATGAACCCGGCCAAGGCCTGACGGTGCTCGGACCCCACCACGACGTCGACACCCAGACGAGCGGCCGCGGCCAGGAAGTCCGCGGCTCGGTAGGTCCCAGTTGGCAGCAGCAGGAGGATGCGGGGCACGACCCTAGGATGGTACCGAGCAACGAAGGCTGAGGCGAAGGCACTATGACCGAGATCGGGACCGACGGCGTGCCCGTCCTGCGGGTGACCGACGCCGCTCTGGCCATGGTGCTCGAGGTGCGCGCCAGCGAGGACGGCGAGGACTCACTCGCCCTCTGGCTCGAGATCAGCGGTTCGAGCGGGGACGCCTACACCTATGACATGTATTTCCAGACGGCCGCCGACGCCCAGCCCGAGGATTGGTCCGCTGCGCCAAACGGACTGGCGCTCGTGGTCCCCAGCGACAGCATCGAAAAGATCCGCGGGTCCGTCCTCGACGTCGGTGAGGGCGGGTTGGTCATCGAGAACCCCAACCATCCTCGGGCACCGGCCGCCGCCAGCCCGGCGATGGCGGGACCACCAGCCGACCTCAGCGGCGATGTAGCCCAGCGCATCCTCCAGGTCCTCGAACAACAGATCAACCCGAGCATTGCGGCTCACGGCGGCCGCGCCGACCTCGTGGCCGTCGAGGACGACGCCGCCTACCTCCGATTGAGCGGAGGCTGCGCGGGCTGTGGGATGGCAACGGTGACCTTGAGTCAGGGGATCGAAGTGGCCATACGCGAATCGGTTCCTGAGATCATTCGGGTGATCGACGTCACTGATCACGCGGCGGGAACCAACCCGTACTACGAGGCAGCCAAGAAGTAGGTTCTACCCTCCGACGAAACGGCGAGCATCCTGCGCCGCGTACGACGCGACAATGGCATCGGTTGTTGCGGTTTCTTGGATCCGAATGATCAAGGCCTCAAGGCGGCTGGTTGGAATGGCGCACGTCATCTCTGCGCTCGGCATCGCGGTACGAGTGCGGCTCAGCATGCAGCCCACGCTGACCGCCACCTCCCCCTGTTGTTTGGCGACCGCCACAATGTGGCACTGGGGTTTGCCCTCGATGCGCAGGCCCGGGAGGGCGTCGGCGAGCACCATGAGCTGTTTGCCATTGATGCGGATCAGCACCACGTCCGGATCGACCGGCGTTTCCGCCAGCGGACCATAGACCACGAAATCAGGCCGTTCTGCCACGACGGGGATACCGGGAATCATGTCCATCGTCACCCACCCCGACTCCAGCAGGGCGGCCACATCTGCGCGGCCGGAAACCTCGTCCAGGGTGACGAATCCGTGGGTAAGACTGCCCACGGAGCAGTTGCCGTGGTCCGCGGCAACCGTGGTGAAAGTCCGGTCGACAGCCTTGGTCCAAAACACGCACCCTGCTGGAACCCGACCGGTGCGGCCGTCCGGGGTGGGTGCGGGCATGGGGGCATCGAACGGCACGATACCGGCAGGGACCGATGCGGAGAACGTGATGGCGATCGGTGGCGTCCTGAGGTCCAGTGCGGCGATGAGAGCGGCGGAGGCGTCGGACCAGCGCGCGCGAAGGGACATATGTGCAGTCTTGCCGGGCCAGCTTCATGGGGCAATCCCTGAGGTGCCCGAAAGCTCGGTTCAGTACGCTCCCTCTCTGCCAGTCGAGGGCAACCCGGCCTCTTCGAGGGTGGACCACAGCCGTGGCACGCTTCACGAACCGCACGCGCGAATCTGGTCGAGGGGTCAGCGCCAGTTCAGCAGCTTGAGGAACCGCTCAGCGGTATCTCTTGCCGGCACGCTCCTACCTTCAAGGACCGTGACAGCATTCCACTACGACGCGCCTCGGTGGGGCCAGAGGATCGACCACTACCAGGGGTCATATCTCGACCGGTACCTCGGCCAACGACGGGGGCCACACCAGTCGCTTGCCCCCTTGGTGCCACTGCACCACGAGCACCGCGTGTTCGGCCTGGCGCCCGTCGGGGCCGAGTCCAAAGCGGCCGAAAAATGTGGTGCAGCGCAGACTGCGGGCGGCCGCATGGAGGGCGGCGTCCTCGACCATTCCCGCCTCTTGGACGCATCGGAGGGCAATGAGTCCCGCCGCGTAGGCCTGGGCAGTGGGGTAATCGATGTGCCCGAGGTTAGGCCCGACTTCGAGCAACGGCGATATCCGGGCGCGTAGCGAACGCACGACGTCGGAGGGGCGAATCCCCACGTCAGGATGAAAGCGAGCCCCCTCTTCCCACTGCGACGGGGCCAGCACGCCCTCAGCTCGGACCTCGGCCGCGAAGGCGCCCAGCCCCGCGGCGACCGCTGCCAGGACCGGGGGCCGTCGGCGGAGCCGGCGGATGAGCGCCACGTCGTCGGCGAACGAGCCCGCCGCCAAGAGAATGTCCACGTCGGGCTGGTCGGGAATCTCGTTGTGGGGCGCCACCGCCACCACCTCCATGCCAAGGCGGCCCGCGGCGCTCACCGCACCATTGGCTACCGAGCTCCCGAAGGCGCCCCTGCCCGCAGCGACGACTACACGGGCGCCAGGCATCTGGGCCGCAACGGCATCGAGCACGGGAGCGAAATAGCGGGTCGCCGGAGCGGGGACCGAGACCACCCCGGGAAGCCGTTGCGTCTCGTCTGCACTGCCACCATGGTTCCACAACACCCGGCTTCGCTCCCCTGCCCAGCGGGCCGCCTCAACCACGAGATCGCTGCCGTAGGGTCCGATGACGAGGTCGGCCCGCGCCAGCACGTCGAGAGCATGGCGTACGCCTGCCCGCGTGCCGCCGTCGTCGAAAATCACGACCTCGGGCATGAGCCTCCGCTCGCCCACCTGCACTCCCCCGCGATACGACACATCCTCGACGGCCTGTTGGAGCCCGACCGCCGCCAGCCGGCCCAGATGGCCGTACCGGCCGGTGAGCGACATTGGCGCCGCCAGGACCAAGGAGCCGTCCGACACTACGACCGGCCGGCCAAGTCCTTCAGCGGGACCGACTTCCCGCCCAGGGTGGTCAGCCGGAACATTGGCGAGACGTCAGCCATCGCTGCTCCTTACCCCGGCCGGCCGCATCATAGGCGCCCACATCGGCGAAGTCCCCGATCTATATGAGGAGGTCGTCCGGGGACACCCCGCCGCTCCCGCTGCGATGCGCCCACCGGGAGGTGGGCGAGCCATGAGTTATGGATCGCGCGATCGGCGCGAATTCGGGGCCGACGTTGCCACACCGGGGTATTCCGCGGTGGAACGCTCAGGCGTCGTCGCCGTTGCCACGGCGGCCGTGCTTCCAGTAGCCGCGCACCGAGGCTCGGGAGCGGGGCAGCCCCCGGTCCTCAAAGAGGTGGCGACGGATGCGTTGCACCGCCGCGGCCTCTCCCGCCACCCACACCCGGACGCCGGGTTCAAGGTCGGCAGCGCGGACGGCGGCGAAGAGCGTGTCGCCGGAAGACGCGTGGGGCGGTAGGTCATACCACTCGGCGGTTAAGCGTGGATGATCAGGCAGCGCGATCCGGGCGTCAGGGTGGGCGACCTCGATGTGCACCTGTACCGGCCTGTCGGCGGACAGGGCCTTGAGAATTTGGCTGATGGCAGGGATGGCGGTCTCGTCGCCGCCCAGGAAGAAGGCGGGCGCATCGCGGTCGATGGCGTAGCCGCGGCCAGGACCCGAGATCGCCGCCGGGTCGCCGGGCTCGGCCGTCTGCGCCCACTCGGACGCGACCCCACCACCGTGGATGACGATGTCAAGCTCGAGCTCGAAGGTCTCGGGGTTGACGCGGCGCGGTGTGAAGGTCCGGATCGTGGGTCGTCGCCCGTCCGGCAGGAGGAACTCGTTGCCGTTCCAGCTCGGGACGATGAGCTCTTGGGTTCCGGGATATGGCAGCAGCAGCCGCACGCTCGCCGCCGGATGCTCGACGGTAAGACTCTCGAGATCGGGGCCGCCGAACGTGAGCCGGACCAGGCGGGGGCTCACNNCCGGCTATGACCACGGCGACGACAGGCATGACCAAGTGCCTGAGCAAGCCCAAAGAAACCCAGGCCGTCAAATAGATCACTCCAGCAGCGACGATGAATGTAGCGATTGTCGGCGCCACCCGTCGCCTGACAGATCCTCGGCGGGCTGATTCGATTTTCGACATGGCGACCACCTCCGAGGTTCAGCGTACGCCTCCAATATCCGTGGTTGGCTTCATTGCCCCACTTGGTTGAAAGAAGGCAAATCCGGTACAGCGACATTCTTTGTCCAACGAGTCTCCTCTCGCACTGCCTCTCGGCCAGGACGGATCACGCCGTATCCGGCACTCCGGTGTGCGGCTTTTCGATCTCACCTCGGCCGGCCGCTGGGTTTGGGACTTCCAGCTTGTGCAGTCCCAGGTGCACGGCAGCAGCCACTACGAAGCCGACATAGAAGGGAGATCCGCCCCATCCAACGCCTTGGCCACCGGACCAACGAGCAGTCCGGTGTTCATGAAGGGCACCATGGCGCCGAACCCAACGACCAAGCTTACGAGCGCGGGCCGCCCGGTATTGAGGTTCTTCAGATCCATGAGAGCCGAGAGACCTCCATAGATAGTGAAGCCTTTGCGGTCGTGCCAATCGATGAGGACGATGGCCAGAAACGGGGCGATCCAATATGCGCTGAAGAGCAGCACACTTTGGAACTTGCCTGACGTATTGCCACCGTGGATCCAAAAGATCAGGCAGAAGGCGAGCCCGGTCCCAAGTGCGGCGCTCCAGTTGCGCCTCAGCTTCACTCCTGCAGCTTGCAGGGCGAGGGACCCCTAATAGTCGTTCATGGCATTGCTACCAAGAGGTCGAATGAGGAACGCCAAATGGCCCATGATGCCGGTCTCGCTCAAACCTGGAAGCCATCACCGCAAGGGGATCCTCTTACGGACCGGCATTTCGGGCCCTGGGGGCTGCCCCCAAATACCGACGACCAGGACTCCAGAGGTGCCCCACTCGTGCCGTACCAGGGCACGACCGGCAGGCCCAGAGGGGTCTGATTAACGACTTGCGGACAACCTCAGCGGCATCGGACGGCCGGGCCGTTTGCGTGGCTCCGAACCGGCGAACTGGGCTAGGGGTTGGGACCCGGCCCCTCAATGGTGAGGTTGGTGGCGATGGTGATCGACCCGCTCGTCTCCGTGATGAGGCTGCACGACCGCGAGAGGGCGAAGTCGATGGTGTCGCCCGACGAAGCGCTGGCGATGGCGTTGCGCAGCGAACCCACGCCTGAGTCGTCGCAGTTTGTGACATTGACCGTACTTGCCCCGGCCACCTGGGCGGGGGCGACAGCCATGAACGCCCCTGCGGGCAAAGCCACCGAGAAGGCCAGCATGGCGAAACGAGCAAGCCTCTTAATGGAGATAACCCCTCGGAATAGCGTGACATCTTCATTCACGCCCTCGTTGCGGTTGCACGGGATTTGTGCTCGGCCAATGAAGAGGTTCGCCATCGTCCTATCAGCTGAAAGGCGGGGGACTTAACGGCGTCAACGCGTTCAACCGAAATCGAATGCATCCGGATCTCGGTCGATCGATGATTAGGACAGCGGGCCTTCCTTCTTAATCAGTTCCCCGAGTTGCCAGAGTTCCCCGAGTTGCCGGTATTCACGCCAGCGCACGTGGACTTAAGTTCAGAATCGATTTTCTTGATCAGGTTTACAAAGGCGGTGTACTGAGACTGTGATGTGAACCCGCTCTGCGTATTTGTATTAGTAATCGTCTCCAATTCGTTGTTAATTGTTTTTAAGAGCGCGCGCCATTAGGC
>PKYA01000142.1 GCA_003133545.1 Acidimicrobiaceae bacterium | reverse complement strand
ACAACGGTCCGACGGCCGGCGGCAAGACCGACTTCACAGCGGACCTCGAGGGTTACTACCTCCCTCAGACCGCAACTGCCGGTTCTGCCTACACCGCGATGCCCCCAACCCGAATCTACGACTCGCGCACAGGCTCGGGTCTAACTGGGGCGGGCACCACGCTGACCAATGGAGGTAGCGACAATGTCACCGTCGCCGGCGTGAGTGGAGTTCCCGCCACCGCCACCGCCGTCGTCCTCAACGTGGCCATCACCAACTCGACGGCCTCGAGCTTCATTACGGCGTTCCCGACTGGTCAGACCCAGCCCGGAACCGCCAATCAGAACTTCCTCGCCAATGAGACGCTTTCCAGTCAAGTGGTGGCAGGCGTGGGCACGGGCGGGGCCGTCACAATTGCCAATCACGCCGGCAACGTCGACATTGTGGTCGACGTGGAAGGTTTCTTCGGGGCTGCCGGTGCATCAGGATCGCTTCTTACCGTTCTCGGCACTCCGGCGCGCCTCACCGACACCCGCCCGGCTGGCATCGCAGGTGGTGCCTCGGCCTCAGCCACTGTTCAGGGAACTGGTGCCACGGCTGGCGTGCTCAGCGTGGCTGATATCGCTACCCCAGGCGGCGGTAACTTCCTCACCGCCTACCCGACTGGCCAGACCGCCCCGCTGGCGGCGACGGTCAACTACACGCCGGGCGACACCTCCAACATCATTGAGAACGCCGCCTACGCGACCACGAGCACAACCGGTGGCGTGAGCATCCTCAATGGCCCGAGTGGCGCCTCCACGGCCAACGTCGTGGTCGACGAAGATGGCTACTTCACTGCGGCCAGTACGCCGGTCAACGGCACATCGGTGGCGCTTAGTGCTACTCCGACATCGCTCGTGGCCAATGGCGCAACTTCGGCCCTGGTTGCAACCGTGACCAATGCCACGACCGGTCCAGTCTCCGGTGACACTGTGACGTTCAGCAGCACCGGAGTTTGTGGAACGATCGCTCCGGCATCGGGTTCGAGCAGCGCAACGGGCGTAGTAGACGCGACATACACGTCGTCGTCGANNTCGAGCGCCGGCGACTGCACGATCACGGCCACTGAAGGCGCCAACGGTGCGGCATCCAACCCGGTTGTTGTCACCCAGACGGCGCTACCTACCACGTTCCACACGGCCGTGGCCGCCAGTCCGAACTTGGTGAACACCACCGCTCCGGACAACACTTCGGTAGTCACTGTTACGGTGACAGGCCCGGGTAACTCCCCGATCAGCGGTGACCAGGTGGAAGTGAGTGTGAGCAACTCCAGTGAGAGCCTCATCAACACCTGTGGTTCTTTGGTCAATGCCACGGCGCCTGCTGACAACAATTTCGGCGTAACGTCGGCAACCGGCCAAGCGACGTTTACTTACACGTCCGGTACGCTCATCGGTAACTGTTCGGTCACGGCGGTCGAGGCGGAACAGACAACTTCGGGGAACACCGGGACTACTGCGATTACCCAGGCCCTTCAGGGTTTCTCGGTTACGGATGTTGCGAGCCCGTCGGCTGTCATTGCCAACGGCGTTCTCACGACCACGATCACGGCGACTGTTCTTCACAACGGAACGCCCGCCAATGCTGACGGCGTGACGTTCACTGCGGGCTCACCTGAGCCGCTTGGCACGTGCGGCACAGTTCCGGCCACCCCGGTGGACACCAACAGCGCCGGCCAGGCCAGTATCACGTACACCAGTCCGAACCTCTCGACCGGCGCACCGGCCACATCGGGCTTCTGCTCGGTTTCGGCGACAGAGGCCCTCGGGGGCTCCGTAACCGCGGTGCCGGCTCTGGTGGATAACCAAGGCGGGGATCCGGCGGACGTCATGTCGGTGAGTCCCACCCCGAACAGCATTCCGGTCGGAGCGACGTCTGCTGTCACGGCCACCGTAACTGGAGCTTCGAACTCGGGAATCGGTGGTGACGAAGTGCACTTCACCGTCTCGGGTCCGTGCACCATTACGGCGCCACCGGCGCCTTTCGAGGCAACTGCCACCCCAAGTGGTAGCACTGCGGCGGTCACCGTTACTGGTGGCCCGACTGCGGGGACTTGTACGGTGACGGGAACTGAGTCGAACTCCGGGAAGACCGCTAGCACGTCTATCACGGTGAATCCGACCGTGAACAGCGTGGCAGTCACGCCCAGCCCAGCGGCCATCACCGGGAACGGGATCACCACGAGTTCGATAACCGCCACAGTGACGGGCCCATCGGCTGCAGGGGACTCGGTCACGTTCCACGTGACGCCAGCCATACCGCTTGCGGTCTGCGGAACGGTGCCTGCGACTGCGGTCATTGTCAATAGCAGCGGACAGGCTGTGGTTACCTACACCTCAAGTGCCAGCTCTGGTTTCTGCACAGTGACAGCTACAGAGTCGGCAACCGCTCAAAGCGGTAGTACGCAGATCGATCAGACTTCGATCTAATCGATCGGCGGTAGCCGGTAGTTGAGTTCCAGAGAGGACCCCGACCCCGCAAGGTCGGGGTCCTCTCGCGTTCGGGCATATGCCGTAAGTTTCGGGGATACGTCGGGTCGAGTTGGGTCCAGTGGACGAACGCCGATTGAAGCCGTCTGGTTCGCCGGCCGACGGGCCATGGAACTGATTAAAGGTTGGCGGAGTGGCATTAGGGCTGTGGCCGCCGCTGGGAACTGTTTCATCGTCAGCTGGGAATTACGCTGGGCCACGGCCGTTGAGGGGAACCGTTCCTTGTGAGACGCATTTACCTAAAGATTGGATAGTGATGCAGTTCGCGGTTGAGTCGGTGAGCAATGGCAGCTCAGAAATTTCTGTGTCATTCCGTGATCTCAAGCACCGCTGCGTGCGCATTCTGGCGGCAATGGCGGTCGCCGTGATCGGTGGTTTCGCTGTCTCGAATGGGGCTTCGGGCGCACCAGGCACGCCCCACACAGCGGCCTCGAATGCTGGCACCTACGTAGCCCTCATGCCAACGCGTATCACGGACACCCGTTCAGGCTCAGGGCTGCCGAACGCCGGCAACACTTTGGGACCGGGCGGGACGATCAACGTGCAGGTTGACGGTGATGGAGGGGTTCCGGGGAACGGTGTGTCGGCCGTGGTGATGAATGTGACGGCTGTAGGCGCCACCGCTGCGAGCTATCTGACTGTGTATCCAGAGGGAACGACGCAGCCTGCGGTAGCCAGTCTGAACTTCAATGCCGGAGAGACGTTGTCCAATCTGGTGACGGTCCCGGTGGGCTCCCAAGGTGGCGTCAGCATTTATAACCACACTGGAAGTACTGACGTGGTTGTCGATGTCGAGGGCTATTACACCACGAGCCCCCAGGCGATCGGATTGTACAACCCCGTAGACCCATTGCGTGTGCTCGGTACGTTGGCATCNNCCCGTCACCGTGGTTGGCGGCGACACGGCGGTACCGTTGGACGCGAGTGCGGTGGTGGCCAACGTGACTGCATCCGGATCGAGCGGGGCGAGCTATCTCACTGTCTATCCCGCGCCGGGCAATGGAATTCCGACTCCACCGACCGCAGCCAATGTCAATTTCGTTGGCGGGCAAATTGTCGGCAATCGGGTGGTAGTCCCCGTCGGTGGCAACGGGCAGATCGAGGTCTACAACCACGTGGGAAGCGTGAAGGTCGATGTCGATCTCTACGGTTACTACACGGGCAACGCCAGCGAACTGGGAAGTGCTTTCACGCCGCTCACACCGACACGCTTCACGGATACTCGTGTTGGAATAAATGGTTCGATCCTCGGCGCCAATGCCGACGAGACCTTTGACTTCAGCGGTGAAGGTATAGCTGCGAACGCAACCGCCTTGGCAAGCAATATCACCGCAGTGGCTGGCGGGGCGCCTGGATATCTCACCGTTTATCCGGCTATTGACGCCTCGCCGCCAACGGTGGGAGACGTCAACTTCCTAGCGGATACGGTCGCTCAGGATTTTGCATTTGCCCCATTAAATGGCGGTAACGTCAAGATCTTCAGCAGCAGTCCCGATCCGGTCAACATTGTTATTGATGCCTTCGGCTACTTTTCTCCGCCACCGCCGGCTGTCCACGTGGTGGCCAATCCAGCGAGCGTTCCAGCTGATGGAATGAGCACGTCTTTTCTGACAGTCACTGTAACCACTGGTTCGGGAGTTGCCTTCGATGATCCGGCGTCGTTGACCACGACGCCCAGTGTTGCGGGTTCGTGCGGTATTGCGGCTGCTACGGGGAGTACGAACGCGTTCGGCCAGGTTACGAGCACCTACACGGCTTCGACGACGCCGGGCACATGCACCATCACGGCAACCGAGGCCAATGGAGGGACCACGGGATCGGCCACCATTACGCAGACGGCTTCTTCCTGACCTGTCGGGGAGTGCGTGCGCGCGGCCCGCGGCCGGTCGGGTGGCCTTTCGAGGCGTACTCCTGAAGGCGATCCCTGTCCTCGGAGCTCAGTAGTTCGACGACGTCGAAGACCGGGCCATCGGGCTGACGCAGGCGTTCCAAGGCGGCGGAGCCTGCGCTGTTACGCACCGGAACGTGTGTGGTGAGGAGGACGAGGGGAAGACGGCCTCCGTCCTGGTGCAGGACGGCGGCCTTGCCGAGTGCCTTCCATATGGCGTCGGTGCGGCGCAGACCGGCGCGGGTGGACGAGAACGTCCCCGATACGTCAAAGGCCCAGTCGCGGCCTGTGTGGTCGGTAGCAACGAAAGTGAGCTCGATCCCCATGCGCGGAAACTTCACATCGGCGCGGATGTTGTCGAATCCGCACGCCTCGAGCAATGTTCTGGCGACGTCCTTCGCCTGCCTTCCGTCCAAGACGGCTCGGGTGAGGACATCCATGTCTGCGGTGTGCACTTTGGCCGCCGGCAGACGAACTCGCGGCGGCATCCCGGTGATTTCCTTCTCCCGATGAAGACGCTCTCTTTCTAGAGCGATCCGCGCGTTGGCGCGGATGACGTAGGACTTGTCCGTGTCGAATCCGATGTAGTGGCGGCGCGTGCGCAAGGCGGACACAGCTGTCGTTCCAGATCCCATGAAAGGGTCGAGAACGACATCGTCCTCGTAGGTGTAGAGCTCAATGAGCCTGATTGGGAGCTCCACGGGGAACGGGGCCGGGTGCCCGACCCGAGTGGCACTTTCCGGCGGCATCTCCCACAGGTCGGTCGTCGCTTCGAGGAATTCGTCGCGCGAGATCGTGGCCGTCGACGGCAACCCGAGATCACAGCGTTGCTCCGGGTTCAACGCCCGGTCGAAGCGTCCCTTGCTGGCTATCACGATCCTTTCGGTCACGTCGCGAAGTACAGGATTACTCGGACGTTGGAACGTTCCCCAGGCGCATGATCCCCCGGCTGCCCGTCCTTTCCACCACACCACCTCACCGCGGAGGAGAAGTCCCAGGTCCTGGAGGATTTCTGTCACATCGCCGGCGAGCGACCGGTATGGGCGTCGCCCCAGGTTGGCGACGTTGATGGCGATGCGGCCACCTGGTTCGAGCACCCGCTTGCATTCTTCGAACACATCGTGCAAGAGGTCGAGGTATTCGAAATAGGTGCCCGGCACCCCGTTCTCGCCAAGACCCTGCTCGTATTCCTTTCCGGCGAAGTAGGGAGGTGAAGTGACGACGAGCGCGACCGAGTTCGACTCGACCTTGCTCATGTCGCGGGCGTCGTGTCGGTGGATGATGTCGACCTTCTTGCTCGATGCGACAGTCGCGTCGCTCGACAGTTCCGGCGCAACGAAGCGGTCGTAGAAATCCGAGGCGTCGTGGCTCTCACGCCGCGATGACCCGAAACGGGCCGTGGTGGTGGCTCGCCGGATGCGGGCAGTTCTCGAAGTCGGCAGCGGTTCAGCGGTCACGTTGNNGCGGCGCACTGCAGTTCTTCGTGGAGCGAAGCCGGTAGCCGGATGGCGGTGGCCACTCGCGGCTCGTCGTAGACCTTGGGACGACCCATGGCAATGACCGTAGCGATCGGGTGTGACAAAGTGGCGGATACCGCGCGCATTAATCCGCGAAAAAGCGCGATCGTACCGGCGGCCACCGATCTCGCGAGCTGAGCCGCTCAGAGCGTTGGGCTGGCCGGGGTCAGGCGAGCGGTCGGGGTGAATGCCACCGGCATTTCCTCGATCCCCGAGATGAAATTGGCGGGGCGCCGGGGCAGCGTCGAGCGGTCAACGGTCAGGTGGAGATCGGGGAGGCGGGCAAGCAGGCGCTCGGTCATGACCTTGAGCTCGAGGCGGGCCAGCTGGTTGCCCAGGCAGAAGTGCGCGCCGAAGCCGAACGCCAGATGCGGGTTCGGCTCGCGCGCAGCGTCGAATGTCTCGGGCCGCTCGAAGACCGCCTCGTCGCGGTTGGCCGCGGGATAGACCAGCATCACCTCCGCGCCTTCCGGGATCCGCGCGCCGTGCAGCTCGACCGGCCGGGTTGTGGTGCGGACCATGTCCTTGATCGGGCTCACCCAGCGCAGCATCTCCTCGACCGCACGCGGCATCAGCCCGGGATCTGCGCGCAGCTCAGCCTGCGCGGCCGGGTAGTCAAGCAGCGCGATGCAAGCGCCCGGCAGGCCATTGCGCAGCGTCTCGTTGCCGGCCACGGCGAACAGCCAGAACATGTTCTCGAACTCCTCGGCCGACACCTGCCCGCCGTCGTCGTCGACCTGCGCCAGCAGGATCGACATGATGTCATCACCCGGGTGGCGCCGTTTCTCGTCCGCCAGCAGGTGGGCGTAGGCGTA
>PKYA01000227.1 GCA_003133545.1 Acidimicrobiaceae bacterium | reverse complement strand
TGAAATTTTCGACGAATGATGAAGAAGTAGGTCGCAGGAAATTGGCCCACCCCTTTAGACACGTCGCGATAGTTGGCGTGTACAACACCGCGCAGGCCCGCCAGTTCCCCGAACACGACTCGGCGTCGATCGCCCTCGAAGGCGCCCTCGGAGCACTGGAAGATGCCGGGCTCACGCCGAAGGACGTCGATACTATCTGTACCCAGTTCGGCGCCGAAGACGTGCTCACGCTGGGTCTTGGACCGGTCACGAGAAGACATGGCTTCCCGAGCATCCCCGGCGTGCTCGATGCCGCAGCGTTGATAGCGACCGGGCAGTCGGACGTGGTTCTGTTGGCTGCGGGCGGAGCTGGGGTCTATACCGATCATGCGGCGACGGCGCCGTGGACCAGGCCGGCGCATGAGTTCGTGGTAGGACACGGACTATTCACGGCGGCCGAGTTTGCACTGATCGCGCGCCGGCACATGCTCACCTACGGGACCACGCCCGAGCAGTTGGCGACCGTCGCCGCCACCATCCGCAATAACGGCCATGTGAATCCCAAGGCGGTGTATTACGGGCGAGGTCCATACACCGCCGGCGACGTCCTGGCCTCGAGAATGGTGGCCGACCCCTTTCACCTGTTGGACTGCGCAACTACCTCCGAAGGCGGGTGTGGGATGGTTCTGGCGCGAGCTGATCGGGCCTTTGAGCTGCCGTCCACACCAGCGTGGATTCTGGGGGGCGGCAGTGACAGCATGGGTCCCTCCTATCACATCGCGCCCCGTTGGGATATGACCGGCAGTTCCGATCCCGAGATTCCCAACGGCTACGTCGGTCGGCGTGCCGCTCGCCGGTCCTTCGCCATGGCCGGTCTTAGACCATCAGATGTCGACGTCGCCGAGTTCTACGACCCGTTCTCCTTCGAGATCATCCGGCAACTCGAGGCCTTTGACTTTTGCGGTGAGGGTGAGGGTGGGCCCTTTGTCGCTGATGGTCACATTGCTCCCGGAGGAACGCTTCCCATTACCACCGACGGTGGCCTGATGTCGTTCAGCCACGCCGGCCACGCCGCCCAACTCCTGCAGCGGGTCATTCGTGCCGTCGAGCAGGTCCGCGGATCGTGCGACTCCATGCAAGTACCGGAGGCCAGGGTGGCTATCTGCTCGAACGGGGGCGCCGGAGCACTCTTCACCGACGTGCTCCTCGTGGGAAGTGAACGGCCGTGACTGTCCTGGTTGCCCAACAGCCCGGCACCCCGGCACCGCAACCGGGTCGTCTTTCCCAGCCCTACTGGGACGGCTGTCGCCAAGGGGAACTTCGATTCCTCCTTTGCGACGAATGCGGCGCGATACCGCCCCACCCGAGCCCCATCTGCCCTCGGTGCCACACTCGATCGTTGCGGTGGGTGCCGAGTAAGGGTCGCGGCTCGCTGTACAGCTGGACAATCGTGTGGCGCCCCCAGCACCCGTCGTTTCAGGTGCCATACGCTCCCGCCATCATCGAGCTAGCCGAAGGCGCATTCGTGATGTCGGCGATGGTCGGGTGCGAGGACGCCGATCTCGTCCCTGGCATGCAGGTGGAGGTTGAATTTCATAGCGCGAGTGACACCATCACGCTCCCCTATTTCCACCCGCATTCAGCACCGCCTGCTGATCGCACCGGTTGAACTCAGATCTTGTCGCTCCTCAGAGCGAACGGAAGATCTTGTTGCATATCTCCATCTGGTGAACGCGGAACCAGGCGGACCATAGAAACTCCTCCGAGGCCGCGAATCCGAACGAGGACGGCCCGCTCTCCGCAACGGCACACGAACGGCAAGCGGGATACCCGCAAGCTTCATGTGTGTTTCGGTTATCGAACACGAAGGACAGCTCTCCTTCTTGCGCCGAGTCCCGGCGACTGGGCACTCACCCAAACCGGTCGGCTAGCTGATCAAGCTGGTCGAACGCCTTCGGCGGATCACCAAGCGGGAGAGTGACGCCGAGGTCGGTGACACCCAACGAGGCGTACGTCGCAATCAAGTGGTCGTCCAGGCGGTCGGCGGCAATGCCCCGAACCGCAACACCGAGCGAGGATGGGTCTCGCCCACCGTCGACGCAGAGGCCACCGAGCCGTTCGAGGGCCTGAGCAAGCCGATCGGGTTCAGCGTACGGAGCATCCCACCCGTCGGCAAACTCGACGGCGCGGCGCATCGCCGTGGCTCCCATGCCGCCCACCCATACTGGCGGATGCGGTCGTTGGACGGTCCGAGGGAGGACCGTCATCCCGGCAGCATCGCCAGTCTCGAAGACCTCCAAGAGATAGCGGAGACCACTATCGGTCGCCTGCGCACGGGTGGCGAAGTCGACGCCGAGGGCCTCGAACTCCTCGGGAAGCCAACCAGCGCCGATCCCGAGGATCACTCGACCGCATGACAGGGCGTCGATGGTTGCGATCAGCTTCGCCGTCACCACCGGACCCCGATAGGGCAGCACGACGACCCCAAAGCCGAGTCCTACGCGCTTGGTGATGCGAGCCACTGCGGCATGAATGGCAAAGGGGTCGAGTAGTGAGCAGTCGGGATTCAAGAACCCCCCGTCTCCGTACGGATAGGGGGTCCTCGCATTTCGGGGCAGCGTCAGGTGATCGCCGACCCACACGGAGTGGAATCCGAGACGCTCAACTCTGACCGCCACTTCGCAGCACAGGTCGGCGTGCGCTGCCGGTTCCATCGGCTCTCTCATGGCGAACCCGAGGTTACCGATGGCGACCCCAACGTTCACAACTCGACGACCTCATGGAAGACGGGAGGCTCGGCGAGGACGGCATCGAAATCGGCGCGGCGCTGACCATGTCGGCCGAGGTGCTCGCGTTTGGCGTCCTCATCAGCGAAAACCTCGTGCACCCAGAAGGCCGTCGGCTCGGCTTGGTCCCGGTAGTACTGGTAGAAAACCGTCCCGGGCTCGTTTGCACGCACGTCCGCCTGCATGTCACGAAAGACGGCAAGTGCTCGATCAAGCTTCTGCGGACGAACCACCATGTGGGTAATCAGGACTGCGCGCCCATTTCCACCCGTGCCCGAATCTCTCTCATTGTCACTGGCGCGACGTTCGGTTTCGGCCCCTCGAAAACCGTCCATTTCACTCCTCCTTGGGACAACGTCGACCGCTGCCGCTTTTTGACACTCATCCACGCCTCGTCTTTAGGTGAGTTTCGAGCACCATGACCCATATCACCATGTGACATAGAACAACCCGCTACGGCTTCCGCCCGAAAGCACCCTTAGTCTCATCTGTGCTACTCAACTACAGGGATGTATCGTATCGAGACCCGTGGGGGAGATGCGATGACGACCTCGATAAACCGTCCCTATCCCGGCGTGCCGGTAATCGACGCCGACGGACATGTGCTCGAACCTCGCGACCTGTGGGCCAACAAGCTGCCCGCAAAGTACAGGGACCAGGCGATCGAGATCCGCTGGAATGAGTCGACGCAGCTCGAGGACGAATGGGCCGGAGGCGTCAACATCATGCCCGGCCTCGGGACCACCAACGGATGGGCACGGCTACCGAGATCGGTTCGAGACGATCCCACCGGTCTGCGGTGGGAGGACCTGACAGCGGCTGGGAGGAATGCGAAAGACCGAGTGGTCGAACTCGATCGAGATGGGATCGATCTTGCCGTTCTTTATCCCTCGCTCGGACTTGTTCTCGGCGGCCTGACCGATCCCGGGCATGCCATAGCCGCGTGCTCCATTTACAACGACTGGTTGGCCGAATACGTAAGAGTTGCGCCGAACCGGTTAGCAGGCGTAGGGGCCCTTCCGATGCAGGACCCAGAAGCCGCCGTCCACGAAGCCGAGCGCGCCATTCGGGAACTGGGATTCTGTGGATTGTTCGTCCGGCCAAATCCGGTCAACGGGTTGTGGGCTCACCATGCTGTCTACGACCCGTTGTGGGAAACCATCGCTGGTCTCGGCGTACCGATCGGTCTGCATCCGGCCGGATTCCCCGACACGTTCGGCGCAGCCCAGCTCTACGGAGAACAGTGGCGCGGTATCACCCCGATGGGCAAGGTCATCAACTTCATGATCGACACGGTCACCTGCTTCACCATGATGATGTCGGCCGGCATCTTCGACCGCTACCCAGACCTCAAGGTCATCGTTCTTGAGTCGGGCGTCGGTTGGGTTCAGTGGTGGGCGGAGAAGATGGACCATTGGTATAAGGCACGCCTCGCCGGGCCAAGTCTTGAGCTCCTACCGAGCGAATACGTGAAGCGCCAGGTGTGGTTCTCAGGCGATCCAGACGAGAGCAGCTTTGAAGCCGTGTCAAAAGTGATCCCGTCCAACCGGCTGCTGTGGGCCTCGGACTTCCCACACTTGGACATTCTTTGGGACGAGCCGTCCGTGACCGAAGAGCTGTACGAGCGACTCGATCTGCTGGACGACGGCGTTGCCCGCCAGATCCTCGGCTTGAATGCCCAAGAGGTCTACGGCATCGACGTTGAGTTGCACGTTGGGGGCAGATCCATCAGTCGCTCCTCAGCTGGGTGACGGCGCCCTGAGTCTCGGCGTGACCAGGGTGTCGGCGCCCTCGACAGGAGGAATCGCTAACTTACGTGGATGCATCTCGAGCTTTGCGCGCTAGTGGTTGAAGACTACGACGCCGGAATTGATTTTTTCGTCGACACCCTCGGATTCGACCTCGTCGAGGACTCGCCGTCGTTGACGAACGATGGACGCCCGAAGCGCTGGGTGGTCGTTCGTCCATCGGGCCGGGAGACGGGACTGCTGCTCGCCCAAGCAGACGCGCAGGGGCAATCCGACGTGATGGGACACCAGTTCGCAGGTCGTGTTGGTTTCTTCCTCCGTACCGAGGATTTCGATGGACAATATGCGCGCATGGTCTCAAGAGGGGTCAAGTTCGTGACCGAACCGAGGAACGAGCTATACGGACGTGTTGCGGTCTTCCGTGACATCGCCGGCAATCGCTGGGACCTGCTCGGCCCTCGCCCCGATGGTCCCCAACCGGGCCAGGGCTAAGAACTCCGCAGCGTGTCGATGATCCGCGTTGCTGTCCGTATGTGGAACCCGCATCGGTGGCCGAGTTCCGGCCTCTCCGACGGGTTTGACCACTCGTCAGACGAGCATCGGCTTAGGGTGACCGGCAACTGTCGTCGTCAGCTCTGCTGTTACGGGGCTTGGGTCGACAACTCTGGGATGATATTGATGTGTCAGACGAGGCGGAACATGGCCATCGGGTGGTCGCAGGACTGATTCGCCAGCGTGGTCGCATCCTGCTCTGCCACCGCTCGCCGCAACGTCGCTGGTATCCGGACCTATGGGACCTGCCCGGAGGACACGTCGGAGAGCATGAGGCGCCGACGGAAGCCCTCACCCGTGAACTCTGGGAGGAGCTTGGTATCCGGGTTGCACCACCGCAGGTCGAACCGTTTGCTCACGTGAAGGGAACAGACTTCCGAATGGATGTCTGGTTGATCGATGAATGGGCTGGTCAGCCCTCGAACCGGGCCCCAGACGAGCACGATGCTCTTGCGTGGGTCAATGCAGCCGAGACTTCTGGGCTTGAACTCTCTGACCCCCGATTGCCTGCACTGATTGAGGCGGCCCTTTCGTAGTCCGTAGTGGACGTTTGCGGATCCGCTATCGGACGCCGTCGGTACCTCAATCGGAGACCAACAGCGCCAAACAGAGGGATCATCCACTCGTGAGGCGTCAGTCTTAGCGCCTGTCGTGCTTCTTCGATCTCCTTCGCCCGCGTGGTCTTGCCGGACGCCGGAAGTCCGACCATACGACGAGCATCGGCGATGCGTTCGTGTGCTCAAGGCCGCTGGTCTGAACCTCTTACGCACCATACTGCTGGGCCCTCTTCACCAGCTCTCGCGGGCCGGTCGTCGACCCGAACCTAGAATGTGCCGCATGACCGCGAAGCTGCGGATGCCTACTTACCTGCAGGCCTCGACCGACGTCGGCGGGCAGGCGCGAATGGAGTGGCTGGTCGCGCTACTGGACCGAGTCGAGGAGCTGAAGGCGCGCTGGGGGCTGGACCTCGACGAGCCATTCGAGCCGGGCGGCAACTGCTCATGGGTGGCCCCAGGCACCGACGGCGACGGACGCGAGGTCGTGCTAAAGGTGGCTTGGCACCACACCGAGGCGCTGCATGAGGCCGACGCGCTGGCCGCGCTCGGCGGAGAGGGGGCGGTCGAAGTGCACGCGTTTGAGCACCTGGCGCCGGCCCGACCCGGAGGTGGACCCAACGGCGACACCGACACCACCGCGATGCTCCTTGAGCGGTGCCGCCCCGGGACTGAGCTGCGCGAACGTCCAGAAGCTGAGCAACACGTCGTCGTCACCGGCCTGCTCCGGTCAGTCTG
Source organism: Acidimicrobiaceae bacterium (assembly GCA_003133545.1). Classification (GTDB taxonomy): domain Bacteria; phylum Actinomycetota; class Acidimicrobiia; order Acidimicrobiales; family RAAP-2; genus Bog-473. The sequence continues at coordinate 1,134 of PKYA01000227.1, read as the reverse complement.
GGCTGTCGACCTGCCGTCTGACCACCCGTTTCGTCCCCTGTCGGTGATGGCCGACGACTGGGTGGTGGCAGCCGAGGAGCGGCTGGCGGCCGACCCGGGAAGGCTCGACGCCGGGTTGGCCCGCGAGGGGCTGGCGCTGTTCCGCGAGTTGTCGCGCACTGGAGCGACTGAGGTGCTGTTGTTCACCGACCTACATGCTGGCAACGTGCTGTCGGGCGAGCGCCGCCCGTGGCTGCTCATCGATCCCAAGCCGTATGTCGGCGATCCGCATTACGACGTGCTGCAGCATCTGCTGAACTGCAACCGGTCGCTGCAGGCTGACCCGATCGGGCTGCTGACTGAGGTCGCCGACCTGGCCGGCCTGGACGCCGGACGGGTCCGGCAGTGGCTATTTGCGAGGTGCGTCGTGGAGAGCCTGGGCGAAGGTGTGCCATGGCCGGCGCTCGACGTCGTGCTGCATGGACTGGGTGGTCCGTAGAAGGACCGACCCCCATCGTCTGCGAGGCGACAATCGTCGTGCTTGGTCACGGGCGCCAAGCGGGCGCTTACGGCCTGCATGCTGGACCTCGCCCACGAAGGTCAGAGATTTCGAACTAACAACCGCGTAGTCGAGTCGCGAGGCCGGCGAGCGGGGCGCCCCAAGCCACAGTGTCGGTCCAAGAAAACCAAGGGTGGTTGTCACCCAAATGCCGGGTCTGCGGCATCGTATAGACGTGGAGGCAGCTGACGCTGAGGTCTATCGGAAGCATGCTGATGATCTAATTCGGTTTGCCACGGGTCTGGTCGGACCCAGCGATGCCGCCGACGTGGTGTCAGAAGCCGTCATTTGTTGTCTCGATTCCGCGGGGTGGGTTGCGGTAACTGAGAAACGTCCGTACCTATACCGAAGCGTCTACAACAAGGCCGCCGAATTCCATCGAGCCACCAGCCGCCGCAGGTCGAGAGAGGCACTGGCAGCCAGAGAGGAGCTCGTCGAGAGCCCCGAGGTTCGACCCGAGGTGCTTGCCGCTGTATTCAGGCTGAGCATCAGGCAGAGGGCGGTCATCATGCTCACGTACTGGGAAGACCTGGCCCCGTCTTCTATCGCGACGCTAATGGATATCAGCGAAGGATCCGTTAAGCGTCATCTAGCCC
>PKYA01000155.1 GCA_003133545.1 Acidimicrobiaceae bacterium | reverse complement strand
TGGCTTAACTGAACGGTATTGGAGCTAACCCGCCTGGAACGCACCATGGGGGCAGGGTCGGTAAGTCCATCAGTGGAGGTCCGGGCCCTGCTCCGCCAGCCCTCTAACAAGAGATCCCACGATGGGCTTGTTGAGAGTAATTGACCCCGTCGAGCCCAAGAAGGGCGGGCCGCCGTGGTCGGGTGGGTGAAGACGCCCACGTCGGACGCCACGAAGCGACACTCGTCGCGACATCGGCGGGCAACGCCGCTCGGATCATCGAAGGGCTAGCGCATCTGCTCACGTGGTTGCATGACCGACAACGGCGTTGCCGTTGCCGTCCACAGCGACGCAGAACGACGAGCTGGGACACGAGACCGCGTTCAAGCCTCCTCCCTTGGCGTCGATGGATGATGATTGCGACCACTTGCAGCCGTTGAAGGTCAGCGCGTTGCCGTTGCCGTCCACAGCGACGCAGAACGACGAGCTGGGACACGAGACCGCGTTCAAGCCTCCTCCACTGGCGTCGATCGATGATGGCTGCGACCACGCCAGCGGGCCGGTCTGGCTGCTGTTCGTCGAGGCAGGGCTGGTCTGGTTGCTCTTGGACGAGCCCCAGTTCAACCCGGCGATGACTAAGAGGATGATTAGAACTGCCGCACCGGCTGCGAAAAACACTTGCCGTCTCCGCTTGCGCGCATTGCCGTCGCGCGATTGCATATCACTGGATACAGCTTCTTCTTGAATCGTCTCGACTACCGCTTCGGCCTTTGGCTCAACAGGTGCCTCGGGGAGACGAGAGCCGCTTGGCGGACCCACCGTCGAGCCCATCGACGTCGGAACCTCGGCGTCGATCGCATCTTCACGGGTTTCGCTTTCCGCTGTCTCGGTCTCAGCAGTCCCTTGCTCGACAGACGGTTCCATTCGCTCGTGGTCGATCGGTTCAGAGATCGCCGATGGAACATCCACCGTGCTGATAGGCAGGATCGCATTGCGTAGTGGGAGGTCTTTGATCTTCGGTTCGAATTGACTCGGCTCAAGCCGCTTGGGGGAGGCCGTATCGAATTCGACACGTTGCTCTTTGGTTCCATCTTTCTCTTCAAGAGGGGGCTGCTCCGTGCGCTCCAACTCCTCGGGCGATCGTTCCTCTGCGCTGACACCCAAAAGATCCACCCTGGCGTCTGACTCCGACGCAACGGTTGATTCGTCCACCGTCTCCTGCGGACTTTGGCTCCCCTCCTCGACCAGCGTCGTGGCCGCAGGAGGAACAGCGGGCTCCTCGACGAGCGCAGGTTCGGGCTGCTCCATCAGTTTCGTGACCGCCGGAGCGTCAGCAACGGGCTCCTCAGTGAGAGAAGCAGCCTCGACTTCGACACCCCCCGCACTCTCAGAGGCAGATGTGCTCACCGGACTCTCAGGTTCGAGTGGCTTCGCTGGCGCTGACTCCGGGACGTGTTCGATCGCCTTGATGAGAGCGGCGACATCGGTACGCCAGCGGGTGTCGGACAGCTCGAACGCGTGACGCCGAGCCAACTTCGCGAGGTCGCCCGGCAACTGGTTGCGTCGGGGCATCAGCGCTCCCCCGACGAGCACGGGGACGACGCGGATGTTGCGGGCCAGTGCCGCCTCGATCTCGAGCCGGACGAAGTCCTCGGGGTTCTCGAGTCTCGGGTTGCCCTCGGCATCGGACGCCGTGAGCCAGCCACGGCCCACGAGGGCGAGCAGGATGTCGCAGCGGCCGAGGGTGTCGTTGATGGCGTCCACGAAGTCCATCCCGGGCGCCAACGTTTCGATGTCCATGAAGACGTTGTGGCCATAGCGGTCTGACAAGGACTGGAAGAGGAGCAGCGCGTAGGCGGCCGCGTCGTCTCGCCGGTAGCTCAAGAAGACGTTGAGGGTGAGGGGCGTATCCGCTTCTGGCGTGGCCGGATCGAGTCCTCCCTCGTCCTGCACACTCGGATGCTACGCCGTAACCGACGCTACAGGCACTTTGGATTCGTGCCGGGAGGTTCTTGAGGCTTCGGCCCTGGATATGAGCGGTGCCCCCGACCGCAGTGCATGAAGGGTCGATGGGGGTGCCCCCGTATAACGCCAATGATGTTGTGAGCTCCCGTGAGGATCCACCACTGCAAGGTTGGTCCTAGTTAATTTCGGGAGCACCGGGGTTACCGGTCTGACTCCAGATCACGTGGGCATGTGATTGTGTCTGCAGCCCGTCGACCGGAGCTCCGGGCATAGCCAGACGAGGCGCGGCGCGCCCCGTTCCAGAGGGGTGATGGGCCGGTCTGTTCACAGCAGATCGACCTACACCGTCACTCCTTACGGGACGGCCGTGCCACCCCTCAACCGCTTAAGGAAAGGAAGGGATGGCATGACCATCGTAGAAGGAACGCGCACGATCACCGGTGGCATCGACACCCATGGCGAGGTCCACGTTGCCGCTGCGCTCGACGAGGTGGGAGGCCTGCTGGGCGCCGAGTCGTTCCGGGCCGATCCGGACGGCTACATAGCCCTGTTCTCCTGGCTGAGTGGCTTCGGGAAGGTCACCAAGGTGGGGGTGGAAGGGACGGGGTCCTATGGGGCTGGCATCGCCCGCTTCCTGGCCAGAGCCGGTGTCCAGGTCGTCGAAGTCGACCGCCAGAACCGCCAGGCCCGGCGTCAAAGCGGCAAGTCCGATCCGCTCGATGCCGTCGAAGCCGCTCGATGCCGTCTTTCGGGCCGGGCCCGTGGAGTGGCCAAGAGCAGGGATGGTTCGATAGAAGCCATCCGGGTCCTGGTCGTGGCCAAGCGGTCGGCCCGTGCGGCTCGGGTTAAGGCCCTGGCCCAGATGCGCCAGCTCACCTATAGCGCCCCTGACCAGCTGCAATGCCGACTCAAGGGGCTTCCCATCCCCAAGTTCGTTTCGGTGGCCCAAGGCCTGCGCCCCACCCGCTCAGCAGACCCGGTGACGGCGGCCACCAAGGCCTCGTTGTCATCGTTGGCCCACCGCGTGGCCGATCTCGAGGACGAGATCGAAAAGCTCGACGCCATGATCACCCCTCTCCTCGAGGCCACCGCTCCCGAGCTGCTGGCGGTCTATGGCGTGGGGATCGACACGGCGGCCACCCTGCTCGTCGCTGCCGGCAACAACCCCGAACGCCTGCGCTCAGAAGCAGCGTGGGCCCACCTGTGCGGCGTCTCACCGCTCCAGGCCTCATCAGGAAAGGTCACACGCCACCGGCTCAACCGCGGCGGAGATCGCCAAGCCAACCGCGCGCTGTGGCACATCGTGATGTCCAGGCTCTCGTCTGATCCCGAGACGAAGTCCTACATGGAGCGCCGAGTCAAAGACGGTGGTTCCAAACGCGAAGCCATCCGAATGCTCAAGCGCTACGTCGCCCGCGAGGTCTACCGCTACTCGCGGCTAGATCCCCGAACCATGGACTTGGCTCATATAACGCCTGTCGTCCTTGGCGGACTGACTTTGTCCCGATTTGCCGGTCCATGGTCCGGGTTCACCGAGTTCTCAAAGACGCGTGACCTGATAAGAGCTTGCCCTCCACAACGAGTGGCCCATCATTGGTCTGTCCGCTGTCTTTTCTCCCGAAAAATCCCTCCATGGGGCTTGACATCATCCATAGGAGCATCGGCCTGGGGTCGAGAATTATCGGTTTCATTGTCCCGCCTGCTCATCTTCGCGAGCAGCACGGATTCTGGTCCGTGGCGTGCGCCTGCGCACTGGAGTCACTCAGCCGGTAGCCAAAGCTCGGTGGTTCCCACCTCGCGTACCGGATTGCCATCGATTCTCGCTCCGACATGGGATGATCCCCAGGCCGGGGAGGCATCAAAAAGGCCCACGGTATTGATTCGGATCCCCCCTCCGACACCAACAAAATCCGAGGCGGGAGAGTATTTCTACCGCGTCAACTGGGGCAATCTTCTGCCGATCTTCTGCCGAGACGTTCTACGCAAGTCCACGGAGGCGTAGGAACTCCGATTCGCCGGACAGAAACCTGTAGCCCAACGTCCTGCGGAACTCCCGCCAGTCGTTCGGCGTCTCTGGCGATCCGATCGGTATCGATGTGCCGGGGAGCGCCATCAAGTTCTCCGCGCTGGTAGTAGCGAAACTCCCATTCGAGGGCATCCTGCGGCTTCTCTGCGATGCCAGTGGCGACCATGTACTCCCACTCGACCGTCAGAACAGCATCGACCGCCGCGGGGTCCAGGTCGAAGTGCTCAACGATCCAAGAGACTTCGATGTCGTGACTGAAGTAAGTCACGCTGAACCTCCGAAGATCGCAGCAGCAACGTTCTCGGCCGCCGTCGTCTGCATGCCTTCGACGACGTGGCTTTAGATGTTCAACGTGATGTTCGTGGTCGTGTGGCCGAGACGGTCGGCGACCACCTTCGGGTGAACGCCGGCACGGAGCGCCAACGAGGCCCATGTGTGGCGCAGATCATGAAGGCGAAGACGGGGGAGTGGGTCGCCTGCATGGTCCTTGTTGAAGCGCTCCAGCTTGTGATCAAACTCGCGGGAGAAGCGGTCCAAGTGATAGGGCTCGCCGGTCGCGTGGCAGAACACGAAATCCCCCTCCGCGTACTTTGGGCCGATGAGAAGGCGGTCGGCCGCCTGGCGCCTCCACAACTGACGCAGGACCGACACGGTGCCGGCGTCGAGCTCGATCACGCGTGCGCGGCCCGTCTTGGTCGAGCCCATGGTTGCCTTGTGACCGACAACGATGAGCGCACGTCGGATGGAGATCCTCGCCGCGTCCGGATCGACGTCGCGCCACGTGAGTCCGAGCGCCTCGCTGCGCCGCGTGCCCGACGTCGCCAGGAAGTAGAAGGCTGGGTGGTAGCGGTCGGCTTCGACCCAGTTGAGGAAGCGTTCGACCTGCGGGCCGGACCATGTGACCATGGCTGACGCCGCCTCGGTGGCTTCCCGGGCCCGCGGAGGAGTGGCACGCTGAGCCGCGTTCACTGTCAGCAGGTTCTCGAGCACAGCGTCACCGAGCGCCCGGCCGATGATCGTGTGGATGTAGCGGACCGTCCGGGGCGACAGTCCCTCGCCATCCGGTGTCCCTTGTTGCCGTCGCTGCCCAGTGATCGGTAGAGCGTGTTGAGATCCGAGGGTGTCAACTGCTGCAGCTGCACAGAGCCAAGGCGGGGGAGAGCATGGGTGCGGAGATTCCGGGCGTAGCTGTGGCGGGTGGATTCGCGGACGCTCAGGCCCGGGAGCCACCGCTTCTCCACCCACTCCGAGAGGGTGAGCTTGGCCGGCTCGACGTAGGACCCGCGCTGGGCGTTACCGAGCAGGCGGGTCATCTCGTCACTGGCCGCGCCCTTCTTGAGCCACGACCCGTGCCAGATACGCCGGCGTCGGCTCGCTGGAGCGCAGAGGATGGCACTGCACTTCTCGCATGAAATCTCACCCGCCTGGTGGGTCCACTGACCGCCACGGCACTTGGGCGTGGGGCATGAGCGGAACGGCTGCTCCCCGTGGTCGACCACCACGTAATAGCGGTCACCCTTCTTCTCGACGTGACCCCTCATACGTCCTCCTTCGTCCACCGAGGTGCAAGTCCTCGCTCTTGCAGACTGCGGAAAACAGGGAGTTGAGCAACCGGTGCGCCAGGTGGGTGCCTTCGGCGTGGTGGATATCACGGGCCTTGATCTTGATGGGTGCGAGGGATGCCGGAGAGTCCTGAGAGCTCGCGGGGGTGCCATCGTGGGCCAGCGCGACGCGGATACGTGACGCCCAAAGATTGGTCAGCTGTTTCCGCGGCAATTAGCGCGCGCCCGGGCTGGCACCTTGAGACCGATGGTCTGCACAACATCGACCTCTGGTGCTTCGGCCTTGAAGGTGCGTGTCGATTGGTTGTCTCCATGCCGGACGGCGGCATTCTCCTGTACGACGCTGACGATCGAATCGATGCGACCTCGGAACATTTCTTTGAGTCGGTCGATGATCTCATTGCATGGCTCGAGCTCCACGAGGCGGAGCATGAAGGATTCACCGAGCTACAGGAAACGCTGATTGACCACCTGTTGCCCGATCAGATCGAGGAGTGGGGCAAAGAAGGCGGCGGAAGCTAGGCCACCCGCCTGACCCACTTCGGCGCGTGTTCCCGGCCCGCCTCGACGTTAGGACGGGACGCGAAACGACCTCCCCGCCGAAAGGCAGGGAGGTCGCCCGCTTGGGGCGGTTTCCCCACCGCCCCGCTCAACGGTGCACCATCGCATCTAGAGCCCAATAGGGTCGAAGGTCCCATAGCGGAGAAGACGGGACTTTCGACCTAACCGCCCGTTGCATTGGCGCCGACCAGGGAAACGGCCCGGTGCGTCGTCGAAGCCACTTTGACGGTTGGGTGACAATGCTCTGTGAGCGTTGCTCTTGTTCTAGGGCGTGGGCTAGACCCAATACCGTTCAGTTAAGCC
>PKYA01000146.1 GCA_003133545.1 Acidimicrobiaceae bacterium | reverse complement strand
CGGCGCAGATCGCCGCCCGGGTGACGCGGGCGGCCGCGCCGGCCGCGCCGGCCGCGCCGGGCGCGCGTTAGCGGAGGGCTCGGAAGAACTTCCGCAGGTCGGCGACGATCAGGTCGGGTTCTTCGGCGGCGGCGAAGTGCCCGCCCCGGGGCATCTCGGTCCAGTGCACCAGGTTCGTGTACTGCTCCGCCAGGCGGCGCGGGACGAAGACGAGGTCCCGCGGGAACACCGCGATGCCGGTCGGTGCCTCAATGGAGGGGATGCGGTCGTGGGCGAGGCGGTTGGGCTCGCGGAAGTTCTCCCAGTAGTAGCGCATGCTCGAGCCGATGCACCCGGTGACCCAGTAGAGCATCACGTTCGTCAGGAGGAAGTCCTTGGAGAGCGCGTCGTAGACGTCGCCCTCGTGATCGCTCCACAGCCGGCGCCGCTCCAGGATCCACGCCGCCAGGCCGACGGGGGAGTCGTCAAGCGCGTAGGCCAGGGTCTGGGGGTCTTGGGACTGCACGGCCACGTGGCTGGCCGCAAAGGCCATGCGCTCTTGCATCTTCTCGAACCAGCCCTCCTCGCCGGGGCCGTAGTCGGCGGCCGAGAGCCCCGAGTAGTACGAAACCCGCATCAGCACGGGCAGGCTCAGGTGCACGCCGATGATGTGCTCGGCGAACTCGTGGCCCAGCTGCGCCGTGACGCTGGCCCCCCAGTCCCCGCCGTGGGCGCCGAACTTGCCGTAGCCGAGGACGTCGCGGACGAGGCGCACCCACAGCGCGGCGGTCGTGCGCACGGTCACACCGGTGCGCTGCAAAGGCACCGAGAAGCCGTAGCCCGGGAGCGACGGGACGATCACGTCGAAGGCGTCGGCGGCGTCGCCGCCGTGCGCAGCCGGGTCGGCCAATGCCTCAATCACCTCGGCGAAGTCCCAAAAGGTCCAGGGCCACCCGTGGGTCAGCACGAGCGGGATCGGGTGGGGGCCGACGCCTTTGTGCAAGATGTAGTGGAGGGGCACGTCGTCGAGGACGACGCGGTAGTGGGCGAAGCGGTTCATGGAGGCTTCGTGGGCCCGCCAGTCGTAGCTGTGGCGCCAGTAGTCGACGAGGTCCTCGAGCCAGGCCCGATTGGTGCCGTAGCGCCAGTCGTCGTTGCCCGGATCGAGGGGCCACCGGACCCGGGCGAGCCGCTCGTCGAGGTCCTCGAGGACCCGGTCCTCGATGGCAATGGCAAATTGCTCGGGAACCGGCCCCATCAGTCGGCGTCCGCCGGGGCGGGCACCCTGGCGTCGGCCGGAAGGCTCCCGTGCACCGCCGGCGCAGGGGCGACGGTGGTCCGCTCCGAGAGGGGGGACACGGTCTTGGTCAAGACGCCGTAGAGGAGCGGGCCGAAGGGCCACTGCGTCACGATGCGGCCGGTGGGAGCCTTGTAGTAATTGTTCGACACCACCCACGCGGTGCCGCGCATCTGACGGTCGAGCCAGCGGTTGTAGGCCCGGTAGAAGGCCGGGCGCACCTCGACGGACGTCTTTCCGTGGCGCATCATGCGCCGGGCGGCGGAGACGACGTGCTCGGCCTGGCGCTCGAGCAGCGACACGATCTCCCCCCCGTTGGTATTGGGGCCGTAGAGGATGAAGAAGTTGGGAAATCCGGGGACGGTCATGCCGAGCATCGCCTTGGGCTCGCTCGCCCATGCCTCGTGGATGGTGCGCCCGCCGACTCCGTAGATCTCGAGGCTCGCCAGGTAGTTGGCCGGCTGGAAGCCGGTCGCCATGACCAGGATGTCGACCAGGTACTCGTTGCCCCCGGCGTCGACGACGCCCTTCTCGGTAACCGACGCCACGGCGCGGGGGACGAGCTCGACGTTGTCCCGCAGGAGGGCCGGGTAGAACGTCGAGTTCAGGATCGGGCGCTTGCCCGGATAGGGGTACTGGGGGGTGAGCGCCTCGGCCAGATCGGGGCGGTCAGCGAAGACGCGGGTGATGAAGGAGCGGCACTGGTGCTCGCGCAGCGAGTTGATCTTGGTGCCCGGCCGGTGGATCGCCCCGCCGATCTGGTTCTTCTCGAGCAGGTAGGCCGCCTTGACTCGGGTGATGCGGCGCTGCAGCTTGCTCTGGTACTTGGCGCGCTCGGCCGGGGTGAAATCACGGTCCCCCTTGGGCACCACCCACCCCGGCTCACGCTGGAAGAGGTAGAGCCGGTCCACCTGGGGAGCGATCTCCGGCACGATCTGGCTCGCGGTCGAACCGGTCCCCACCAGGGCCACCCGCTTGCCCGTCAGGTCGTGTTCGTGCTCCCAGCGGAAGGTGTGAAACTTCGGGCCGGCGAAATCGTCCAGACCGGGCCAGTCGGGGTACTTCGGGTAGTTCAGGAGACCAAGCGCGCTGACCACCATGTGGGCCGTGACGCTTTCGCCGCCCTCGAGGTGGACGGCATACGTGTGGGTGCGCTCGTCCCACACGGCATCGTGGACGGTGGTGCCGAAACGGAAGTGGGGGCGCAGGCCGAAATCATCGAGCACTTCTTCGAGGTAGGCCTGCAGCTCGGGCTGCTTGGCATGGGTGCGGGACCAGTCGTGGCTCTTGAAGGAGAAGGAGTAGAGATGCGACGCCACGTCCACTTCCGCCCCGGGGTAGCGGTTGTCCCACCAGGTCCCGCCGGGCCCCTCGGACTTCTCGAAGACGGTGAAGGTGTGGATGCCCGCGCGCTGCAATTTCACCGCCGTGGCGATGCCGGCGAACCCTCCGCCGACGATGGCCACCTGCGGGGTCCCGGCCGGACCGAAATGCCGCTGCGCCGCCCCCGTCTTCACGCGTCCCCAGGCTCCGCATCTCCGCCCGTCGCGTGCGCCGGGCCGGCGGCGGGGGGTGATCCGAGCGCGTGGCGTAGGTGCCCGATCGCTTCGTGCAGCGCCGCCATGCCGGTGGGGACGACCGCCCCCATGGTGAAGAAGCCGTGCATCTGACCGTCATAGCGCGACGTGGTGACGGCGACCCCGGCGTCGCGCAGGCGACGGGCATAGGCCTCTCCCTCGTCGTGCAGCGGGTCGTAGGCCGCCAGGACCACGTGCGCGGGGCAGGCCCGGCGGAACGCCTCTTCGGGCGCGTGCAGGGGGGAGATCCGCGGATCGGCGGGGTCGTGGTCGCCCGCGTAGAGATTGATGAACCACTCCATCATCGAAGCGGTGAGGAGGTAGTCACTCGCCATCGTCGCGTAGGAGGGCTGGGCCATGGTGGCGTCGGTGACGGGGTAGGCCAGGATCTGGTGGGCCAGACCCTCGATGTGCAGCGCGGCGAGGGCGGCCAAGTTGCCCCCGGCCGAGTCCCCGCCGACGGCGACCTTGGCACCGGGCCCTCCCAACTCGGTCGCATGCTCGAGCACGGCGCGGGTGACCTCCAGCGCGTCGTCGAAGGCGGCGGGGAAGGGGTGCTCGGGAGCCAGGCGGTAGTCGGGGACGACCACCACTGTGCCGGCGCCCGCCGCCAGCTCTTTGGCGGTGGGCAGCCATTCAGCGGCGCTGCCGATCACCCATCCTCCCCCGTGGAACCAGATCAGCACGTGGAACGGCCCGGCGCCCTCGGGGGTGACCACCAGCGAGGGGACACCGCCGAGCGTGCGTTCGAGGACCGAGGCCACGCGGACGTCGGGCTCCGGCGCCAGTGCGGCCGCTGCCGCGGCTCCGGCGCGCACCTCCTGGGGCTCCATGGTCTCCATCGGAGGCATCCCTGCCTCGGCCATCATCGAGAGGAGCGCTGCGGCGTCCGGATCAAGTGGCACTCGGTCGTCCCCCTTTGAGGCCCTTCGTGCGGCCCCTTTTGCTGGCCGCCGACACTACTCACTCGGCCGGCGCGCCGGTCGCGCCGCCGAGACGACGACGGGGACGGCTCGCACACCCTGTGGCATGATCCCCCGAAACGAGGGAGGCGATGTGGCAGAGCTGTCGGAATTGCTGGGGGTCCTGGACCTCGAACCGGTCGGAGAGGGTCGCTACCGGGCGCAGAACTTCTCGGCCGGACCGGGCGGTGTGGTCTTCGGGGGGCAGCTGTTGGCCCAGTCGATCGTGGCCGGGGCAACCATCGACCCGACCAAGGAAGTCAAGTCGATCCACACGGTGTTCGCCCGCGGTGGCGCGCTCGACACGCCGCTCGACATCGAGGTGGAGGCCATGCACACCGGGCGGGCCTTGGCCAGTGCCACAGTCACCGTGCGGCAGGGCGAGCGCCTCTGCACGAGATCGTTGGTGCTCTTGAGCGCAGTCGAGCCCGACCTCATCCGCCATGGGGTGGGCGTCCCCGCCGTGGCGGGACCCGCCGAGGCACCGCCGGGCCCCGGGGAGGGGAACTTCTGGGAGGTGCGCATCGTCGACGGGGTCGACCTCTCGGACCCGGCTGCGGTCGGGCCTCCCGAGCTCTTCGTCTGGGTCCGCTTCCCGGGGGCCGAGGCGCAGGGGGTGCGGGGGCAGGCACTACTGGCGTACGCCACCGACGGCTTCCTCATTGCCACGGCCATGCGCCCGCACGAGGGGATCGGGCAGGCGATGTCGCACGTGTCGATCTCGACCAGCGTGCTCAGCCACACGTTGACCTTCCACGAGCCGATCGACGCGTCCGGCTGGCATCTACTGGCGCACGAGAGCCCGTACGCCGGCCGCGGCCGCTCCTACGGACGGGCCAACATCTTCGGCCCCGGCGGCGAGGTGGTGGCGTCGTTCGTCCAGGACAACATGATCCGGGACTTCCCCGAGGGACAGCGGCCAAAGTCAGGGGAGCGTTCCAGCTTCTGAGGGGCCGCACCCCCCTCACGGGGCCGGGGATGTCATCGGGTGCGGGCTCGCTCCATGCGTTATCTTTGCAATCAAGGGGGAAGTCAGAACTCGCTTTCGGGAGGGGATGTCGCATGTCAGACCGCGAGACAGTCGAGGAGTACCTGCGGGCCTTCGCCGCCAGTGAGTGGGAGGCGTTCGCGGCCGTCCTCGCCGACGAGGGCCTGCTGCGGGTGGGCCCGTTCATGGACGCCATCGAGTCCAAGGAGGACTACGTCGACTTCTTGTCCAACCTGATGCCGACCCTCGTCAATTACGAGGTGCGGGTTGATCGGGTCTCGGAGATGACGGGCGCCTCGGGGAGCGGTCCGAAGCGGTTTGTGGTCGAATTGAGCGAGATATTCGACGTCCAGGGTGTGCGCTCGGAATATCCGCAGGCGGACATCTTCGAGGTGAACGCAGCCGGGAAGGTCTCCGGCGTGAGCATTTTCATGAAAACGCCGGGGAGCGCGCCGCCGGTCGAGGGGGCGAGCGCCTCCGATCGCGCCGTCCCGAGCGACGCGCCGGCGACAGCGCCGTGACGCTGCAGCGGGCCGACGGGATCCCGCGGGCCGACGAGGTGGCGCGCCTGGTCGGTGCGTTCGACCACTGGGATCCGGCGCTCGCCGAGGATCCGCACCCCGTGTACGAGAGGCTGCGCCAGGAGTGCCCGGTCGCCCACAGCGCATGCCATGGCGGCTACTGGGTGCTGTCCCGCTACGGCGATATCGAAGCGGCGGCGCGGAACCCGGCCGCCTACTCGTCGACCAAGATCTCCATTCCCCTCGACATCGGGTTGGGCGGTTTGCCGCTGCCCCCGCTGGATCAGGATCCTCCCAGCCATACCCGCTTCCGCCAGATGCTGCTCCCATTCTTCTCGCCCGGGCGCACGGCCACGTTGGAGCCCATCACCCGCCAGGCAGTGGTCGGCCTGATCGAGGGGTTCCGCGCCGACGGTTCGTGCAACGCGGCCGAGGCCTTCACCAAGCCGGTGCCGATCGCGGTGATGGTCCAGCTCCTCGGCGTCGAACCGGACGACTCGGCGCGCTTCAGCCAGTGGATCAGCGCCATCGTCGAAGGAGGGGCCACTGGACCCGAGGCGGCGGCGCAGGCCGGTGCGGATGTCTACGCCTACTTCGTGGATCTGCTCGACGCTCGCCGGGCCGACCCCCGTGACGATCTGCTCACCTTCATGCTCCAGGCCGAGGTCGACGGCGCGCAGATGGACGATCAGGAGCGGCTGGGCTGCGCCGTCCTGCTGCTCATCGCCGGGATCGACACCACCCAGAGCGCGCTCGGCAGCTGCCTGTGGTACCTGGCCCAGGATGCCGAGGCGCGCCGCTACATCGCGGGCGACGAGAGTCGCCTCGGACCCGCGGTCGAAGAGCTGCTGCGCGTGTTCGTCCCCACGTCCGTGGCCCGCTACACCATGACCGACGTCGTCGTCGGCGAGCAGCCGATTCCGGCTGGCCAGCCGGTCCTCTTGCCGTTCCCCTCCGCCAACTGGGACGAGACCGAGTTCCCTGATCCCGGGCGGGTGGTCCTGGACCGGACGCCCAACCGTCATCTCGCCTTCGGTGCCGGCGTCCACCGCTGTCTCGGCGCGCATCTGGCGAGGATGGAGATGCGGGTGGCGCTGCAGGAGTTCTTGACGCGGATCCCGGACTTCCGCCTCGCCGATCCGGACGCAGTCGTGTGGAAGGCCGGTCCCATCCGAGGGCCTGTCCGCCTGGACCTGGTGTTCGGGTAGCCCGTTGGCGGACGCCGAGACCCCCGCCGTGCCCGCGTCCGGCCACCGCCGGTCCGCCGCGGCGATGACCGACGAGGAGGTGCAGGAATTCCTGCGGCTCCCCCTCACCATGGCCCTGGCCACGGTGTCGCCCGGCGGCCAGCCGCACCTGGCCGCCATGTGGTACGGGTTCGTCGACGGCGAGCTCGGGTTCTTGACGTACCGCCGGTCGCAGAAGCTGCGCAACATCGAGCGTGACCCCCGGGTCACCTGCCTGTTCGAGGACGGCAGCCGGGTCTACGAACGCCTCCGGGGCGTGCAGCTCACCGGCGCGGCTGTGCCGTTGGTGGGGGAGCGGATGGAGCGTCTCGCCTTCGACATCGTCGAGCGCTACCAGGGGCCCCTCGACGATGCCGGGCGCCAGGGAGCGCGCGACGGGTTAGCCAAGCGCCTGGGCTTCGTGGTCTCGGTGGCCCACACCGCCTCGTGGGACCACGCCAAGGTGGCCGCCGCTGCACCAAAGGGCGCGTCGGCACCATGAGCGCGCTGGGCTCGACCGGCTACGACATTGCCACCGGGACGTTCGAGGACGCCAAGGCGATGATCGGGCACACGACGCCGGTGCGGTTCGGCGAGGTGCCGGTGAACGTGGCCATGGTGCGCCATTTCGCCGCCATGGTCCGTGACGCCAACGCCGGCTTCTGGGACGAGGAGTTCGCCACCGAGCAGTGGGGCGGCATCATCGCCCCGCCGGCGATGCTGATGACCTGGGTTATGCCGCTCGAATGGAAGCCCGGAAGTGACCTGCCGGTCCCGCTGCTCACCGCTCGGGTCCCGCTCCCGGGCACGACGTTCGTCAACGCCTCGAACGACACCGAGTTCTTCGAGCCGATCCGGGTCGGCGACATCCTCAACATCAGCGAGGAGCTCGTCGACGTGTCGCCCGAGAAGCGGACGGCCATCGGGACCGGGCACTTCGTCACGACCTCCAGCACGTTCCGGCGCCAGGACGGGACGCTGGTCGCCCGCATGACCAACGTGCTCTTCCGCTTCGTCGAGGCACCGGTCGAGGAGACCCCGGCTGAGGAGCCCGACCAGTGATCGACGGCGTCGACTACGCGCAGCGCTACATCGAGGATGTGCGCGCCGGAGAGGAACTGGCGCGGGTGGAGGACGAGATCACCTACCGGCGCGTCATCATGAACCCGGCCACCACGTGGGACTACTTCCCGGGCCACCACGACCCCGAGTACGCCCGGGCCCAGGGGCAGCCGACGATCTATGTGAACACCATGCACTTCTTGGGGTTCATCGACCGCCTGATCGCCGAGTGGGCCGGCCCGCGCTCGTTCCTGGCGCGCAGGAAGATCTCGCTCCACCAGTCCATCTATGCCGGCGACACCATGGTGGGCGGCGGCCACGTTGTCGGCACAAGGCGCGAGGAGCGGGCGGGCCGGGTCAGACACCTGGTCGACGTCGAGATGACCCTGGGCAACCAGCGCGGCGAACGGTGCGCGTCGGTGCTGGCCACCGTCGCCCTCCCGTCCCGTACCGCGGCGGATCGGGACCCGCTGTGGTGAGGTGACGCGCCGGCCGGCACCGGTGCGGGGTCTGCGGGTGCTCGACATGAGCGACCGCATCGCCGGTGCGTACTGCGCCAAGCTCTTAGTGGACGCCGGTGCCGACGTGATCAAGCTCGAGCCTCCCGCCGGCACATCGCTGCGGCACGACGGGGCGGTCCCCACCGGCGGAGCGCAGGGCTGTCTCTTCTCGTACCTGTGCGCCGGGACCCGCAGCGTCGTGGCCGGGCCCGACGATCGCGAGACGCTGGCTGCCCTGGTGAGCTGGTCCGATGTGGTGGTCCTCAGCGCGGGGCGCCGCGAGGCCGAGGCCGCCGGGCGGGACCCCCGTGCATTGGCGGCGCTGCATCCGGGCGTGCTCGTCGTCACCATCACGGACTTCGGTTGGGACGGCCCCTGGGAAGAGCGCGCCGCCACCGAGTTCACCCTGCAGGCCTGGTGCGGCGCCACCGGGTTCCGGGGGTTCCCCGAAGGCCCACCGGTCTCGGTGGGCGGGCGCGTCGGCGAGTACGTGGGCGGGGTCTATGCCGCCGTGGGGATCCTGGCCGCGGCCCGCGGCGGGTGGCCCTCCGCCGGTGCCGGCGGCGTGCGCCATGTCGATCTGTCCCTGCTCGAATGCATGACCCAGAGCATGCAGGGCTACGAGTGGCTGCACGCGTCGCTGATGGGACTGTCCGGCTTCTCGCGGTCGGTGGAGGTCCCCTCGATCGAGCCGGCCAAGGACGGCTGGGTCGGGTTCTCCATGGTCACCGGCCAGCAGTGGCGGGACTTCGCCACCATGGTGGGGCAACCGGCCCTGGTGGACGACCCCGAGCTCTGTCTGCAGCTGGGCCGCTGGCCGCGCCGCGCCGAGGTCTACGCCCTCGTTCACCCGTGGCTCGCCACCCGCACGGTTGACGAGGTGGTGCAGCACGCCAGCCTCTTCCGGGTCCCGGCGGCGGCCATCGGCACCGGCGCCACCATCGTGGACATGGACCACTTCGCCGCCCGCCGTGTCTTTGTGGCCAACCCGGCCGGATTCCACCAGCCGCGGCCGCCGTGGCAGATGTCGCGCTGCGCGCCGGCCCCGCTGCGGCCCGCCCCCGCGTTGGGGGAGCACCAGGATGCGGTGCCCCGCGGCTTTCGGGCGCGGAGAGCGGCCGTGGCCGAGCCGGTCGTGGAGGAGCCGGTGGAGGGGCCACTTCCCCTCTCGGGGGTACGTGTCATCGACTTCACCGCATTCTGGGCCGGGCCGTCGGCGACCTTCATCCTCGCTGCGCTCGGGGCCGACGTGGTGAAGATCGAGTCCGTGCAGCGACCCGATGGCATGCGCTTCGCCGGCGGCACACTGGCCGGTACGCAGAAATGGTGGGAGCACAGCTGGATCTTCCACGGGGTCAACGCCGGGAAGCGGTCGGTCACCCTCGATCTGGGCCATCCGGACGGGCAACGCATCGTGCGCACGCTCATCGCGCGGGCCGACGTCGTGGTGGAGAACTTCTCGCCCCGGGTGATCGAGCAGTTCGATCTCGGCTGGGACGTGGTGCGCCGGCTCAACCCCCGCCTGGTGATGGTGCGCATGCCCGCCTTCGGCCTCGATGGCCCCTGGCGGGACCGGGTGGGTTTCGCCCCGACCATGGAGCAGCTGTCGGGCATGGCGTGGCGCACCGGGCTGCCCGACGGGCCGCCCATGTCGCCCCGAGGGGCGTGCGATCCGATAGCAGGGGCCCACGCCGCCTTCGCGCTGCTCGCCGCGCTGGCCCACCGGGAACGCACCGGCGACGGCCAGCTGGTTGAGGTCCCGATGATAGAGGTCGCACTCAACCTCACTGCCGAGCAGGTGATGGTGTTCGAGAGGCACGGGGAGCTCTTGGCGCGGCAGGGCAACCGGGGGGCCGGCGCGCCGCAGAACGTGTACCGCTGCGCCGGGGACGACGCCTGGATCGCACTGGCGGTGGAGCGCGACGACCAGTGGGGAAGCCTCGTGCGCGCCCTGGGCGCTCCCGCGTGGACGGAGGATGCGGCCCTGGCCACGGCGGCGGGTCGCCAGGGCGCGGCCGACATGCTCGACGCGCGGCTGGCCGAGTGGTTCTCCGCCCGGGAGGTCGGCGAGGCGGTGGAGGTCCTGGCGCCCGCCGGCGTGCCGGTGGCCGAGGTCGTGCCGTCCCCGCTGGTGCGCCGCAACCCTCAGCTCGAGGCCCGCGGCTTCTTCGAGCGCCTCGAACACCCCGAGGCCGGCGCGCAGGACTATGCGGGCCTGCCCTTGCGGCCGGCACCCGACGCGGGATGGTGCCGCCGGCCGCCTCCGACGCTGGGTCAGCACAACGACGAGGTCCTTGGGGATGAAGCCGGGCTTTCGTCCCAGGAGCGCGCAGAGCTGCGCCGCGCCCAGGTGATCGGCGACCGCCCGCGCGGACTCTGAGTCCTCTATGTAGGCGCGGGTCTGGTCTGTAGGCGCGGGTCTGGCGGGGTCAAGTGGTGCCCGGGCCGTCTCCGCGCGCCGGGTCTGCCCAGTCCCATGGCTCGCCCCAGCGGTCCCGGTACGCCACCGCGGAGAGCGGCCGACGGTGGGCCGGTCGCAGGTCGGTGCCCACCAGGTGGGCGATCGGGACGAGCGCGGCCTGTGTCACGCCCTGGGGTATTCCCAGCAGCTCGGCCATCGCCTCGTGCCGCTCGAGGTGGACGGTCGTCATCGCCGAGGCGAGGCCGTGGCCGCGCAGAGCCAGCTGCAGGCTCCAGACTGCGGGATAGATCGACCCGTAGAGCGACCCGGCCTGTGCCGGGGTGCTCTGCGCGGTGAGGCGCCCCTTGATGCAGGCGACCACGAGCACCGGCACCCGGTCGAGGTGGGTGGCCAGGCGCCAGGCGCCGTCGAGCATGCGATCGTCGGAGGTCACCACCTCGGCGGGGCGCCGCCCGCCCGAGGCCACCTCGAGCGCCTCGAGGTAGATGTCGCGCACCTTGGCCTTCACCTCGGGCGCGGTGAGCACGATCCAACGCCATCCCTCCAGGGCGCCGCCCGTCGGCGCTTGGAGCGCCAGCTCGAGGCACCGCGCGACGACGCCCAGATCGACGGGGCGCTCCAGGTCCAGCCGCCTCCGCACCGTCCGCGTGGTGCGGAGTGCCCAGTCGATGGTGCCCGGCGGCGCCTCTTCGCCGTCCGTCACGACGCGGTGCAGGCGCGCTGCAAGCGGGTCACGCCGCGGGGCCGGCCGACGGTTGCCCGACGGGCTCCCCTATCCGTTCGAGGAGGTCGATCGAGTACTGGACGGTCCCGGTCAACGTGCCCGCTGTCTGGGCGGCCAGGTAGACGGCCGCCTGGCCCATCGCCGCCGGATCCTCGATCATCTCGGGTGGCACGTCGATCCCTCCCGCCACGGCGCCTTCGGTCATCACCACGCCCCTCGGGGCGAGGCAGTTGACCGCCACGTCGAAGGGGGCCATCTCGGTGGCCAGACCCGTGTAGTACCGCTCGAGCCCGGCCTTCGAGGTCCAGTACGCGTTGGAGCCGAGGTCGGTCATGAAGACCCCGGTGGTGGTGATGGCGATGAGCGAGCCGCGCTTGCGCTCCATGACGGAGGGAAGGACGGCCCGGGTGACGAGGAAGGTGCCGGTCAGGTTGACCCGCATGCACACCTCCCAGCGCTTCAGCGGCGTGTCCAGCGTGCTACCCATCCACAGCGCGCCGGCGTTGGCGACCAGAATGTCGATGGGGCCGAGCTGGCCCGTCGCCCGGGCCACCGCCTCTTCGACCGACGTCTCGTCGGTCACGTCGCACACCACGGGGAACGCGCTGCCCCCGGCGGCCGTGATGGCGTCGGCCACCGAGTAGATGGTGCCCGCCAATTTGCCCGGTTGTTCGGTACGGGCCGCCACCGCCACGGACGCGCCGGCCCGGGCCAATGCCATGGCGATGTCGCGTCCGATGCCGCGGCTGGCGCCGGCAACGAAGGCCACGCGGCCGTCCAGCTGCGGCAGACTCACCCCGTGATCCTCCAGATCTTGTCCTTGTGATCTTCAGTATCCTTGTGATCTAGAGTCAGCGTCAAGGACAACCGGCGCGCACCGAAGCGGGGCCTACGAAGGCAGGTGCAGAGGGCCGCGGGCCCGGGCCGGTCGTCAGTGCGGAGTCCGTGACGGCGGTGCCCGGTCGGAGGAGCGAAGGAGAGTGCATGGGATCGCGTGACCCCGTCATCGTCGGCATCGGCTGGAGTGACTACCCCGTCACCCCACAGCTCGACTCCATGGATCACCACGCACTGGCTCTGCGCCGGGCGCTGGCGGACTGCGGTCTCGAGAAGTCGGACATTGACGGCTACGTGTGCGCCTCCGGCTTCAGCCAGAACGTCGACGACGCGCCGAACATGGCCGAGTACCTGCGCATCAACCACCGCTGGATCGACAGCACCTCGGTCGGCGGTTCCTCCTTCGAGTTCCACGTCCAACACGCCGCGGCCGCCATTGAGGAGAGCCTGTGCGACGTCGTCCTCGTGACGTATGGCTCCGACCTCTTGTCGCGGGCGGGGCGGATGCTCGGCACCAGTACCTTCTCCACCGGAGGCACCCGGGTACCGGGTCCGGCGCAGTATGAGAACTGCTGGGGCAACGTGCTGGCCGGGGGGTACGCCCTGGCCGCCCGTCGGCACATGCACGAGTTCGGCACGACGTCCGCGCAGCTGGCCGAGATCGCGGTGGGGGTGCGCGAGTTCGCCGGCCTCAACCCGCATGCCCAATACCGCGACCCGATCACGGTCGACGACGTCCTCGGCTCGCGCATGATCGCCGACCCCCTGCACAAGCTCGACTGCTGCGTGATCTCCGACGGTGGGGGCGCTTTCATCATGACCACCAAGGAGCGGGCCCGGGATCTGGCCAAACCGCCGGTGTACGTGCTGGGGGCCGCCGGCGCCCAGACGCATTGGACCATCAGCCAGATGCCGGACTTCACCACTACCGCCGCCGCCCAGTGCGGCCCCGAAGCCTTCGGGCTGGCCGGGGTGCGGCCCGAGGAGGTGGACACCATCCAGGTGTACGACAGCTTCACCATCACGGTGTTGCTGCTCCTCGAGGACATGGGTTTTTGCAAGAAGGGGGAAGGCGGGGCGTTCGTCGAGACCGGCGTCCTGCGGCGTGGCGGGCGCCAGCCGCTCAACACCGACGGTGGCGGCCTGTCGGCCTGCCATCCCGGCATGCGTGGAATCTTCTTGATAAACGAGGCGGTCCGCCAGCTGCGGGGCGAGGGTGGCGAGGCGCAGGTGCCCGATTGCGAGGTGGCCGTGGCCTGTGGCTCGGGCGGTTACCTCTCGTGCATCGCCACCGTCGTGCTGGGTAAGGAGGGCCGGTCATGACGATCGAAGGATTGCAAGAGACGCTCGTCCTGCGGGCGCTCCCGGCGCCCGACAACGCGTCGCGCCACTACTGGCAGAGTGCAGCGGAGGGAAAGTTGGTCGTCCAGCGCTGCACGACCTGTGGCGAGTACCAGTTCTACCCGCGGGCCCTGTGCGTGGCCTGCGCCGGCGAGACCGAGTGGGTCGAGGCCTCCGGGCGGGGCACGCTGCACACTTTCACGGTGATCCGGCAGAACCGATCCGCCGCGTTCGCCGCGCTCTCGCCCTATGCCGTGGGCATCGTCGAGCTCGAGGAAGGGGTGCGGATGATGAGCAACATCGTCGACTGCGACGTGGACGCCCTCGAGGTCGGCATGGCGCTCGAGGTCCTGCTGCTCAAGGCAGCGGATGACGTCGGCCTCCCGTTCTGGCGCCCCGTTGCGCGCTGACGGCGCGGCGCGGCCGCGCCGGCGCTGCGAGGAAGGAGGAGGGACCGACCATGGACTTCGATGACACCAAGGAGGAGGCGGCCTTCCGCGAGGAAGTCCGGGCCTGGTTGAAGGAGAACGCCCGCGCGCGCGACTCCGGCCAGATCTCGACCTCCCATTCGTTCATGGACTTCGACGAGATCTTCGTCACCGAGGGCAAGAAATGGCAACGCCGCATCTACGAGGGGGGGTGGGCCGGGATCACCTGGCCGGTCGAAGTCGGCGGCCGTGGCGGGACTTTCGTCGAGGCGATGATCTTCCGCCAGGAAGAGGCCAGGTTCGACGTGGCTTCGGGATTGTTCGCCGTTGGCATCGGTATGGCAGGGCCCACCATCATCGGGCACGGCACCGACGAGCAGCGCCGCCGGTACCTGCCCGCCATGCTGCGGGGGGAGGAGGTCTGGTGCCAGCTCTTCAGCGAGCCCGGTGCCGGCTCGGACCTGGCCAGCCTCTCGACGCGAGCCGAGCGGGACGGTGACGAGTGGGTGGTGAACGGCCAAAAGGTGTGGAGCTCGGGTGCGCATCATTCGGACCTGGGGATATTGCTGGCCCGCACCGATCTCGACTTGCCCAAGCACCGCGGCATCACGTTCTTCATCCTCGACATGCGCAGCCCCGGCGTCGAGGTGCGCCCCCTGCGCCAGATGACCGGCGGAGCGACGTTCAACGAGGTCTTCTTCACCGATGTCCGCGTGCCGGCCGCAAATGTGGTCGGCGAGGTGAACGGCGGGTGGAGGGCCACCATGACCACACTCGCCAACGAGCGGAGCGCGAGTGGCGGCACGTCGACCTTTCCCCAGGTCCTCCAGCTCGCCCGCGCCTGCGGGGCGACCACCGACGCCGTGATCCGCCAGCGTCTGGCCGGCTGCTACATCAAGCACGAGATCGCGCGCTACCTCGGGTTCCGGATCCAGACGGCGCTGAGCAAGGGGATGTCGTCCCCGGAGACCTCGGTGGCCAAGCTGCTCTTTGCCCTGGTGTCCAAGGAGACGACCGAGCTGACGATTGCGCTGCAAGGACCGCGGGGCATGCTGTCCGGCGAGGCTGCGCCGGCCCACGGCTACTGGCAGCAGCAGTTCCTGGCCGCACCCTCGTATCGCATCGCCGCCGGGAGCGACGAGGTGCAGCGCAACATCATCGGCGAGCGCGTCCTGGGCCTCCCCGGCGACATCCGGGTGGACAAGGACGTGCCGTTCCGCGACCTGGTCCGCTGACGAGGAACGACGGCGCGAGAGGGAGCCGTGGACTTCAACCTGGCTGACCTCTTCGAGTGCGTGGCCGACTCGGTTCCCGGGCGCCGGGCCGTCGTGTGGGGCGACGAATCGCTTACCTTCGGGCAGCTCGACGAGCGGGCGACGCGCCTGGCGCACGGCCTGCAGTCGTTGGGCGTGGGACAGGGCGACCACGTCGGGATACTGGCCTACAGTCGCCCCGAGTATCTCGAGACGATGGTGGCGTCGTACAAGGTGCGCGCCGTGCCGATCAACGTCAACTACCGCTACGTGGCACGCGAACTGGCCTACCTGTTCGACAACGCGGATCTGGTCGCGCTCGTCCTCGAGGCATCCTTCGCCCCGCTCATGGCCTCCTTGCGGGAGGAGGTGACGCGCCTGGCCCATCTGCTCGTCGTCGACGATGGGTCATCCGAGGCGAGCGCCTTGCCCGACGCCGTGTCCTACGAGGATCTGCTCGCGGCCCACGCGCCGGTCCGGGACTTCGGGGCCCGCTCCGGCGATGACGCCTACATCGCCTACACCGGAGGGACCACCGGGTATCCCAAAGGCGTCGTGTGGCGCCAGGAGGACATCTTCTTCGCCACCATGACCCCCGGGGTGGGGGTGGAGCGGCCCGAGGACGTCGCGGCCAACGCCGTCGCGCCGGTACCGCCGCGCCTGGCCGCGCTGGCCGCGGCGGGGGTGGCGGTGCCCGACGTCTTCGTGTCCTACGCGCTGGGCCCGCTCATGCACGTGAGCGGGCACTGGTCTGCGTGGGGCGCGTTGCTGGGGGGCGGGTGCGCCGTGCTGCATCCGAGCCGCAAGATGGAAGCCCACACCGTCCTCGAAGTCGTGGAGCGAGAGCGCGTGACCATGCTCACCATCGTCGGCGACTCCATGGGCCGGCCCCTGGTGGAGGCGATTGAGGAAGACCCCGGGCGGCATGACACTTCGTCCGTGCTGATGCTCGGTACCGGTGGCAGCATCATGTCGGCCGACGTCAAGCAGCGCCTCCTGGCCGGATTCCCGTCGGTCGTGACGCTCATCGAGGCCATAGGGTCCTCCGAGTCGCCGTCGCAGGCGCTGGCCCTCACCGTGCGCGGCCAGGCGCCCGCGGCGGCCCTGCACTTCGGCGCCAACGAGAACACGACGGTGTTCGACGACGCGCTGCGACCGGTTACGCCGGGTTCGGGGACGGTGGGGAGGTTGGCCACCCGGGGGCGGGTGCCCCTCGGTTACTACAACGATGCCGCCAAGTCCGCCCAAGCCTTCGTGATGGTCGATGGCGTGCGCTGGGCGCTTCCGGGGGACATGGCGACACTGGAGGCCGACGGCAGCATCCGCCTGCTGGGGAGGGGCACCATGTGTATCAACACGGGGGGCGAGAAGGTCTATCCCGAAGAAGTCGAGGCCGTCCTCAAGGCACACCCCGGGATAGCCGACGCCGTCGTGGTGGGCTTCCCCGACCCCAGGTTCGGGGAGCGGGTGGCGGCAGTGGTCGCGCCGGCGCCGGACGCCGCCGGCCCCACCCTCGACGAGGTCCAGCGCCATTGCCGCGCCCATCTGGCCGGGCACAAGGTGCCCCGGCTGCTGTTCGTCGTCGACGAGGTACCCCGGTCGCCCTCGGGCAAGCCCGATTACGCCTGGGCCAAGGCCGTCGCGCGGTCGGGCGCCACGTGATCCGATGGCTTGACGGAGCCTCTCAATGTTATTAAAAATGCACCAGTAGGGGGGTCGGCGTGCCGGCTGCCCCGATCGTCGAGCGGGCGAAGGGAAAAGTGGCAAATTCCAGGTCAGGCCATTGAGCCACCTCCGCTTCGACGGACGCGTGGTCGTCGTCACCGGAGCCGGGAGCGGGCTGGGCGAGCGGATCGCGGTCCAGTTGGCCGAGCGGGGCGCGCGGGTCGTGGTCAACGATGCCGATGCTGGCGCGTCGACGGAGGTGGTGCACGAGATCGAGCACCGGGGTGGCACGGCGATCGCCAGCGGCGACAAGCCGGACACGCCCGAGGGTGCGCAGGCGGTTGTAGCCGCGGCGTTGGCGGGATTCGGGGCGGTGGACGTCGTGGTCCACCACGCCCGACCGTCGGAGGACGGATCGTCGCACGCCCTCCTCAGCGGGGCCGAACCGGGGGAGAGCCTGCGGGGCCTCTTCGCGGGCATCTGGGTGGCCCACGCGGCATGGGCCCATATGCGCGAGGCCCGCTACGGGCGGCTGGTCATGATCTGTCCCATGGATCGCTCCATCGACGAGGCGCAGGAGGCGGTCGACGCGCTGACGGGCCCGGGCCTGGTGGGGCTGTTGAACATCTTGAAGCTCGAAGGGGCCGATCGCGACCTGAAGGCGAACATGGTGGTGCCCGGGACAACAGGTGATCCGGTGGCCGTCGCCGACCTGGTGACCTACCTGGCGCACGAGGAGTGCGCGCCCACGGGGGAGCTGTTCGCCGTGGAGCGGGCTGGGCTGGCGCGTCTGTTCGTCGGCGTGACCCGGGGGATCTACGCGTCGGACCTGACCATGGAAACCGTGCATGACCGCGTGAATGCGTTCATGGACCCGGGCCAGTTCATCGTGCCGGATGAGGCGAGCGAGGAGATCACGTTGTTGATGGCGGACCTTCGATGAGGCCGTACCGATGAGCCCGTACCCGCGTCAGGAGATCGAGGAGGCCTTCCGGCATCTGTGGCGGGTTGGACCGGTGGGGGAGGATTGGCTCGCGCAGGCCAAGCTCTACACCGACGACTGCGTGTACTTCGACCACCACTACGGCACCATGACGCCGGAGGAATTCGGCGTCTGGTGCCACGCGTTGATGAACGATCAGTTCCCGGATCTCTACACCGTCTACGAGTGGCACGTCATCGACGGTGACGAGGTGATGCTGCTGGCCCAGAACCGGCGGGACAATCCTGACCCGTCCGGCCCGCCGTACTTCGACTTCCCGAGTTTCAGCATCTACCGCTACGGCGGCGGTGGCCGCTGGGCGGGCGAGCGCGACTATTGGGACATGGGCCAGGCGGTCGAGGTCGGTCGGCGCTACCGCGAGGCGTGCGCGCGCTGTGACCCCGAGCATCCGTCGCGGCGCTCACGCCTGCACTGGCCCGAGAAACCCGACTGGGCTCGACCAGGGCCGACCCCGCCATAGTGACGACGACGGCACCTGCGAGTTCGGGCGCCGGGCCATCGGCGGGCCGGTGGCGATCGCTGGAACACCGCACCATCACCGGGCTGCTCGACGCCCGCTGCGAGGAGCGACCCGATCAGGCCTGCCTGGTGGTGCGCGACGAGACGATCACCTACGCCGAGTTGCGTGCGCGGTCGAACGCCGCGGCCGGCGCGCTCTACGAGCTCGGCCTGCGGCCCGGCGAGACCCTGGCCATCTACGCCAACACGCACCCCTCGTGGATCTACGCGCTGCTCGGGGCCGCACGCCTCGGGGCACTCGCCGTCCCGATCAACACGGCCTACCGGGGCAGCTTCCTGTCCACCCCCCTGCGTGCCAGCGGCTGCCACCTGGCCTTGGTGGAGGACGCCTTGACCGACCGGCTGGTTGCCGTGGCCGACGACATCCCCGACCTCAAGACGGTCATTGTGCAGCGCTCGGGAGCGGACCCCCCTGGCGACCTGCCCTGGCACCTCGAGGACAGTGCCGTGCTGACGAGTGGTGCCAGCGCGCCTCCGCCTCCGCATCAACCAGAGTGGAAGGACCCGGTGTGCGTCCTCTACACCTCGGGGACGACGGGCCCGTCCAAGGGCGCGGTCATCTCACACCAGTACATCGCGTCCGCGGCCACCACCATGGTCGACTCGTGGGACCTCTCGGCCGGTGAGGTGCTCTACGCGCCACTTCCCCTCTTCCACATCAGCTCGGTGGCGTCGGTGGTCTGTCCGATCGTGGCCGGTGCCACCGGCCTGCTCGACCCGGTGTTCAGCGTGCACGAGTGCTGGAACCGGGTCCGCCGCTATGACGTGAAAGGAATCCTCTTGGCCGGGGTGATGGTGAACATGTTGTGGAACCTGCCCGAGGACCCTCGTGACGCGGACCTGCCCCTGCGCTTCATCTCGGCGGCGCCGATCCCGCGCGGCCTGCACCGCAAGATCGAGGAGCGCTACAACCTGACCGTCCTGACCAGCTACGGCATGACCGAGGCTCTTCCGATGGTCCTCTATGCCCTGGGCGACGAGGTGCGGGAAGGGGCGACCGGGCGGGCGCAGCCCAACTTCGAGGTGGTGATCCTCGACGGGGACGACCAGGCGGTCGCCCCCGGTGTGGTCGGGGAGATCTGTGCCCGGCCCCGATCGCCCCATGTGATGTTCGACGGGTACTTCGGCCGGGCCGAGACGACGGTAGAGCGCTGGCGCAATTTGTGGTTCCACACCGGCGACATGGGGCGCATGGACGAGGACGGGCACCTCACCTTCGTCGACCGCAACAAGGACGCCATCCGCCGGCGTGGTGAGAACATCTCGTCCTTCGAAGTGGAGCAGACGCTGCTGCGCCACCCGGCCGTCGCCGAGGCGGCCGCGGTCGCCGTCGCCAGCGAGCTGGGCGAGGACGACGTCAAGGTGGTCATCTCCCTCAAGGCGGATGCCGCGCTCGAGATCCCCGAGCTGATGGACTACTGCGTGGCGCACCTGCCCTACTTCGCCGTCCCGCGCTACGTGGAGGTCATGGAGAGTCTGCCCGTGAACCCGACCGGCAAAGTCCTAAAGACCGAGCTGCGCGAGAGCGGGGTCACCCCCTCGACCTGGGACCGCGAGCGGGCTGGTTACGTCGTTCGGCGCTGAGACCCGCGCTTCCTCAGCGCGCGATGCCGCCGCCGTACTGGGCGCGCAGAGCTGGCTTGGTGACTTTGCCCATGGCGTTGCGGGGGAGGTCGCCCTCGAGGATCACGAAGGCCGAGGGTTTCTTGAAGGAGGCCATCTCGCGGCGGCAGTGCTCCACCAACTCGCCTTCGCTCGGCGGGTCGGCGGCGTCTTTGGGGACGATGATGGCCCACGGCGTCTCACCCCACTTGGGGTCCGCCACGCCGATGACCGCGACATCGCGCACCTTGGGGTGGCGCACAATGACGGCCTCCACCTCGGCCGAGTAGATGTTCTCGCCGCCCGAGATCACGACGTCCTTCTTGCGGTCCACCACGTAGATGAACCCGTCGTCGTCCTGGCGGCACAGGTCTCCCGAATGGAACCACCCTCCCGCAAAGGCTTCGGCCGTGGCCTCGGGCAGGTTCCAGTACTCCTTCATCACCGACGGGCCGCGATAGACGATCTCCCCGACCTCTCCCGGCGTCACGTCGTGCATGTCGTCGTCGACGATGCGGGCCTCCACGTTGATGACGGGCTTGCCCACGGAACCCTTGCGGGCGTCGAAGTCTTCGGCCCCCAGCATGCAGGTGACGGGGCTCATCTCGGTCTGCCCGAACGTGTTGTAGATGGCGGCGCGGGGAAAGGCCCGGCGGACGGCCTCGAGGAGCGGCACGATCGCCGGGGAGGTGCCCCAGATGACGCGCCGCAGCGCGTAGGAGCGCTGCTCGACCCCGGGCAGGTCGACGATGGCCTGCCACTGGGGCCCGACGAAGCACGCCGCCGTGATCTGGTAGCGCTCGAGGTCGTCGATGGCTGTCTTGGCGTCGAAGGCGCCCAAGGGGGCGATGATCGAGGTGCCCCCGACGAACATGTAGGGGTAGATGCCGGCCACGCCGGATATGTGGAAGAGGGGAAGGTTCAGGTACCACACCTCGTCGCTGTCCGAGAGATGCTGCTCAATCATGGCGCTCATCGCGGACATGGCCAGGCTGTAATGCGTCAGCACCGCCCCCTTGGGCCGGCCGGTGGTGCCCGAGGTGTACATGATCATCGCCGGGTCGTCGTTCGCCACGTCGGGCGCGAGCGCCGGGCCACCGGACGGCGCCACCACCTCGTCCCACAGCAGTGACGCCGGGCCGGCCTCGCCGGGATCGGGCCCGACCACGAGGCAGCGCGCCACGTCGGGAACGCTCGCGCGCGCCTGTGCCGCCACCGCGGCGTAGGCCTGGTCGACCAACAGCGTGGTGGCGCCGCAATCGGCCAGGATGAACGCCACCTCCGGGGCGACGAAGCGCAGGTTCACGGGGACGGCGATGGCGCCGAGGCGTGAGAGGGCGAAGTAGGCCTCAATCGTCGTCATGCTGTTGCCCATGAGCATGGCGACGCGGTCCCCCTTGCGGACGCCGGCCGCGGCCAGGCCGACGGCCACCTGATCGACCCGGGCGTCCACCTGCGCGAACGAGTAGGCGCGGTCGAGGTAGACGAAACCGGTCTTGTCCGGGTGGCGACCGGCCATGCGGGCGAGCTGCACGGCGCCCGAGAGGGCACGCGCCCCCTCGAGTGCTGCGCGTGACCCTGTGTCAGGACACAACTCTCATCCCCCCGGTCCTTCTTCTCGCGCCTTTCGAGGTGCGCATTCTAAGATTGCATGGATTATATTCCCCAGGGCTCGCTGGGAGCACCGCTCAAGGAGGGCGCACCGCGTGGAGTTCGCAGGCGACGTGGTCCTCGTGACGGGCGGCGGTGCCGGCCTCGGGCGCTCCTACGCGCAGCTGCTCGCCGGGCGCGGGGCGCGCGTCGTCGTCAACGACGTGTCGTGCGCGCCGGACGGCCGCAGTGCCGGCGGCGGTACGGCCCAGCAGGTGGTCGACGAGATCACGGCCGCCGGGGGCGAGGCGGTGGCCGACGTGCACTCCGTAGCCGACCCCGAGGGGGCGCGTGCCGCGGTGGCCTGCGCCCTGGAGCGTTATGGGCGAATCGACGCCGTGATCAACAATGCCGGGATTGTGCGGGCGGCCGAGTTCCACCGCCTCGTGGCGGACGACTTCCGGGCCGTGCTCGACGTGCACCTGCTCGGCTCCCTGCTGGTCACACGCGCGGCCTGGCCGGCCATGGCCGCGCAGGGGTACGGCAGGGTGGTCTTCACGTCGTCGAGCATCGGCCTGCTGGGGTCACCGGGACAGGGAGCGTACGGCTCCGCCAAGGGGGCGCTGGTCGGGTTGACGCGCGCCCTCGCCTGCGAAGGAGTGGGCCACGGTATCCGGGTCAACGCCGTGGCACCGATGGCGGTGACCCGGCTCAACGAGGCGGTCATGTCGTCCATCTTCGGCGACGCCACCGAGCAGATGTCGCCCGACCGGGTGGCACCGGTGACTGCCTACCTGGCCCACCGTGACTGCGCCGTCAACGGCGAGGTACTGAGTGCAGCCGGCGGCCGAGTGGCCCGCTTCGCTGTCGGCCGCGGGCCGACCGTAGCCAAGCTGGACTCGCCCGAGGCGATGCGCGACGCCATCGCTCGCGTCAGGGAGACCGAGCCGTCGCGCTGGTGGGCGGAGCCCCGTGCCCGCTGAGCTCGTCCATCGGGAGCGCCACGGCGCCGTCCTGGAGTTGCGGCTCGACAACCCCCCCTTCAACGGGCTGTCGGGGCCATTGCTGGCGGAGTACCTGCGGGCGCTGGAGGAGGCGCGGCGCGACGACGGCGTACGCGCCGTGGTCACCTCGGCCGACGGCCCGACCTGGTGCGCCGGCGGCGACGTCAGCCAGCTCCACGAAGGGGCGCCGCAGGGGAACCTCTCGGAAATGCTGCACGAGTCGATGGGGGAGTCCGACTCGCTGAGCCTGGTGGACCGGCGCGCCGACCTGCTTGGCGCTGGGCGCCATGTCCTAACGATCGATGCCTTCGACAAGCCGATGATCGCCGCCATCGGGGGGGCGGCCGCCGGAGGTGGCTTCGCCCTGGCCCTCCTCCATGACCTGCGCTTCGTTTCGGAGCGGGCCGTCTTCACGGTGGCCTTCACCCGCATCGGTCTCTCGCTCGAGATGGGCCTCAGCTACTTGCTGCCGCGCGTCGTCGGGCCCCAGGCCGCGTTCGATCTGGCGGTGACCAGCCGGCGGGTCAAGGCGGATGAAGCGGTGGAGCTCGGCATCGCCTGGAGACGGGTGCCTGCGGCGGACCTCGTGACGGCAGCCGTCGGCTACGCCCAGGAGCTGGCGGAACGCTCACCACTCGCCGTGCAGATCTCCAAGCGGTTGTTGCGCCGCAGCGGGGACCGCTCATTGCGCCAGCAGCTCGAGACCGAATGGCCCTGGCAGGTGGCCTCGTTCGCCAGTCCAGAGGCCCGCAGCGCCATCGAGGCGTTCCTCCACCGCGACGACGCGCCGCCGACGTGACGAGGTCGCAGCGGCCCTGCCGTACGAAAGGTTTTTCACCATAGTTGGTAGTGTGCGGCGTATTGGCAGCGAGGTCGGGGGGTCTGCGGTGCACGACATGATCATCCGCGGCGGGAAGCTCGTCGACGGGAACGGAGGGGTCCCGTTCCGCGGCGACGTCGCCGTCAAAGACGGGTTGATCGTCGAGGTGGCACCGCGCGTCGACGGCACGGCCCGCCGGGTCATCGACGCCACAGGCCGGTTGGTGACGCCGGGGTTCGTGGACATCCACACGCATTACGACGGCCAGGTGACGTGGGACGACCAGATGAGCCCCTCCTCGGGGCACGGAGTGACGACCGTGGTGATGGGGAATTGCGGCGTGGGCTTCGCACCGGTGCGGCCCGGGTGCGAGGGGTGGCTGATCCAGTTGATGGAGGGCGTCGAGGACATACCCGGCACAGCGCTGGCCGAAGGCATGACCTGGGGCTGGGAGTCGTTCCCCGACTACCTCGACGTGCTGGGGCAGCGTCGACTCAGTATCGATGTGGGGGCGCAGATCGCACACGGTGCCGTGCGCGGGTACGTGATGGGAGAGCGCGGGGCGCGCAACGAGCCCGCCAGCCCCGAGGAGATCGCCCGGATGCGGGCCATCGTGCACCAGGCCGTCGACGCGGGTGCTCTCGGCGTCACGACGTCGCGCGTGCTCGGCCACCGGGCCATGGACGGCGAGCCGGTCCCGGGTACCTTCGCCGCGCACGACGAGCTCTTCGCGCTGGGCTACGCGCTGCGCGACGCCGGCACAGGCGTGTTCGAGCTGGCACCGGGCGGCGCGGACGGGCAGGACGTGATCCAGGCGCCGGTGGAGATGGCATGGATGCGCAAGCTCTCGGCCGAGATCGGGCGCCCCATCACCTTCGCCATGAACCAGGTGGAGGCCGACCCCGAGCAGTGGCGGATGCTGCTGGCCGAGTCGCTCGCGGCCTGCGCGGAGGGCGCCCAGTGCTATCCCCAGGTGGCGGGCCGCCCCTTCGGCTTGCTCCTGGGCCTGCAGACGCACCATCCCTTCGCCAAGCGGCCCACCTTCCGGGCCCTCTCGCACCTGCCGCTCCCCGCGCTGGCGCAGCGGCTGCGCGATCCCGACGTGCGCGCCACGATCCTTGCCGAGGAGAACCTCCCCGGGAACCCCTCCGTCGTATGGGACGAGGTGCCGGGCAACCTGCCGGGGTTGTTGCACCGGGTGTACCCGATGGGCGTGATCCCCGACTACGAGCCGTTACCCGAACGATCGGTGGTCAACTTGGCCCGCGCCGCGGGTGTGGCGCCCGTGGAACTGTTCTATGACCTCATGCTCGAGGACGAGGGCCGGGCCATGTTGCTGCTGCCCATCTACAACTACGCCTGGGAGAACCACGACGCCATCCGCGAGATGCTCACGCACCCGCAGTCCGTGTCGGGCCTCTCCGACGGCGGAGCGCACTGCGGCATGATCTGCGACGCCTCCATCCCCACCTACCTGCTGACGCACTGGGCCCGCGACCGCGTCCGCGGGGAGCGCCTGCCCCTCGAGTGGGTGGTGAAGAAGCAGACCAGGGATACGGCAACCCTGTACGGGCTGGGTGACCGGGGCGTCTTGGAGGCGGGGCTGCGGGCCGACATCAACGTGATCGACTTCGACAACCTGCGTCTGGACAGCCCCACCATGGTGCACGACCTGCCCGCCGGCGGGCGCCGGCTGCTCCAGCAGGCGGAGGGTTACGACTACACCGTGGTGGCCGGCCAGGTGACACGCGACCACGGCGTCGACACGGAGGCCCGTCCGGGCCGCTTGGTGCGCGGCGCCCGCTAGGCGGGCTCAGTGCCCTTCGGCCTCCTGGCGGAGCTGGCGGCGCAGGTCCGCCTTGCGTACCTTGCCCGACGGGGTGCGGGGGAGGTCGGCCACCAGCCGTAGCTCCTCGGGCCATTTCTGGCGGCCGAGACCCGACGAGGCCAGATGGGACCGGATCTGACCCAGATCGAGGGTGGCGTCCGCGCCGGCCAGGCGCACGAAGGCGCAGCCGTGCTCGCCCAGGCGCGGGTCGGGCGCGGCGACGACCGCCGCCTCGACCACGCCCGGCATGCGTAGGAGCAACTCTTCTACTTCGAGCGCGCTGATGTTCTCGCCCCCGCGGATGATGATGTCCTTCTTGCGGTCGACGATGGTGACGTAGCCCTCCTCGTCGGCCTGCCCGATGTCGCCGGTGGCGAACCAGCCCTCGGCGTCGATCGCCTCCTGCGTGCGCTGCGGGTCGGTGTAGCCGAGGAACATGTCGGGGCCGCGGCTGACGATCTCACCCGGCGTGCCGCGCGCGACCTCGTGGCCGTCGTCGTCGACCAGGCGGAC
>PKYA01000179.1 GCA_003133545.1 Acidimicrobiaceae bacterium | reverse complement strand
TTCTCAGCGGGCCGGGTGGAGCCGCGTGGGGGACTGCGATGCTGGGCACTTCCCCCGCGAGAGACTCTCGCATGAAGGTCGCGATCGCTGGCGGGCTCTGGCTTCGTGGGCCCCCCTCGCGACGCTTGTTCTCGGACGTGGCCACGAAGTGGTCGTGCTCGCACGGTCCGCGCCCTCGGACTCGACCGGAGCCGCGTCGTGTCGTCGACATGGGTGACGGAGGAGCCACCAAGAGCGCCCAGGGCGGAGATGGATGCCGCCCACTACCTGGTTCCCTCGATGGTCGCAGGTGGGAGCGGGCGGGATGCCGACCTACGTCTGGCCGCGGCGTTCGGGCGGACGGCGAGGAGGCTGGCGTTGGCGACATCGTCTATGTCGGCGGGCCGGGGGACGCGCCCGGCTCGGCTCCGGACCTGCGTCGTACCACCTGTAATTCTCACCACAATCCACCAGAGAGCGGGCGCGAAGGTTCCGGTAATCCGGGACCTTGGTCCTACTGTGCCGGTGGGTTCTGGTCTGGCGGTGGGTCCTGGCGCCAAATGAGCCGGTGGACCGGGATATAGCGGGGCACGTCACGCAGCCCGGGGATGAACGGGATGGCGAGGAGCAAAAGTGTGGCGGCGCCGGTCAGGTAGATGGCAATGAGGTCCACGTTGGTGGAGTTGTCGAATCCCGGGACCTGGTACCAGAGCGTGTAGAGCCATAGCCAGGGTTGGCCCGGGTAGCTCCCCGTTTCGTTCATCACGCCCCACTGCGCCCCTGTGAGGTGGTCGGCCTGGGCCAGACCGGCGAAGTATTGGCCGTCCTCGAGGAACAGCAAAGGCTTGGTGAAGTCGGTGCCGTAGAAGTCCTCGTGCGCGATCAAGGCGGCGTCGATCGCTCCGCTGCGGGCCATGGTGAGCTCGTTGGACATGAGCTGTGGCACGGGTCCATCATCTGCCCCGGGCACGATCGGAGTACCGTCGGCGAACGTGACCTTGTTGACCGCTTTGGCATAGGAGGCGCTCCACCCGGCCTGCGTCGTTGCGGAGGCATCTTGGTAACGGGCGAGGGCCTTGGCCAGTCTGGGATCGCTCGGTGCCAACTTGGACAGCGGTGACAGGACGAAGGTCTCGGCCGCGTCGACGGGCTGGCGCACCCCGGCGAAGATCTCCAGTGAGAACCACAGGCGCTGCGATCCGGCAGTATTTGATGTGTACGGCGGTCCGTAGGAAGCAGTCTCACTGGTGCCCGACAGCTCGCTGTCTGCGGTGGCGAGGAAGTCGGCCGGTGCGAGCTTGGCCCAGGTTGCCACCGTGACCGGTGGCACGTCAGGCGAGGATAGGAAACCAGCCAACGCCAGGACGAGGACGAGAGCGACGACGGTGGCCACCGTGGCTTCCTTGACGATGTCATAGCGGCGGGTCGGCCCCTGCCACGGCGCGGCATCGGTCTCGGCGAGGGCGCGCCGTGTGACGTGCCCTCCCACCCGCTTTACGGGGAGGGGATGGACCACGCCACGCACCCGTACGGCCAGGATGTGGGCGCCAACCAGAGCAATGAGGACCAAGGGGATCACCACGATGTGCCACATCAGCATTTGGCCGAAGTTCATGAGGTTGAAGAATGCGCCGATACCGACGGCATTGATGGCATCCTTGCCATTGGTGGCGATCCACTGTGAGTCGAAGTTCTGCTGGGACAGATAGCCGGTGAAGCACTCGACGACGGCAGCCAGGAACGCCACGACGCCGGTCATCCAGGTGAGAGCCCTTTTCCCGCGCCATGCCGCCATCCAGAACTTGCCCCACAGGTGGATGACCAAGAAGGCCATGAATGCTTCGACACTCCAGAGATGCACACTGTTGAAGAAGTGGCCGACGGGGTTGGTGTGCCACCAGTCTGGCCCGCCCAATGCGATGATGATGCCCGAAGCGATCACGAGCCCGAGCGTGGCCAGCGAGGCGACGCCGAAGACGTAGATCCACGAGGCCACGTAGGCGGGCTGGCGGTCCGGCAATATTTTCCCTGGGGGGAGGAGGCGGAGCACCCGGCGTCGCACTCGTGAGGTCCACATGGCCGCGTCCGCGTCGTCGCCGAGATCGAATGCAGTAGGCGCGTCGACGGCGGGTGCTGGTGATGATTCCTCGCTGGTTTGCCCATTTCGCTTGCGACCGGGGAAAGGGATGATGAGTGCGGCGCCGAAAATCACCACCATGACCCCGATCAGGGCCAGGTTGGCTTCCGACACGAGGAAGATCGACCAGTGCAGGTATCGACCCGGGCTGTTCAAGTCGACGCCAGTGAGGAGAGTGGAGCCTATGTCGTGCATGTCGTCTTCCCTTGGGACATCAACGTGTCGCCGTCCATTTCGTGGAGGAGCGTTTCCCTCCGTTGACAAACGTCCCCCGCTGGCCGCAGAGCAAGAGGGCTGCATCATCAAGACAGCCGATGTAGCCGAACCGCCGGTCCGCTTGACAAAGCGGCACGCTGCTTCGACATTTGCTCCCATGGAACTCGGGGGAGCTGCATAGCGCGCAGTTCGCCGACCGACACGCCATGGAGCGCTCTGGCCTCTGCTGTGCCGTAATCGACCTCCACCGCCGGGACGTCGGTACGTAGCAGGAGCGCATCAGCCCCGAGCGCTTCGGCAAGCAGTGCCGCCGTCAGATCCTTGTCTACCACGGCTTCGATCCCATGGAGGCGACCCTCCTGGTCACGCACGACCGGCAGGGTCGCCTCCGCCGTCGCAAAGACGATCGATGGCGGCGATTCGAAAACGTCTTCTGTCACCTCGAGCGCACTTGCACCGCTCCCGGAGTTTCGCCTTGCGTTGGGGCCGGCGAGGATAGGGACCGATTCGTGCGCCTGGAGTTGGAATGTCTCAGTGGTCGGCGCGTCCCGCACCGGGCGACCTGACGCACTGGCCGCCATCGAGGTTTCAGCGCAGCACCAATCTGGCCTGCCGGGCCATCTCCAGGTCTTCCCGGGCGGTGATCACGGCCACCACCGGCAATCGGTCGCCCGTGATCAATCGGTCGCCCGAACCCTTCTCGTTGCGTGTCGGATCAAGCCTGACCCCCAGCCAGCCGAGGCGTTCGCAGGTGGCGGCGCGCAGCGGAGCTGAACCCTCGCCGGCGCCGCCGGTAAAGAGAAGAGCGTCGAATCCACCGATGGCGGCGGCCATGGCGGCAATGCCGCCCACGAGTCGATGCACGTAGACGGAGATAGCCAGCTCAGCTTCCTTGTCACCCTGCAAGCTCCGCTGGAGCACCAGTGCGAGATCGCCGCTTCCGGCCAGTGCCAGAAGCCCTGACTGCGTTTCCAGAGCGTCGTCAAGCTCCTCCGCCGTGAGGGCACCGAGCCGCATGACGGTGGTGAGTGCACCCGGATCGACCGTTCCCGACCTGGTGGCCATCACCAGACCCTCAAGTGGGGTGAATCCCATCGTCGTGTCCACCGGTCGCCCGCCGTCGATGGCCGCCAGCGAACATCCGGAGCCAAGGTGCGCGCTGACCACCCGGAGAGGTTCCGGTCGCCGTCCGATCAGGTCTGACATCCGCCGTGCGGCGCTCTCGTGTGACAATCCGTGAAAGCCATAGCGGCGGATGCCGAAGCGCTGGCGCCACTCGAGTGGTACAGCGTAGGTAGACGCCTCCTCGGGCAGTGCGCCGAAGTACGCGGTGTCGAAGCACGCCACTGCGGGGAGGAGCGGCGACTGCCTGCGGACATGATCGAGCAGCGCCAATCCGGGCGGGTTGTGGAGGGGAGCCAGGTCGCCCAGCGCAGCGATCTCCGACTCCACCGATGCATCGACGATCACCGCTCCGTGGAGGCGGGGACCGCCATGCACGATGCGATGCACGCTGGCGGCCGGGTTGAACTCTTCGATCAACTCGCCGATGGCGCGGGGGACCTCAGGATCGGACGGGTGCGGAAGGTCGAGGTGTGAAAGTACCGCATCGTCATCGCCGAGCACGGAAACCTTGGTTGACGACGAGCCGGCGTTGACGGTGAGAAGCGGCATCACCCCGGCCATGTCCAACCGGCGATGTCCGGTGCGTCCTCGCCGTGTTCACGCGTGTAGGCCCTGGCGGCGAGCCGGCGGTCGACCATTTCCTGACGTAGCTTCACCTGGGTCGCCCCCAAGCCCTCCACGCGGTCGATCACGTCCAGGACGAGGTGGAATCGATCCAGGTCGTTGAGCATGACCATGTCGAATGGCGTAGTGGTGGTGCCCTCCTCCTTGTAACCCCGGACATGGAGCCGGCCGTGGTGTGCCCGCCGGTAGGTCAGGCGGTGGATGAGTGTCGGATAGCCGTGGAACGCAAAGATGGTCGGCACCTGAGGCGGGAACAACTCGTCGTACTCTGCGTCGGGCACCCCGTGAGGGTGCTCTGAAGGGGGCTCCAGGCGCATCAGGTCGATCACGTTGACCACCCGGACTCGTAAGTCGGGCAGGTAACGGCGCAGCAGGTCCGTGGCCGCCAATGTCTCGAGCGTAGGGACGTCCCCGGCGCAGGCGAGTACCACGTCCGGCAGCCCACCCTGATCGGAGCAGGCAAAATCGAACGTCCCGAGTCCACGGGCACAGTGCGCGTTCGCCTCCTCGACCCCGAGCCAAACGGGCTCCTCATGTTTCCCGGCCACGACGACGTTGACGTAGTCCTTGCTGCAGAGGCAGTGGTTCATGATCGACAGCAGGCAGTTGGCGTCAGGCGGGAGGTAGACCCGGATCACCTCGGCCTTCTTGCTCACCACGTGGTCAATGAAGCCCGGATCCTGATGGGAGAACCCGTTGTTGTCCTGGCGCCACACGTGGGAGGAGAGCAGGTAGGTGAGGCTCGGCACCGGTGCGCGCCAGGGGATACCGCGGGTGACCTTGAGCCACTTGGCGTGCTGGTTGAACATCGAGTCGATGATGTGGATGAACGCCTCGTAGCAATTGAACAGTCCATGGCGCCCTGTGAGCAGATAACCCTCCAGCCAGCCCTCGCAGCAATGCTCCGAGAGGATCTCGACCACCCCGCCGCCGGGGGACAGGTGGTCGTCCGTACTCAGCCTCTCGCCCTGCCAGGCCCTGTCGGTCACCTCGAAGAGAGCCGCCAAGTGATTGGACGTGGTCTCATCGGGTCCGAAGACGCGGAAAGTGCCGCGGTTGGCTCCCATCACGTCCCTTAGCCAAGGGCCGAGCGTTCCCGTGGCTGACGCGGCTGGTGCTCCTGGTCGGTCACATTCCACACCGTAGGAGCGGATGTCGGGCAATTCGAGGGCCGCCGTCAGTAGTCCGCCATTGGCGTGGGGATTAGCTCCCATGCGGCGCGCCCCCACCGGCACCCGTTCGAGCAGATCAGATCGAGGCCGACCCGCCTCATCGAAGAGGTCTCGCGGGCGATAGCTCTGCATCCACTCCTCGAGCTGGCGGAGGTGTTCGGGGTTGGTCCGAACACCCCCGAGCGGAACTTGGTGCGACCGCCAGGTCCCCTCGACGGCGAGACCGTCCACCATCTTGGGCCCGGTCCAGCCCTTAGGGGTACGGAGCACCACCATGGGCCAGCGCGGCCGATCACCGGCAGAGCCGCTTGAGCGGCGGGCGCGCTGCTGAATCCGGGCTATGTCGTCAAAGGCGCCATCGAGAGCTGCGGCAAGCGGTTGATGCACCTCCTCGGGATCGGTGCAACCGACGACGACCGGTGCCCACCCGTAGCCCTCCAGAAGGCGGACCAGCTCGTCTTCGGGTATCCGAGCCAGAACCGTCGGGTTGGCGATCTTGTAGCCGTTGAGGTGCAGTATGGGCAGGATGGCGCCGTCGCCGACCGGGTCGAGGAACTTGGTGGCGTGCCAGGAGGTGGCCAGCGCCCCGGTCTCGGCCTCGCCGTCACCGATGACGCAGGCGACGATCAGCTCCGGATTGTCAAAGACGGCGCCGGCGGAATGGAGGAGCGAATAGCCGAGTTCCCCGCCCTCGTTGATCGATCCCGGGGTCTCAGGTGATGCATGCGAGGGAACGCCCCCGGGGAACGAGAATTGGCGGAAGAGCTTCTCCATCCCGTGGACATCACGTCCGATGTGTGGATAGCAGTCGGTGTAGCTGCCCTCCAGCCACGTCTGCGCGACGACTGCCGGGCCGCCGTGCCCGGGCCCGCAGACGAAGATCATGTTGACGTCCTGGTTGCGGATCACCCGGTTGAGGTGGGTGTAGATCAAGTTGAGGCCGGGAGTCGTTCCCCAGTGACCGAGGAGCCGGGGCTTGATGTGCTCGGGCCGCAACGGCTCGGCGAGGAGGGCATTGGACATCAGGTAGATCTGGCCGACCGAGAGATAGTTCGCGGCTCGCCACCAGCGGTCAAGCCAGGACAGCTCCTCCGGGTCCAGACGGGAGGATCCGCCAGCGGCGTCGTTCATGGCATTTTCCCCGTGTTCGGTGGTCGTGCGCATCGGGTGACCAAGGTGTGTGCTCCCTTCTGCATTGTCCAAACAGATCCCTGGGATCCGAAGCCGATCTTACGTAGGTGGCCTTGGTCCTGGGTCACGAGGATCCATAGGAGGCCTGAGGTGCCTTCAGGGCGGAGGTCCCTTGGTCTGCGGGGACCTTAGGCCCTACTGGCTAACCCCTATTGGCCTCAAAGTGGCCGTAGTTCTCCGCGCCAGGAGTGGTCGAAATAGACGAAAGGAATCCCCGATGGCACTCGTCACGACAAAGCCCGAACGGTGAACCGGATCGATCAACGGGGTTCGCTCATCATCGAGCGGCCAGAGTGCATGCGGCTCCTGGCTTCGGCCGGTGGTGCTGGCGAGACGGGTCGCCTGGCCATAAGCATTGATGACGGTCCTGACATCATTCCGGTCAATTTCGCCGTCTTCGAGAATGAGGTGATCGTACGGATCGGACCTGGAGCCTTCGCCAATCATCTGGATCAGGCATCGGTTGCGTTCGAAGTGGATTATGCGGAGGCCTATTCGAAGGCGGGATGGAGCGTCGTCGTGCGCGGGTCCGCGCGAATACTAAATCTCGAGGAAGTTGCGCGTCTCGGGAGGAACTTCCCGACTCCTCTTGTGATGCACCCGGGCATACGGGTGTTCTCTATCCGTCCGGATGCCATCTCAGGCCGTTCGATTCGCCACGATCACGAAATCTTCGACTCAATCCCCTGGTCGACACTCTGGCAGGATGCGGTGGTTCCCCGATCGGGGGTGCGTCAGCGGACCGCCCATCGGAGTGCTATCACTGGCGCCATGAATGCTGCCGCGGACACTCCCGCTCCTCATCCCACTGGTTCGACCTCGCAGGCCCAGCCGTCATATCTCAACGCGGGGGATATTGCGCGGAGGGTGGCCCACCGTCGGGCCGAGCTTGGGCTAAGCGTGGAGGAGGTGGCTCGTCGTGCCGGGATCGATCCTGGGTATCTCCGCTACTTCGAGCAGAGTCCCAACGCGATCCTGAGTGCCGGCACGATGTTGCTCGTAGCCATGGCCCTTGACACCTCGCCGATTGCGCTCAGTGGTGGGAATCTCGATCGGCCCCCGGGACACGGGCGGGCCGGTCGACACCCGGTTCTGGAGGGTCTTGGGCGCCAACAGTGCGAGGCGCACCTCTCAGCGGGGGGGATCGGGCGCGTCGTCTACTCGACCAATCGCGGCCCGATAGCCGTCCCGGTGAACTTCGAGTTCACTGCCGGCGAGATCATCATCAGCACCGACAACACGAAGACGGAATTGCTGGAGGCTCAGGAGTCCGTCGGGTTCGAGATCGATCGCGTCGATGAGGCAATGAGCGAAGGCTGGAGCGTGTTGGTGACCGGTCGAGCACGGCGAATCGACGATCCCGATGAGGTGCAGCGACTGAGTTCCCTCGATCTCGAAGCTTGGGCCGGAGGTGACCGGCATGTTCTCGTTGGTCTGCGACCGGATGAAATAACGGGCCGTGTGATCATCCACGAGACCCCGCCAGACGAGGATTGATGATGTCCACCACGAGGTCTTGCTGGGTTCGGTGAGCCAGTTCGTCGCCGCGCATTCGAAATCCCCGATTGTGATCGTTCGGGATCGGCTCTCGGCCGGGTGAGCTGCCCTGAGCCAAGAATTCGACTGCGGCGATCCGGGTCGCGGGACGATGGTTGGCGGTGATGCCACGTGACGTGGAGGTACCCGCACTTTCGCTTTCCGCATTCCAGCCCCTCATCGGCGATGAACGCTATGCGAACCTTCGAGCGGCCGCGGAAGCAACCCGATCGCTGCTCGACGGCAGCGTCATCTGGAACGTCAATTCGACTGCTTCCGGCGGAGGAGTGGCTGAGATGCTCCGTGTGCTCGTCGGCTACATCAGCGGTACGGGAGTTCATTCTCGCTGGGTCGTGATAGACGGCGATCCGGTTTTCTTCGAAATCACCAAGAGAATCCACAATCGGATCCATGGGATGCAAGGAGATGCCGGACAGCTCGGTCGCGTGGAGCAAGCCCACTATGCCGAGGTGTCGGCGGCCAATGCATCCAGCTTGCAAGCCCGGGTCCGGTCCGGGGACGTCGTATTGCTCCATGATCCACAGACCGTCGGATTGGCTCATCCGCTCACTCAGGCCGGTGCGAAGGTGATCTGGCGGTCGCACATTGGCGCGGATCAGAGCAACTCTTGGACAGACGAGGCATGGAAGTTCCTCCGTCCGCACCTCTCGTCGTGCAAGGCGTTCGTCTTTACCCGCTCGAGCTACGTGCCCTCCTGGATCCCGGCCGAGAGGGTCTCGATCATTGCGCCTTCGATTGATCCATTTTCACCGAAGAACCAACTGATCGCGGCGGATGAACTACCGCTCTACCTGTCAAGGATCGGGCTGACGGCGGGGCCTACCGGCCGCCGGGCCCTTTTCAGGCGGACCGATGGCACGTTAGGGGAGGTGGTCCGCGGCGCCGCAGTCGTATCGGAAGGTGAGACGCCCACGTCGCTGCGGAACCTGGTGGTCCAGGTCTCCCGATGGGACCGGCTCAAGGACATGCACGGTGTGATGACGGGTTTCGCAGCCCATGTTCCTGCCCGAGTGGACGCCGAGCTCGCCCTTGTCGGACCCGCCGTCGAAGGGGTGGCTGACGATCCCGAGGCAGCCAACGTGTTCGCCGAGTGCATTGCGACATGGAAACGTCTCCCTATCGCATCTCGTCGGAGAATCAGACTGGTCACGCTCCCGATGGATGATATCGAGGAGAACGCGGCCATGGTCAATGCGGTGCAGCGCTCAGCGAGCGTGATCGTCCAGAAGAGCTTGGTCGAGGGATTTGGCCTCACAGTTGCCGAAGGGATGTGGAAGGGAAAGCCGCCCGTCGCCTCACGGGTAGGCGGGATCATCGATCAGGTGACTCCCGACACGGGAATCCTGCTCGACAACCCCGCTGACCTTGACACCTTCGGGGACACTCTCGCCACCCTGCTCGAAAACCCCAATGAGATCACTCGGCTGGGCAACAATGCCCATCGCCGTGTTCGTGAAGAGTTCCTTGGCGACCACCATCTCCTTCTCTACTCTGCCCTCATTCAGCGAATGAAATCCGAGTCAACGTAGGGCGTCCAGTCTCTCTCCCGAAGTGTGTTCGCGCCCTGCCGGAATGTTTGATCAGCTTTGCTGCATCAGCTGAAGGGTGCGGACGGATGCCCTCTGTCACTCTGTCCAGACCAGCGCGGCGTCCGCCTCCACAGGGGCGAGGCCGACGGCTCGCACTACGCCTCCTGCAAGGCTAGGAACACCCCATCCCGCGACGGGAGCGTCCTATCTCATCTCGGGGTGAAGTTCCCGCGCCACGGGGGAGACCAGAGCACCGAGCTCGAGGACGAGCGAAATCAGCAGATCGTCGAGCGTGATGATGCCCGCCAGATCCTCGTCCTCGAGGACGGGGAGGCGGCGGACCTGTGTGTCCTTAAAGATGGTGAACGTCTCGAAGATGTCGGCTGAACCCTGGATCGTCAAGAGGTGCTCGGTCATCACGTCGCGGATCGGTGATCCCAAGGACTTCCCAGCTCCGACAGCGCGGACAGCAATGTCCCGGTCAGTAACGATACCGAGAAGGGCACCACCGCTGACGACGAGCAAGGAACCCACACCGTGCCCTCCCATCGTCCGGGCAGCTTCTTCGATGGTGCACTCAGGCGGTACCGTGACCGGTGCCTTGTGGAGGCACTGTCTCACCAGCATGGCTCTCTCCTTGTCTTCATCCTCTTTGCACCAGGGGTGGCGGCTCTGGATCTCAGGTCCGGGTGAGGACGACTTTCAGCGCACCAGTTTCGGCCGCCCGCCCGAAGACGTCGTAGGCCTCAACAAATTCATTGAGATCGAAGTGATGGGTTATGAAGCGGCCGACATCCACCTGGTGACTCGAGACCAGTTTCAATAGGGTTGGCGTCGAGTAGGTGTCGACCAATCCGGTGGTGATGGTCACGTCTCGGATCCACAGACGCTCGAGGTGCAGTGTGGCCGGCTCACCGTGTACCCCGATATTGGCGACCCGACCACCGGGGCGT
This sequence comes from Acidimicrobiaceae bacterium, assembly GCA_003133545.1. Classification (GTDB taxonomy): domain Bacteria; phylum Actinomycetota; class Acidimicrobiia; order Acidimicrobiales; family RAAP-2; genus Bog-473. Next base: position 845 of record PKYA01000179.1, on the reverse strand, counting down.
ACGAGTTCTGCTGCGAGTTCGAAGGTGGCTGGAACTCCGACTGCCTCTATCGCCACGTCGGCTCCGAGGCCACCGGTGAGCTCGGAAATGACCTCTTTGGGATCCTGCACATCGTTGTTCACCGTCACGTCAGCACCGAAGTGCTTGGCCGCTTCCAGCCGAGTATCTGCTTTGTCGATGGCGACAATGTGAGACGGACTGAAGAGTCGGGATCCCATGATCGCTGAGAGGCCGATCGGGCCTGCACCCACGACCGCGACGACGTCACCGGGCTCGATCTGCCCGTTGAGCACGCCGACTTCATATCCCGTGGGCAAGATGTCCGCCAGCATTAACAGCTCCTCGTCGGGCATACCAGGGGGAGCGGGGTAGGTCGAAGTGTCGGCGAAGGGGACGCGAACGTATTCTGCCTGTGTCCCGTCGATGAGGTAGCCCAAGATCCATCCACCGCCGCCGAGACATTGTCCGTATCGACCTTCTCGGCAGAATCGGCACGCTGCACACGCTGTGATGCACGAGACCAACACCTTGTCGCCCACGTGCACGTTCTTGACAGCCGACCCGGCTTCTACGACAGTGCCCACTGCTTCATGGCCGAGGATGCGTCCGTCGGTCACCTCAGGCACGTCGCCCTTCATGATGTGCAAATCGGTACCGCATATGGTCGAAGCGTCGACGCGCACGATGGCGTCGGTGTCTTTCAAGAGTGTTGGCTTGGCAACTTCCTCCCAAGCCTTGTTGCCGGGACCGTGGTAGACGAGCGCTTTCATGGTGTACCTCTTCCTTGTTCAATCGATGTCCTTGGGTGGAAATCTGCTAGCCGCCCATCCCTCCAGTGTGATGGG
>PKYA01000069.1 GCA_003133545.1 Acidimicrobiaceae bacterium | reverse complement strand
TACGTAGTGGAGCGCAACGACCTCAACCTGCCTGCGACAGGTGCGCCGCCGCCCGCCCAGGTTCATGAGGTCCTTACCGAGACTCCTGGGCTCACCCAGGTCGCCTCTTTCGGGTCGTTGCTCCCCGCAAGGCAAGTCGAGTTCGGCTCGCTGCCCGTGTACGACTCCCCGTCCGACGTGCGTCTACGCCCGGTTGAGATCTTTCGGGTCGATCAGGCAAAGTCCGTCGTGCAGACGTATCCCGTCTCTGATCCGGTCGTCGTCAGCGGCAATGTGCAGTCCATCTTGCCCCTGGCGGGTGCGGGAGCCATCGCCGGACGTGTCTCCACACTGAACGGCGACCCGATGGCCAAGGGGGTTGCGCAAGCGCCGGAGGCAACTGCGGCAATCACTGATGGTAATCAGCGTCGCACCGTCTCATTCGGGGAAATCCGCGACAACGAATCCTACGTGCTCGGTGCGGGGCAATATCTTTCGGGCGCCCCTCCTGGAATCCCGACAGCCTTCACCGTGGTTCCCGGAGTCGAACATCAAACGGTAGAGGATCCGATCGGGGCGGCATCCATTTCCGCATCTTCGTTCGGTTCGACGTTCCTGGTGGACGATCCAACTGCGGGGCCAGCGTCCGCTTTCGACGGGAACCCGTACACTGCCTGGGTCGCTGATGCCACGGACCACTCGCTCGGACAATGGATCTCGATCACCTTTCAGCATCCGTTGCCATTGTCCAGCATCACGGTGACACCTTTGGTCGGCTCCGCACTACAGCCGACAATCAGCCGAATTTCCATATCGACCGACCGCGGCTCAGTACGTCGATACCTGCCGGACCGCTCGGCCCCCGTGAGACTCTCCGTTCCGGCTGGAATGAGCCTCCATCTCAAGATCACCATTACGGCAGTCAGGCCCACTCCCAAGGTCAACAGCGGGGGGGTCGAGCTGGGTGCAGGAATTACCAACATCGCCATTCCCGGCCTGCTTTTCCAACAGCAGATGAAAGCGCCCGCGGACGTATCAGACATCTTCGCCAGTCCGGCAGCCAATCCGCCGGTGATCGTGTTTCAACGGCCTCTGGCCAACGCCAATCTTTCACTGGGTACCGTCGGGACCGACGACCCCAACATGGCGAGAGCGTTCGTCATCCCAAAGGCCATGACAGCACAGGTAACGGGATACGCCGTTCCGACCCCAGGGCCGGCACTGGAGAATCTTCTCAACTTGCTCACTCCCAAGTCGGCCGACAGTCTCTCAATAACGGCCAGCTCGTGGTTGACCGACCTGCCTAAATTCCGGCCCGAGAATCTCATCGATAACTCGACACTGCCGTGGATCGCAGCGGTCGGCGACGCGGCGCCTTCTCTCGATTTGCGCTGGACCGATCCCCGGTTTGTCGGCGCAATCTCTCTCACGCTGTCGCCCGACGCAGCGCGGCCCACGGAAATCGCCATCTCGGGATCGACTGGAAAGCGGGAACTGGTTCGAGTACCCAAGAAGGGCGGGCTGATTTCCTTTGCACCTCTCCTGACCAACACCTTGCGGATTCAATTTGTCCGCGTCGCCCCAAAGCTCGGGGTTACGCCGGACTATGACTTTCCATTACCACTACCGGTCGGTTTGAAATTCATCAGCATCCCTGGCCTGGAGACCGCCGCCATCTCCGCACCGAACGCGCAGGGGGCTGTCCACGTGCCGTGTGGTTATGGACCGCCGGTGATGATCGACGGGAAAATCGTGGCCACCTCGATTTCGGGGACTCTGGGCAATCTGATGGACCTACAACCGATGCCGTTCGCCGCATGCGCCAATTACTTTGGCGGGCTCAAGTTGGCAGCCGGACCCGATGCATTCGAAGCGACGACGACTGCAGGGTCTCCCTTTGAAGTCGCGTCAGCGGTAATTGAGTCTCCACAGGCTGCTCGAGCCCCTGCGGTCTTGGCTCCCCGGGTGGCTNNTGGGCGAGTCAGTTACCGGAATCTTTATCCGGGGGTGGATCTGGCTTTCCACGGCGCCGGCGGACAATTGGAATTTGACTACCTCGTCAGCCCGGGTGCGGACGCTCGCTCCATCAAGGTCACTGCAGGACCAGCGACGTACCTGGCCATTGCCCAGAATTACAGCAGCGGATGGAACGCCACGCTCGGGACCCAGAAGCTAACGCCAATCCGGATCGACGGTTGGCAGCAGGGATACCTGATCCCCGCCGGCCGAGCCGGCACGGTTACTCTCACGATGTCCGATGACAGCCTCTTCCGCCTGCTGCTTCTGCTGGGGGGGTTGTTTTTGGCATTGCTGTTGCTGTTGGCGGTTCTCCCATCGCGAAAGGTCCCGAAGGACCCCGGCGGGGAACGGTCTCCACCATCAATCTGGCTGCTCTTGGCAGGGGCGGCGCTCGCCCTGATACTGGTCGCCGGCCCGGTGGCGCTCGTGATACTGCCATTCGCGCTCATCGCCCGACGATGGGGAAATGGCGTCATGGCCTTTGCTTCGTTCGTTTCCTTTATCGTTGCCGGCGTATTGGCCGCTTGGCATCCGGCAGTTCTGTTCACCCAAGGAGCAGCCGCATTCGGGCGTCCAGCACAGATCGCGTCCGCCATCGCCTTTGCGGCCCTCCTTTGCTCATTAGTGGCTGGACGCGGGGATCGGCGGGCTCATTCCGAGGTCGACGATTAGCATTTTCCCCTACCCACGACGGTACGGTGGGGTCGTATGTTGGAGGGTCAAACCGAGATTGGGCCCTCTGGAAGGCATTTCGTGCCTGGACCGGCTTCGATAGGGGACCATTTCCTCTATCGCCGCTGCCTCGAATTGCGATTACGATGGGTTGATTCTGTCGGATAAGTATGGCCACTCATAGGGGGAAGAGGTCACCTTGGTTGTCTATGAGGACGCGAGTTCGTCCGCAATGATACTGGGATCGATGAAGCGGCGGGACAATGGCCCGCTGAGTGAGCCTCTGACGCTCAGCATCGTCATTCCAGCCTTCAATGAGGGTCCCCGTCTCATTGACCGTGCGGCCCGACTCATCGATGCCATCACAGCCGGCGTGATCGATCCCCGGGCGACCGAGCTGATTCTGGTGGACGATGGCAGCACGGACGACACGAGTCAAAGGGCCTTGGACTACTTGGGACCCTCCTTTCCTCTGATGAGAGTTTTGCGACTCGAGGAGAACTCCGGCAAGGGCGCTGCCATACGAGTGGGGGCCAGCGCGGCTGGCGCACCGATAGTGGCGTTTATGGATGCAGACATGTCGGTCGATCCCTCTCAGATACCGATGCTGCTTGCGGCGATGGCAGACTCCGACGTGGTGATCGGCTCGCGATCTTTGGCAGATTCGGTCGTTCACAGCGCTGCCATACACCGAAAGGTCATGGGTCGAAGCTTCAGTTTCTTCGTGAACGGCGTGACCAATGTCGGCCTTAAAGACACCCAGTGCGGCTTCAAAGCTTTCCGCACACCGGTGGCGCGGATTCTGTTCCATCTTATGATGGTGGAGCGCTTCGCATTCGACGTGGACGTATTGTCCCTCGCTCGAAGGCTTGGCATGCGAATTTCCGAAGTACCGGTCGACTGGCGAGCAATGGGAAACAGCACCGTTCGGCCTGTCGCAGATTCAATTGCCATGGCCCGAGATGTATTTCGGCTGCATCGACACAAAGAGCGGCCCTCGATTCCCGCCCTGGTCATAGAACCAGCCGCCGGACCGAAGGGACAACGGCACCGGTCCAAACTGACCGATTCGTACCCCGCCTTGCGCCAGACCGACCCCATCTTGCCGTTGCCGCACGATCGCGCCCTCATTCTTCTGCCCCTTTGCGGACTCAACGAGATCGCCGGTACGGCCCACCGCCTCAGCCTGCCGTCAACCAACCTGAGAGTGCAGAACCGACTGGTCTCATGCGCCGAATTGACCGAGATGATGCCCGCCACCTGGATCGCAGGTGGAGCGGCCGATCCAGGTGTACTGCAGGAGATCCGCCCTGAGTTTCGCGAGAGGCGCGACGATCGAACGGCACGTCACCCTAGGCAGTTCCGCCAAGATGAGCTTGAGCTTGCGTTTGGCCTCGAAGCCTGACCGTTGCGCATCACCGCTGTCACCTGGCGTGACCTGCCCAACCAATCTGCAGGTGGGGCGGAGGTCGTCATTGACCGGCTGCTCACGGGTCTCGCTGAACGCGGCCACCATGTGACTCTTGTTTGCGGGGGACCGGTAGCGGATCACGAATACCGGACGGTCAAAGCGGGGGGAACTTTTTCGCAGTATCTGTTGGCGCCGATCATATGCATGACCAAACTACGGCGATCAGAAGTGATCATCGACGCCGAGAACGGCTTTCCTTACTTTTCGCCGGTGTGGAGACGCCGCCCATTGGTCTGCTTGGTGCACCACGTGCATACGGACCAGTGGCACGGGCGCTTTCCGCCATTGGTGGCAGCCGCGTGCCAAATTCTCGAAAGTCGTCTGATGCCCGTCGTCTATCGAAACCATATATTCGTGGCGGCATCGGACTCTACGGCAGATTCTCTGCGCTCCATCGGAGTTCGGAGCGATCAAATCCGTATCATCGAGCCCGGAGTGGACGTCCCGGCAGGCCCGCTCGGAGAAAGATCCGAAGAGCCCCTGTTCATCTCTCTTAGTCGTCTCGTTCCACACAAGAGGGTCGGCCTGATTCTCGATGCCTGGAGAATCGCTTCGCGAGAAATGCCTGGTCGGCTGGTGATCCTTGGTGATGGTCCTGACTTCATGGCGATTCGTCGGAGGGCGGCCAGTATCCCCCGCGTCGAGGTCCGGGGCCACGTACCCGAGGAAGTGAAGCGCCAACTCTTGGCCCAGGCTTGGGGGATCGTCACGGCGACCCACCACGAGGGATGGGGGATCTCCCTTATGGAGGCGGCGGCGGTCGGGACCCCGGCGCTCGGAGTGGACGCCCCCGGCATCAGAGATGCGATCGTGAATGGCGTTACCGGCGTTCTCGTTGAGGGACCAGATGAAGTACTGGCCGCGGCGCTGGCCGCGGCGTGGGTGACCTTCGTCTCGGACGAGGCAACTCGGCAGAAAATGGGTCAGGCCGCGCGGGACCGAGCAGCACAGTTCACTTGGGACACGACGATAGATCGCTGGCTGAACGTGCTCGAGGAGGTGACGGACTCGAACTCCAGATCTCGGCGACGCGGTAGTTGTCGCACCCCGCCGACCTGATCGGGCTGTCGGTGCTCCCCCCGCATGCGACTCGTTCGTAGTCCGCTCTTGAACTAGTAGCCTCAGCGATCCTGAGTCCGGAGGGCGCGTCAGATTGCCGGACCGAGTGGTCAATGCGGCCGCCACGCGCGCCTTTGGCGCCGGGGACCGGCGCCACATCACCCGAAATATGAACATCACACCAAGTGGGGAAGTACCCTCATAAGTCATGTTCGAGCGCGGGTTGGCAGCGTCGATCCTCGTGGCTGATTGGTCCTCGTGCGTGGACAGTCGGATTGCCCGCACCGAAGACAGGGGATACGGGGCATTGCCATTGGGATCGCCCGGGTCATGACCCCTGAAAACACCTCACCAGGACTGCCCGCGCACGGCATCCCGGCCAGCGGGGTGGCCCGTCGCCACCCGGATCGTCAGACGACGTGGATAATCGTCCACCTGGTCCGTGTCAGTCCCGCCGCTATGCCGTCGCCCGCTTTGCTGCGCGACCGCCTCTCTTCGGCCACGGCGGTCTTCCCCCTCATGGCCTCACGCCTCCGGGACGGACGGTGGGTTCCGGCTTCGGGTCCCAGCATCAGCTTCGTCGACGACCAGGACGACCCGCTTGCCCTCGCTCCACTACAGCGCATGGCCCTCGACCGGGAGCCTCCCGTCCGACTGGTGGCCTCAACCACTGGTCAGTGGCTACTCGTCTGCGCGCACCATTTTGCCTTCGACGGACTCGGCATGGTCTCGCTCCTCCGGTCCCTCCTCACCGGTGAGGACGCCGTGGCGCCCCCGGACTACACCTCGATCAGTTCCCCCCGCCGCTTCCCGACCGATGCGCTGCGCCGCGTCCTGCGCCCTGCCGACCGGGTGGCGCCGTCGGACGTCCCCCCGCGTCGCGAATCCTTCGTGGCCCGCAAGGCGTGCCTCGCTGGGCCAGGAGTGACAGCCCGCCTGGCCCGGGCGTGCGCCAATGCCGCCGTTGCGCACAACGATCGACAGGGGCATCGTACGAACCGGATCGGACTCACGGTCGCCGTCGGCGGAGTTCGCGGCGAGGCGGCGACCTACCGACGGCTCGACGTGGTTCCGGGTCAGGACATCGAAGGGGCCGTCACCACCGCAATGTCTGATCCGCGCGTACCGGCGGAACTGGTCAGACTGCCACCCGGCGCCTTCCTCCTCCAGCCGGCGCTACACCGACTCTCCGATACCCTGCTCGTCTCCAATCTCGGGCGGGTGGAGTTGCCCGGGGCGACGGAATTCGAGGCCTACGGGGTACCCCGAGGTCGCTCAGCGGTGGCCATTGGGGCCGTCGGCCTTCCCGACCAACCGACAACGATCACGCTGCGCGCACGCGATCTCAGCCCCGAAGACGCCGCGCATCTGCTCGACCAAATCATGGTCGAGATGACCGACCCCTAACGGCCAGTCGGGCGATGGTGACGGCAGCGAACGACCCGGCCGCCTCTGGCCGCTCTGCGAGGGCAACCCTGACCGGCGGGGCGACGCTGTGGTTGGGGACAATCGCCTTCGGCGGCTCAACGGTTGCTCTGTTGGCCGTGCTCTCCCGTCACGCGCATCACTCCTCCTTCTCCTCTCTGGCCGCTCTGCTCAGCCTGTCATTCGTGGGCGCGCTGATCCCCGCTGGTGTGCAGTTGCGGAGCGCCGCGCTGGTGGCCGATGGCCGACCCCGGCCGAGGATGACAGTGGGTCAGGCAATGGTCACCGGTGGGGCATCCCTCTTAGTGTCTCCCTTGTTCGCCTTCTTGTTGCACGTCCCCGTGGCGGCGGCGGCTCTGGTCAGCGTGCAATTGGTCGTCGCCATCCCGCTTGCGGCCAAGCAGGGTGCCCTCATGGCGCTCCATCGATTCAGAGGGCTCGGTCTCAATCTGGTCCTCGAAGGGTCAGCCCGTTTCCTCTGCGGAGCCGTGGCTGGTCGGGCCTTCGGTGTCACCGGCCTGGCTGCAGGCATCACCGTGGGCACGGCCGTAGCTCTGCTCGCACTGCGCCTGCCACTCGCACATGCCTCCCGCCAAGATCGCCCCCGCACCTCATTGGTCGACACTTCCCTCACCCTGGCCCTCCTCGGCCTCTACGTGCAGGTCGACGTCCTCATTGCTCCCTCGGTGCTCGCGCGCGCAGGAGCCACGACCTACGACCTCGCCGCGGTCCCCTCGAAGGGCGTATACCTGGTGCTGTTGGCGGCTGGACCACTCCTGTTCCCCTTCGTGAGGCGGCGCCAAGGCGGTCGTCGGCTCATAGTGGGATCGGCTTTGGTCACACTGGCGGTCGGCGTAGTGGTCACGGCTCTGCTTGTGGCCGCCCTTCCCCTCATCGCCGCCGTCCTAGGCCGCCCCCGGGCCGGCCTGACCGAATTCAGCCTGCTCGGGCTGGCTATGGCCCTGGCCGGCGTCACCGCCATCGTCACCACCGCCGCCGTGGCGCGGGGGGTCAAACGACCCTGGCCCCCTTCCGCTATTGGGATCGCGAGCCTTCTCTTGTGCTGGGCCTTCCGACCCGATGTCATGGAGTTCTCCGTTGCCGTTCTGACGAGCCAGGCCTTCACGACCGCCCTCAGCGTGGTGAACTGCCTGTGGGGCCGCGTGGGCCAGACGGAAGCTGGTGACCCGATGCAGCAGATCGAATCCCTGGCCGAGGCAGGAGACCCACTCGCCCCGGTGCAGGGCGTGCACGAGCTGCCAGGATCCCAGCCGGGTGAGCAAGCCTCCCGTCAACGATGGTTCCGGACCGGGCCACGGGGCGATGCTCCGTCAATGTGGGCTCGAAAGGCGAAGGGCGACGCCTAGCGGGAGCGACCAGATCCTCCGTCCGGCCCAGCCGATTCAGGAGCTACTCAGCTGAAGGAACTGGGGCTGGTACTGGTGGACGTTCTGCTCCAGGGCGCTCAAGCCGGAAAGGGAGTCGACGTTGTAGGAGATGATCAGTCCGTGACTCGAGAGCTCAGGGTGGAACGTCGGGATGTAGGCGATCTCGTTCGGGTACTCGTTGACCTGGGGAATGGTGTAGATCGGTACGGGCGAGCTCCAGGGCCCGGTCGGCGAGCAGGCGTAGGACAGGTCGACCGTCTTGTCCTGGAAGACGCCTCCGGGGATGGACACCGCCACATACCCGCTCGCGCCCTGTTGGGGAGTGACCCCGGTGAACAAGGTGCTGCTCGGGATGGGCACCGCATTTGCCTCGCCGCTGACCCACTGCGAGCCGTCCCAGTACTGCCAGGCTCCGGTGATCAAAGAGGATCCCAGCGACACCCGTGCGAGCTTCATCCCGAAGAAGGTCTGGCTCGAGGGATCGATGTCGGATCCGTAGACGTAGGTGTACCCACCGCTTTGGGTCACCGCAGTGCCCCACTGCGTATCGGTGTCGGTCGGTAGGGAAATCACCGAGTCGAACGACGGCATACCGTCGGGCTCAATGGAGAAGACGGCGATGCCCGAGTGACCGGTGAAGCTGTCGTACGGGCTGCCCGGCACGGGTGCGAACTCGTTGACGAAGACGAGCTGGTCCCCGTCCTCGACATAGGTGGCCGCAACCTGCCACTGGTCGCCGGGGTCGGTCGTATCGGGAATCAAGGTTTGCGGCGCGCTGCTCGAGCCACCGAAGTCGCCGTTCAGGGTGGGCAGGGCGCCCACGAGCTCGCTGCTGTGCGTGAAGCCGGTCAGCGTCATCGCACCGCTTGGCTGCGACGTGCCGATCAATGTGTCGGAGAAGACGAACGCCTCCTCGCCGTTGGGCAGCGCGGTTGAGTAGGTGGCGTCACCGCCCACCCACCCGGGTCCCCATTGGTCCGCCACCAGGCTGTCCAGCGAGCTGTCTACCGTGGCCTTCGGCACCGAGGACGGCTGGCAATCGCTGGCGAGCTGCCCCGGGTCGGGGGAGGGCACGGTGGTGGTTGTCGAGACGGGCGACGGCGTCGTCGTCGTGGTGGGCGGAGGCTGGTTCCCGTTGGCCGTCGGTGTGGTGACGGCGACGTCGGCTCCATTGCTCTGCACCAGGGTGTAGCCGGTTGTGAGCGGGTTGATCATGATGCCCATGACGGTCTTGCCACTCCCGACGAGGGACCCGTCGAACTGGGCGTCCCCATAGGTGAAGATGCCGCCGTCCGAGGCGACCAGCCAGTAGCCATCGCCGTCCGCGGTGGGCGCCATGCCGACGATGGGCCGGTTGAGGCGGATGCCACCGGTCGAGCCGTAGAACCGCGCGCCGAAGGAGAAGATGCCGCCGTCACTGGCGACCAGCCAGTAGCCACCGCCGTCGGGCGTGGCTGCCATGCCGACGATGGGGTCGTTGAGGTGCAGGGCTCCGGTCGAGCCGTAGAACGGCGCGTCCCCGAAGGAGAAGATCCCTCCGTCGCTACCGACCAGCCAGTAGCCACCGCCGTCGGGCGTGGCCGCCATGGCGACGATGGGGTCGTTGAGGTGCAGGGCTCCGGTCGAGCCGTAGAACGGCGCGTCGCCGAAGGAGAAGATCCCGCCGTCACTGCCGACCAGCCAGTAGCCCTGCCCGTCGGGCGTGGCCGCCATGCCGACGATGGGCTTCGAGAGGCGGATGCCCGAGAGGGCAGGGGAGCCGAATGTGGGCGCACCTCCGTGCGAGGTGATCGCACCGAGCCAGTCCGTCGTCCAGTAACCGCCTAACGGATCGACAGCCAGAAGCATCCCCCCGCCGTACGACGCCGGCATGCTATCGGTGACGGGGTTGGTTTCGATGCGACCGGACGCGACCGTCCCGAAGCTGATCGTCGTCGCCAGCACCCCACAGGTCGCGACGAACAGCGCGATACGCCTTCGTGTCCCCCTCGCAGTCAGCTTGCGCATGCTTCCCCTCAGCCCTGGACAGAGGCCGCTGGGGAAATAGCGATGGATTGATTGCTATTTCGGCGGCCCGGCTGACTCAGGGAGTCCCGTGGCTTTGCGTCCCCCTCTCACGAGGGGTTTGCCTTTTCGTGTGGCTATCGAAGTACGACAGTCCTCTTTTTGAGTGCGTAAGTCAAGCCAGGATGCCCATTCCACGGAGGTCCAACCGGACCGCAACCGGTGTGCAACCCGATACAGGTGTTTCGTTGCAAACAAGCGGGAGGCTGCTGCGACTTCATCTGCACCGTCACGGCGAATACACGCGCACCATCGATTGTGATCGTGGATGAACCTGTCTGCACACGCGCGCACGGCGTGATGTGCTGCACCGGATGAGAACGGCCGATGGCGCCGTCACCATCCGGTGGGTCACCTTGGCCATTGATCGGCAACCTGCCGCCGACTCACACTGGCGCGGCGGGGGTGCTTCGTTCCGCGGAGCGGCCGGTGTCCTCCTCCAACGTCGAGTCGAGGAGCAACCGGCGGACGTGGCCGTTGCGCAGCCCATGGCGGACCCGTATTGCCGCCATGTGTGCGGCTCTCGCCCGATCCGCATCGACTGGCCCGGGTCCGTAGCGCGCGCGCTCTGCCGTCCGCGCGACGCTGGCCGCGTCGTCGAGCACCGATCGGAATTGATCCGCGCTCTCCGGCGCGTGCAACCATGCCGACGGAGACGCCGCCGCCCGATCGGCGAGCTCGGCCACGAACACCGTCAGGGGTACCCAGGGAGGTCGAGCCGCGCCCCCTCGTTGCAATGCACGATCGACACTGGCTTCCGCGCGCAACGACATCTCGAGAGGTTCTCGGTGGTCATCGGACCGGAGGCGCCGGAACACGATGGCGAGCGTCGCTGCCACCACGAGTACGAGACCGCCCAAGGGAAGGAACAGCCAGACGTACGAAGCGTGCCGTGCGGGCACTGCCGCGGGCGCGGAGGTGGGCGTCGTCGTCGGGGACACCCCTCGGGGTGTGGTGGAAGGGACCGTGGTCGGAGCGACGGAGGTCGGGGTCGGGGTTGTGGTCGGTGTCGTCGTCGGCGGGCTCACAGGCCGCGGCGGCGGTGAGGTGGGTGCGACCGTCGGGCCGATCACGCCCTCGGGAGCCACCCCTCCGCTTTGCTGTTGGGGCGTCGGCTCGAACGAGACCCAACCCGCCTGCGCCCCGAGGTACACCTCGGGCCATGCGTGGGCGTCGACCCCGCGCACGGTGACCTCGTCCGCGCCGGTGCGTGTGCCGCCGGTGAACCCGACGACCAGCCGGGTTGGAAGTCCCAGGGATCGGGCGAGCACGGTAAACGCGCCGGCGAACTGCTCGCACGTGCCGGCTCGCGTCCGGGTGAGGAATCGCACCAGCGATTCGCCGGCCGGCGGGTGCAGCGTGTAACGAAAGCGTCCCGAGCGGAACCAGTTGACCAGTGCGGCGGCCTCACCCAGGGGAGTGACGGCGCCCACCGTGGCCTGCCGGGCCAGTACGGCAATGGAAGGGGGGAGGGCCGGGAGGGCCGTTTCGGTGGCGACCAGGGCCGGCGGGAAGGTGCTGACGGGAGCGTTGGCGGACGGCAAATTGAGATGGGTGAACGGCACCACTGCGGTGGCCGCGTAGTGCTGACCGGTCGAGGTCCGCCGGGTCGACTGCACCCCCTCCTGAGTGAAGACGGCCCCGCGCAGCCCCGCGAGCGAGACGGTGGCCGGAGGTACCGGAAGGATCCGGCTCGACAGGGTCGCGATAGCCACGGAGGCCGTGAAGACCGGCGATGTCCCTGCCCCGGCGCCGCCGCCGGTCGGCCCCGCACCGGGCCCGGGCACCCACACGCCATCGCGCAGCGTGTTCAGAACGGCCACCTGCCAATAGGTCGGGTACGGGCTCCGCGCCCGGAACATGACCTCATTGGCGTCGTGCACTTCCACGGATACCAGGCTTGAGGTCAAGGAGAGCTCGGTCGCTGGCACCGCGCGCAGGGAAGTCTCGCCTCCCGCACCCCCGGACCCGAGAGAGAGGGCCAACGACGTGGCGCCGATCACAGTCACGACCGTGAGTACCACTGTCGCCGAGCGCCACGGCGCGCCCGCCCGTCCTGCGCCGGCGCGGATCGGCACGGGCTGCGCCACCGACACGGTGGCGACAGCAACGATCACCATGGCCCCGACGGGCAGTGCCACCGACGCGGAGGCGGTCTGCGCACACACGAGCGCCAGCAGGCCGAAGGGGAAGAGGAGCGCCAACCCCGGATAGAGCTGGCTTGGACGGTCGCCCGCATGCAAGGTGACCGCGGCGAGGACCGCGATGAGCCCTGCCAGCACGGCGCACAACAGAACGATGCCTTGCGTCGCCGGCAACGGGAGCGCGAAGGTCACGAGGATCGGGTGGGATGAGTGCAACTGTGCTTGCAGCACGTGCCACGTCCGGGTTGTCGGGAGACCGAACGTCGTGGATCCAGGAGAAGTGGCCCAGAGAGCGACGAGAGCTACCGCCACGGTCCCCGTCAGCATGCGCACCGGGATGGCGACGTGGCGCACTGAGAGCGCCGCCGGCAGGACCGCGCCGGCGGCAGCGGCGCCCAGGAGTGGCCCGGCCGCCATGCCGCCCAACCCGCCGGCGATCAGACGGGTCAGCGATGCGGCGGCGATGAGCGAAGCGCACGTGATACCGAGATCGGGGCCGTAGGGCCGAAGTCGCGCGAGCATCAAGAAACCACGACCACGGTGGGGTCGCCGGGGAGTGCGGGCAGCGTCGCCCGGGCGGTCGACGTGGTCACCACGGCAGAGGCACCGGCGGGAAGTGGGGCGTTTGCGGCCGAAACCGGACGCGGGGAGGCGCGGGCGAGGAACGTCAAGAGATCGACCATGCCCTCCGGCGAGGAGGCGCGCCCGCTGCCTCGACCCGAAAGCGTGGTGATCTCGACATCGAGCGAGGAGTTGCAGGCATCGGACACCAGCCCGTAGGTCGCGGAGAGGGCTTCCTCAAAGGCGGCCTTGCGATGCACACCGGCGCGGTCGTCCACGACGATGGAGATCCGGGCCTGGCCATCGGGTTGGAACTGATGGACCATGAGCGTCCCGTAGCGCGCCTCGGCCGACCACGAGAGGAGGCGCAGCCGATCACCGGGCCGATAGGGCCGCAACCCGCTCAGTTCTCCCCCGGGGTCTTCGTCGCCCGCCGGGCTGGCATCAGGCCGCCCCGACTCGCGGGGGTGCACCACGACCCGAGGAACAACGGTTCTCGCGGCCGGAGCGAGAGCGGGATGCACGACGAGGATGACCCGGTCAGCCTCGGCTACCGGCCGAGAGACGAGCCCGAACGGGTCGTGGACCCACAAACGCAGGGGACCGATGACGTGGACGCCTCGTCGACCTGTCGGGAGCGCGAAGGCAGAGGCGAAGCTCTCGCCAGGGCCGAGGGGCGCCCAACGAATGAGACGCCCGGGGTCGGGGCCGAGCACGCCGGCACGCCGAGGCCCGGCCGGTGGATCGAGACCGACGGGGGGCAGCGGGCGCTCCGCGTCATTGCTCAGTTGCACAACGAGATTGCAGCGCCCACCGACCGGGACCAGGGGCGGGGAAACCGTGGCGCGTACGTATGCCGCCTCCGCCCGGCGGCCTCGCAACAGGGTTATCACCGGTGCGGCGATACACGGAAGCCCGAACACCATGAGAAAGAGGGACAGGGCCCAGCGCCCGGAGAGCACCTCGGCCAGCCCCAGCACGACGACGAGCGCACCTGTGGCGGCACCCCGTGCCGTCGGCCGGAGACTCGTGATGCCACTGCGCCGGGATCTGGTGCCGGTGCGGTGGGGGAGAGGGCCCCTAGGCACGCGTACCCACTCCGTCAGCTGACGGCGCGCCCGGTGGATGCAGCGTCAGCGACCGGTACCGGGACCTGATGGACCAGATCGGCGATGACCTCCTCGACGCCGGTTCCAGCCCGTTCGCTCCCAGGGTTGAGGATGAGCCGATGGCCAAGAGCAGGACCGACGGCCCGCTGAATATCCGTCGGCGTGACGAAATGGCGTCCCGCGGCCAGCGCCAGCGCCGTGGATGCCCGCCGCAAGGCGATGGCGGCCCGTGGCGACGCGCCGACTTCCACACCGGGGTGCACACGGCTGGCCGCGACCAGGTCGAGGATGTAGCCCCGTGCGGCAGGCGCGACGTGCACGGCGGGCACCGCTGCCATCAGCGCATCGAGCTCGGCGCGGCCCAGGGCCGCGGCCAACGTGCCGGCGGACAAAGAGTCGCCCGAACGGGCCACGAGCTGATCCTCCTCGGACCGGGTGGGATACCCCAACGAGATGCGGAGGAGGAACCGGTCCCGCTGGCCGTGCGGCAGGAGTGAGGTGCCGGCGGCATCGAACGGGTTCTGGGTGGCGAGAACCATGAAAGGGCGCGGCAGCGCCATCGTCGTGCCGTCCGTGGTGACCTGGCGCTCCTCCATGGCCTCCAAAAGGGCCGACTGCGATCGAGCCGAGGCCCGGTTCAGCTCGTCGGCCATCAACAGGTTCGTGAACACGGGCCCCGGGCGGAAGACGGGCTCCGCGCGCGTCCGGTCGAGGATCATGGCGCCGGTGATGTCCGCCGGCAGCAGGTCGGCCGTGAACTGCACCCGGCGGAAATCGAGACCGAGCGCGGCCGCCAAGGCCTTGGCGAGGGTCGTCTTGCCCAGACCCGGTAGGTCCTCCACCAGCAAGTGCCCTTGTGCCAAGAGGCACCCCGCCGCCAGCTGCACGGACTGCTCGTCGGCGTAGAGAACGCTCCGGACCGCGTCCACCACGCTCGCGAACTGGAACCCCATCCGCTCCGCCACCTCGGGCGTGAGTGGTGCCGGCAGGTGTTCGACGATCTCCTCGACGTCGGTCATGGGTGACCCATGCGCCCGCCCGACGCCCCTTCGCCCATGACGCAGAGACTAGCGACGACCTGGCCCCGAAGCTCGGGTGACGGCGCGGGACCCGACAACCTGGGAGACTTGGGGGCGCGATCCACCGCGACGGTGGGTCGACGGTTCCGTGGTCGCCGGGGAAGCGAGGTACACCGATGGCGCGCTCGAGGTACCGATCCGTGACCTACCACCTCGAGGCTTCGGTGGAATTGGCCCGGCTGGTCCAGCGTGCCGGCGGTCGTACCGACATGGAAGCGCTCGCTCTCGATCTCTCCTACAGCGGTGTCCGGAACGGGGCCTTTCTCACCCGGTTGGCCAATGCCCGGCTCTTCGGTGTGGTGTCCGGCCGCTCGGGGGAGGTGACCCTGACCGACCGGGGTCGCAGGTGCCTCTCCGTCGATCCGGCCGGGGCGGCGCTGGCTCGAACGGAGGCCTGCCTGGCCGTCCCCCTCTTCCGTCACGTGCTCGAGGCGTACGCGGCGGCCGCACTCCCGGAACCCGACGTCCTGGCGGACATTCTCCGGAACGAATTCGGAGAGACCGCAGGAAAAGCGCTCTCTTCCGCCAAGGCCTTGACCATCTCGGCCGGCCAGGCCGGAATAGTGGGGACCGATGGACTAGTAACCCTGTTGAGCAGGGACAACACAAATTTTACCGATTTAACTCAAAACACTGGACCTCCATTCGTACCCCGGGTAGGATCACGTCGGATCCCATTCTCACGGGTGTACCGCCAGCATGGGACCGGCGAAGGGGGTCCCACGATGGTCGACCAGAACGCCATTCCGGCTCACGAGCCCGAAGAGGGTGGGTTGTGGATAGACGAAGGGTCAACGGGCCGTAGGCCGCGGCGGATCCCGCGGCTCGCCGCTGTTTCGGTGGCGGCAGCCTGTCTCCTTCTCATCGGCATTCCGGTCGGGTTGCTCGTATCGAACGGCTCGCCGCACCCGGGGTCCCACGCCAACAACCCGATCCGCATCGGCGGCGGACCGGCCAAGCGCTCGGTCCTCGCCGCCCTGAGCGCGACCACCGACTCGGGCAGCTTCAACTTCTCCTACGACCTCACCGAGGTGCCGGGCACGACCACTCCCACCACATCCTCGTGTCCTGGTCAGCCCTCCACCCCGTGCGTCGGCGTTGGCGGCGGGGGCACCGAGGACAGCTCCGTCCAGGGTGCGGGCATCATCGACACCAACCCGATGGCCATGGCGGCCTCGGCCAGTCTGAGCGAGGGGCTCCAGGTGGGCGTCCGCGTCAGCCCCACGATGGTCTGGGAGGTCTCCTACACCGACAACGCGCTGAACCCTCAGGCCAACGACGGCAGCGGACAATCCCTGCCCGACTTCGCCAGCATCACTGAATCGACGCTGGGCAGCCGCGAGGGTGCGGTCGCCATGATGGGCATGGCGAGCCCGACCGGCTACCTGAATCTCTCGCAACCCGCGATCACGGATGCGGCNNAGCGAGGAGGCGAGCACCATTACCGCTGCCCTCGGCGTGTTGACGGCCCAGGGGTACACCGGCATCCGCGACCTGATCTCCATCGACGCGTCCGGGTTCATTCGTGAATCGTCGTCGACCGTCTCGTTCTCCGACGGCGGGAGCGTGACCCTCGATGGTCACTTCTCCAATTTCGGGTGTGCAGGCACCGTGCTGATGCCCGGGGCGCCCAGCACGTCGAGTCCTCCGCCGAACTGCACGTCCCCTGACACCGGCGTGGCGTCGACCACGACGTCGACAACGTCCTCGTCAACGAGCACTTCGACGACAAGCTCCTCGACGTCGAGCACGACCGGTACGCCGACGACGGTGGTCACGCCCAGCGTGCCGACCACCCCCACGACCGTCACTAACGGAGGGCCGCCCACCACCACGTCGACCACCGCCGGGTCGGGGACCGCTTCGACCACGAGCGCTGTACCCGGCGGATAGAGGGGGCAGCATGGACGAGGGCTCGCACCTTTGGCTCGAGGAGGGCCGGCCCGCGGCGCGGGCCAAGGGACGTGCGGTGTGGATCGTCGCGGCGAGCGTGGCCTGCATCGCCGCCATCTCGGTACCCGTGGCCCTCGAGATCACCTCGGGTGGCGGAAGGGTCGCGCAGCCGCACCAGTCGAACGTCGAAGCCCAGCGTGTGGTGGACTCCGCACTGAGCGCGACCACGAGCTCGGGCAGCTTCGCCTTCTCCTATGACCTCACCGAGGTGCCCGGCACGACCACGCCCACCACCGCCTCGTGTTTAGGTGAGCTCTCCTCCCCGTGCGTCGGCAGCGGCGGCGGGGGCACGGAGGACGACTCCGTCCAGGGTTCGGGCATCATCGACACCGATCCGATGGGCATGGCTGTCTCGGCCGATCTGAGCTCGAGCCTCCAGCTAGGCGTGCGTGTCAGCCCCACCATGGTCTGGCTGGTCTCCAACACCGACAACGGGCTGAACCCTCAGTCCAACGATGGCTCCGGCCAATCCCTGCCCGACTTCGCGGGCCTGGTCGAGTCGACGCTGGGCAGCCGCGAAGGTGCGGTCGCCATGATGGGCATGGCGAGCCCGACCGGCTACCTGAACCTCACGCAACCCGCGATCACGGGTGCAGCGGAGGTCGGGACGTCCACCGTCGACGGCGTCGCCGTCACCCAGTACGCACTGGCGATCGACCCGTCGTCGCTGGCCAGCGCGTCCAACGTGACCAGCGAGGAGGCGAGCACCATTACGGCTGCGCTCGCAGCGTTGACGGCCCAGGGCTACACGGGCATCCGCGACCTGATCTCCATCGACGCGTCCGGGTTCATTCGCGAGTCGTCGTCGACCGTCTCGTTCTCCGACGGCGGGAGTGTGACCCTCGACGGCCAATTCTCCAACTTCGGGTGTGCGGGCACCCTGTTGATGCCCGGGACGCCCAGCACGTCGAGCCCTCCGGTGAACTGCACGTCCCCTGACACCGGTATGGCGCCGACTACGACGTCGACAACGTCCGCGTCGACAGACACTTCGACGACAAGCTCTTCGACGACATCGAGCACGACCGGTACGCCGACGACGGTAGTCACGCCCAGCGTGCCGACCACCCCTGCGACGGTCAGCCCCGGAGGGACGCCCACCACCACGTCGACCACGGCCGCGTCGGGGATCACTTCGACCACGACTTCAGTACCCGGCGGATAGAGGAGGCGGCATGGACGAGGGCACGCACCTTTGGCTCGATGAGGACCGGCCCCCGACGCGGGCCAGGGGACGAACGGCGTGGATCGTCGCGGCGAGCGTGGCCTGCATCGCCGCCATCTCGGTGCCGGTGGCCCTCGGGATCACCTCGGGTGGCGGAAGGGTCGCGCTGCCACCCGTTGGCAAGCAGAGCACACACCCGCACCCGTCGAACGTCGCGGCCCAGCGGGTGGTGGAGTCCGCGCTGAGCGCGACCACGAGCTCGGGCAGCTTCAACGTGACCTACGAATTCGACCCCGGCGGGGCGACGACGGACCCCACGACCAGCTCGGGCGTCACCGGCCAGGGGACGATCGACACCGATCCTTTTGCCATGGTGGCTACCTCTGACGTGAGCAGTCTCGGGATGATCACGTTGCGCGACAACGGGACCGACGTCTGGGAGATGGGTGGCGCCGACTACGGGCTTTCGCCCGGCTCGGGCGATACGGGTCCGGGTTCACCACTCTCCGGCTTCGCGGGCCTGGTCGAGTCGACGCTGGGCCAGCGCGAGGGTGCGTTGGCCATGGGTGGGCTGTCCAGCCCGACGGGCTATCTCGACCTCGACCAGAGCATGATCACCAGCGCCGACGAGGTTGGGACCGGCACGGTTGACGGGGCGCCAGTGACCATCTATCAGCTATCGATCACCCCGGCTCAGGCGGCGGACGTTCCCCGGCTCACTTCCGAGGAGTCGCAGGCCATCACGGCATCCGACGCCTTGCTCGCCGCCCAGGGGTACACCGGGTCCACGGTGGACGTCTCCATCGACGTCTCGGGTTTCATCCGCCAGACGAACTCGGTAGCCCACTTCGCAGATGGATCGACGAGTTCGAGTGAAGCGACTTTCTCGGACTTCGGGTGTGCCGGGACGGTGCTGATGCCTGGCCAATCCGGAGCGACAGCGCCGCCGGCTGGATGCGTCTCGCCCGACACGGGCGTCGCCCCGACGACCACATCCACATCCTCGGCGACGTCCACCACATCGACCCCATCCTCGACATCCTCAACGACATCGACGACGTCTTCGACAACCACAACGACGTCGGCTCCACCGTCGACCACGACCAGCAGCTGACGGCGCGGCCCTAAGTGCGGCGCCTGATCGCCACGGTGGCGATCAGGTCCCGATGATCACTGCCCGGGCCGACGTCGGTCCGGATGGCGGTAACGGCAACGTCGGGCCCGGTGAGTACATGATCGATCCGTACCAACGGAGGCAAGGGCTGCTTGGTCTGTGACCAGGTCATGGCGAAGGCATCGCCCCTCGCCGCGGCGCCGTCGATCATGCCGGCATCGAGGATGCTGTGGAAGCCCTTGTTGCCCCACGTGGCGTTGAAGTCCCCGACGATGAGCAGGCGGGACGGCCCGCGGGCCCTGAGCAGACGGGCGATGTAGGCCAACTGTCCCTTCCACACGCCGAACGCGCTCGGGAACGGTGCGGTGGTGTGCACCACCCAGAGGCTCTGCGGCCCTGAGGGCAGGCTGATCGTGGTCTGGACGATGAGGGGGGCATAGTCGTAGAAGACGACGTTCTCACCCGACAGGGGGTACGTGGAGGCAATGAAGAATGCCCGCGGGTCGTAACGGGCGACGTCCAAGTGATAGGGGAGGTCGGCCAGGGCACCGGAATGCTCCAGCTGGCGGGCATCGATCGGCGTGGCCTCCTCCATGGTCACCAGCTGGGGCTCGACCTGCCTGATCTCGCGGGCGTAGCCGGCCATCGAAGGGTTCTCGTCGTAGACGTTGGCATCGAGGAGGCGGATGGCCGGCGCGGTTGCAGCCCAGCGCGGTACCGGTTGCGCCGCCGTCAGCTCGGGCCACAAGAAGACGACCTGGAGCACGACGACGACGAGGGACACCCCGGCCAGGGCGTACCGGCGCCCGAACAGGGCCACGACCGCCACTATCCACGCCGGAAGGTAGACGAAGGCGGTAACGGTGTTGAGCACGGCGAACAGTTCGAGGTCGTCCCAAGCGAAGATACGGGCGAGGGCAACCACCACCAATACCCCTGTCACGACCCACCCGGGGACGCTTGCCCACCGCGGCAACCGTCTCTTCGGCGCGCCGCGCCGCACCGTCGGGGTGGGCGTCTCGGTGTCGCTCAACCCGTGAGCTTGGACGACGGCATCGTGGCCGAAGGCGCAGGTACCTCCACTCCCACCTGCTCACCCCACCGCGAGAGCGTCGTGGCCAGCTTTATCCCTCCCGAGCCGGTCCCCGTCTCCTCCACCGGCAGGGCCGGTGACCCGGCCGCGATGGTCAGGACGTAAGACAGCGCCGGCACGGACCCGGAGGCGGGGGTCGTCCACTTTAAGTCGTACGTCGTGGAGCTTCCGCTGACACCGGTGGACAGCTTCGTCCCCTTCGCCGTGGGGAGTAGCGCGTCCACCGAGGACATGGTGGAGTCGTACTTCAAATTGCTGTACTGGCTCGTTCCCGCCTTCCACGACACCCAGCGCGTGCCCACTCTTTTGGCCTGGGCGGCACTCAGACCGAAGAGCGTCGTGAGGCCGGACGCATTCCCCTTGATGTAGGCGTAGGTGCGCGTCACCCTGACGGACAGCTCTGCCTTGCCGGTGGACACGATCTCGGAACCGCTCGTCTTCCCCACGTCGGCCACGATGGTTTCGCTGACCTTGCGAGACTTGGATGCCGCTTTCGACGACACATGCACGCTTGTCTGCTTGGCGATGGCAGTGCGCGCGCTCTTGAGCACCGAAGCCGTCGTGACCCCGCTGCCCTGTGCGGGGGAGCCGAGCACGGAGGCCAAGACGGCCGCGCCGACACCGAGCGCACTGAGGAGACGGACTGCGCTCCGCCCGGCCGAGGTGGACATCAGGTGCAAGTTAATGGCATCTGGTGGGTCGGGCGGGGGCGCCCGGGTGCATCGCCACCCCAAGGGGCTCGTTTCGGGCCTATCCTGGCGGGGAATCGCCGAGTCCCAGGAGGAAATATGGGCATCTTTCAGCGTGCACACGACATCGCGCAGGCCAAGGCCAACAAGGCACTCGACGCGGCAGAGAAGCCGGATGAGATGCTCGACCTCTCGTACCAGAAGATGCTCGAGCAGATCACCCAGGTGCGCCGGGCACTGGTCGACCTGGCCGGGTCCAAGAAGAACATCGAGCTCCAGGAGCAGCAGTTCCAGCACACCATCGACCACCTGCAGGACCAGGCCAAGGCGGCGCTCGGCCAAGGACGGGAGGACCTGGCCAAGGAGGCTCTGTCACGCAAGGCCGCCGCCCAGCAGCAGATCGACACCATGGAGCCCCAGCGCCAACAGATGGCAGAAGAAGAGGACAAGCTGACCAAGACCCTGGCGGCGCTCCAGACGCGCGTCAACGAGTTCCGCACCCAAAAGGAGACCCTCAAGGCGCAGTACACCGCGGCCAAGGCCATCACCACGGTCAACGAGAGTGCGTCGGGGATCTCCAAGTCGTTCAACGACTCGGGCGCGTCTCTGCAAAGGGCCCAGGACAAGATCGCCACGATGCAGGCGCGTTCGGGAGCACTCGACGAGCTCCTCGAGTCCGGCGTCCTCGAGGACGTGGGTGGCGGGACCGACGACATACAAAAGGAGCTCGACCAGGTCGGCCAGGCCGCCTCCGTGGACACCGAGTTGGCGGCCCTCAAGGCCGAAATAGGGACCGCCGCTCCTCCGGCACCCGAGGCACTCGCCCCGGCACCCGCCACGGGGGACGCCAAGAGTTAGCTGTAGCTCGCACACGGGGCAGGTCGAACAGATCATGCAGGCCTTGGCGGACGCTGGCGCCACGCTCCCAGGGGCGTCAACGCCGTAGCCTTTACTCCGTGGCCGCCGTCGGCAAGTGTCCGAGGACCATCGCGTGTCGACATTCGCAGGGATGGGTTGAAGAGACGAACGAGGACAATGGAAACAGGCCCTGACCTGCGTGACGTGCGGCATGAAGACGGGCGTCTACCGCTGCGATGGCGCCGGCCGGCCCGGAGCCGTTTTCCCCGTCATGGCGTTCAGGGTGGAAGACGATAATCAGATATTGACCGGTATGGTGGGGCTATCAACACTGGAGTGCAACCAGGATTCGGTGGCGCTGGAACCACTACCCGTCCGGCGTCCACTCCTCGATCGCATCGTTGTCTTCCATCCACATCCGGGCGGTGCCGCAGGCCGCGACGATCTCGTCAAGTGCCGACAGACCCGCCGGGCCTGGGCTGCCCACTGAGAGATACCGTCCCAGGGCGACCTCTACGGGGTCGAAAACCGCCATTGCTCTTAGTACCCATTCTTCTGGCGATTCGACGCGCCGACCCATATGAGACGCGTCACCGCCAGCAGAGGCGTCCCGCAAAGCGCGTAGCTCAGGTAGGGCCTCCCGGTCCTTGGCCCGGTCGGCGCGCTCCTTGGCCCGAATAATGTCCTCCAGAGCGGCAGCCCTGATCGTGAAGCCATTGCCGTGGAGCAGCGTCGCTCGGACCACCAGCTCTTCGTACGGGACTAGTCGGCCGTCGGGGGCCTCCAGACCGGCGAGCACATCGAACGGGCCCGCGTCGGTCATCCACGTGGACATGCCGGCCATGTCGAGAGTCGTACCGTCGATCTGAACCGGCAGCGCTCGGGCCTCAGCGTCGGTCATCCCGCCGACGCGGAGGCGGGCATGCAGCTCGCGTAGGGCGCCAGCAAGCCGGTCGAGGTTGGCCCGTTCCCGGCGCACCACGCAGTCAGCGTCTTCGGTCGGCCGCCCGGCGCCTTAGGCAAAAGCGGCCGCTCCGCCCACAATCAGGTATTCGACCTCGTAGCGATCCAGAACATCGATCAATCGGGGAAGGTCGTGTGGGGGACCGTCAAGCTCCGGCATCAGCGCCGGCAGCGGCCTCGTCGGCGCGCTTCGCATCCACCTCAGCCACCCACTCCATCACGGTCTCGCGCGAGTCCAGGCGGCGACCGTCCCACAGTATCGTCACGTCATCGGGGGTCGGGGGCCTGGCATGACGCATCCCCTCGAACCACTCCTCGGCGGTCATCACGGGCTGCGCTGCCATAGCACCAGAGTACCTGCCCCATGCCCTCCGAACCGCCCATCGAGCAAAGCCACCCGGATACCCACGTTCAAGGGTGGTCGATTTCGGTACCGCCCGGACCGATGCAGGTTCGGAGGCACCGGCGTCGGGCAGCTCCTGCTCGCCGGCGGGACGCTATGCCAGTGGGAAACAGCCAGCCCCGTTGACTCGGTGGCGGTGGCGAGCGCTCGTTCCGTTGGTCCAATAGTTGCGAGATCTTTTCCGCTTAGCGAGCGCGATTGAGGTGGGTGGCAGGTTCCATGTGCGTTCCGCAGGACAGGGACCACCGCCGCTCACGGGGTCAAGCCCGGCCAAGGGCGAGAAACAATTCATTGGGGGCAACCTAGTCACCGTAGGGGTGCGAGAGCGCGGGCTGACCGGGACCTCAGAGCGGATTGTCCCGTACGAAGCGAGCGATCAGCGCCCCCAGCTCAGGCCCCTTGTCCTCCTGGAGGAAGTGGCCTGCTCCCTCCACCGTCACGTGTGACCGCCCCGCCGCCCCCGGCACGCAACGCTGCAACACCTGCTCCCAACCGCGTGTGGACGGATCGCCGTCCGCAAAGGCCGTGAGGAAGGGGCCGGCGAAGGTCGCGAGGAACTCCAGCGTGCGTCGGTTCTGCCGCGCGCATTCACTGCCCGGGGTCAACCCCATCAGCACGGGGAACTGGCGGGCGCCGGCGCAATAGCTCTCGTCGGGGAAAGGGGCGTCGTAGGCGTCCAGGACGGGCGCGTCCACCTCGCTGAGGGTGGCGCCCTGGACGAAGAGGCCAGGCCGGAGCGATGGAAGTTCGGCGACCATGCGCTGGTAGTCGAGGAGCGCCGACTCCACCGTCACCGTGCCTTCTGCTGTGCCGTGGCAGGCCCATGTGAGCTGGCCGGCCAGCGAGGGGTCCGCGGTGTGCAGCGCCGTGTTGGCAGCGACGACGCGGCCAAATCGGTGCGGTGCCGCCGCCAGGGCACCCAGGCCGATGGGCCCACCCCAATCCTGCACCACGAGGGTGAGGGGACCGCACGGCTCGAGCTCCTGGAGGAACTGACCCAGCCATCGAATATGGGCGCGGACCGAGTAATCCGAACGCCGCGTCGGCTTGTCGGAGCGCCCGAAGCCGATCAGGTCAGGAGCGATGGCGCGCAGGCCGTTCGCTACCAGCACGTCGATGACGCGCCGGTAGAGATAGGACCACGTCGGTTGGCCGTGCAACAAGAGGATCGCCTCTCCGTTGGGGGGCCCTTCGTCGACGTAGTGCATGCGGAGGCCATCGTCCACGGCGACGTAGTGGGGGGCGAACGCGTACCCGGGCAATCCGTCGAAGCGCTCTTCCGGAGTGCGCACGAAGTCCACTGGCCCTAGCCTGCCCTAGCGTGAACGGGGACCACTGTGACGTCGCCGTCGCCGGGGGCGGCCTGGTGGGGCTCGCGCTGGCCTACGAGCTGGCCTCGCGCGGGGCCGCCGTCACCGTCATTGACGCCGGCCACCCGGGCCGGGCCACCGACGCCGGCGCCGGCATTCTGTCGCCGGACACCAACGGGGCGGCGCAGCCCTACTGGTGGGACATGGCGCACGCCGCGGGCGCGCACTACCCACAGCTCCTCGAGCGGATCCGAAACGACGGCGTGGACACCGAGGGTTCAGGCTACGCCAGGTGTGGACTCCTCTCCATCGGCCTGCGCCGGCACGAGGAGAGCTGGTTCGCCCCCTTCGCCGAAGACGTGCTGCGCCGGGCCGAAGGCCGGGTGCACGAGATCACCCCGGCCGTGGCCACGTCCCTGTTCCCGCCCTTGGGTCCGGTGCACCGGGCCCTGCACTGCCCCGGGGCGGCGCGCGTCGACGGCCGGGGGATGGCGGCGGCGCTCCGTCAGGCCGCCGAGGGACGCGGGGTGCGCTTCGTGCCCGGCGCGGTCTCCGGCGTGGCGGGGGCGGGCGGCGCGCCGGCGCGGACGGTGCACAGGGTCGAGGTCGAGGGCCACGACGATGTGCACTGTGGCGCCCTGGCGGTGGCCGGCGGCGCCTGGAGCGCGCCGATGGGGGAGTGGCTCGGCTGCACCCTCCCGATCACTCCCACCAAGGGGCAGATCGTTCACTTGCGAACCTCGACCGACAGCGAGGAATGGCCGATAGTGCAGCCGCTTCTCACGCACTATCTCGTGCCCTGGCCGGGAGGGCGTGTGGCCTGCGGGGGCACGTTTGAGACGGGAGCGGGATTCTCCGCCACTGTCACCGCAGCCGGCCTGCACGAGCTCTTGCGCGAATGTCTGTCGGTGGCCCCGGGCCTGGCCACAGCCGAGTACCTCGAGACCAGGGTGGGCCTGCGGCCCTCCTCGCCCGACGACCGACCGGTCCTCGGTCCGGTGCCGGGGTGGGCCAATGTGTGGGTGGCCACCGGACACGGCGCCAACGGCCTGCTGCTCGGTCCGTACAGTGCGCTGCTCGTGGCGGCGCGGATGGCGCCACAGGCCGACGAGCGGTGCCCGACCCTCCCCGCGGAGTTCGACCCCTCCCGCTTCATCTGATCCCATCAGCAGCGGCCCCGATCCCTCCCATCCCCCCGCTGGGTGCGGCCCGAGAGTGAGACTGAGGGGATGAAGGGCATGCTGACCCAGGACGGACAGGACACCGAGGCCACCACCGAGAACGTGCTGGCGGCGCTGGCGGGCAAGAAGTTCTTCTGGCTCGACCTGGACGACGAGACGACTGATGGCACCGTGGCCGAGCTCCTGAGCGTGCATTTCGGCTTTCACCCCCTCGCCGTTGCGGCGGCCGAGAAGTTCGCACAGCGTCCCCGCTTCGACGATTACGACAACTTCGTCTACCTGGTGGCCCGGGGAGCCGATCCCGACGACAACGGCAAAGCCGAGGTGCACTGCTTCTGGACCGACACCTACGTCGTCACGGTGCACCGCGGCGACTGCCCGGGCGTGCAGTCCGTGCGCGAGCGCATGGCGCGCCATAGGGCCACTGGCACGGCGTCGCCCCAGATCGTGATCGTCTATCTCATCATGGATGCCCTGGTGGACAGCTTCTTCCCCGTCCTCAGTGATTTCGACGACCGGATCGACGCCCTGGAGGACGACATCCTCAAGGCACCCACCGAAGCCCAACTGGGTCTGCTCTTCGAGATGAAGCGCAACCTCATGAACATGCGCAAGGTCATCGCGCCCCAACGAGACATGATGGCCAGCATCAACGCCGGGGTCGCCGATGTCCCCGGCATGACCGATGAGGCATCCCGCTACTTCCGGGACCTCTACGACCATCTGATCCGGCTGGCCGACCTGGTCGACAGTTACCGCGATCTTCTGAGCAGCGTGATGGACACCCACCTGTCGACGGTGTCCAACCGGCTCAACGTGGTGATGAAGCAGCTGGCCATCATCGCCACGATCTTCCTGCCCTTGAGCTACCTCACCGGCTTCTTCGGGCAGAACTTCTCTTGGCTGGTCGGGAAGATCACGCCGGCGTGGACGTTCTTCGCCATCGGTGTGGGCACCGAGGTCATCGCCGTCATCCTCCTCTTCAGCCTCTTCAAGCGGCGGGGCTGGCTCGGCGGCCCTTCGGTCTGAAGCGCCACTCCGGCGCGACTCCCATCAGGGCAACACCCACTGGGCCGTTGCGACCTGGCATTTCGGCGGACGTTGGGCTGCCGTTCACCAAAAGTTCAGCTCAATGTCGTCCCTCGTTCGGTCTGGGTTCACTTGCCTTCGTTACTGTCGGGTTACGACCTTCGGCGACGGGACTCGGATGGTATTCCTGAAAAATGACTGACGAGCGCGGGCCAGACTCCATCAACGCAAGTCGAGTGCAACCCGAACGACTCGAGCCGCTCGATCCCGTGCTGCAGGCTCTCGATCCCGATCGCGGAAGGCCCGAAGACGTAGTCTGCTCCCAGCGGCTGACCCTCAGCTTCGGCCCCAAGACCATCCTGAGCGATGTCGACATCTCCTTCCGGCGCGGCACCATCACCGCCCTCATCGGACCGACCGGCTCAGGAAAGTCCACCTTCCTGCGCACGATCAACCGGATGAACGACAAGGTGGTCGGCTTCCGCCGGGCGGGCGATGTCACCTTCGACGAGCAAAGCATCTGGTCCACCCACCATGACGTGCTCACCCTGCGCCGGCGCATCGGCATGCTCTTCCAACGCCCCAACCCCTTTCCCATGTCGATCCGCGACAACGTCGTCGCCGGCGTGAAGGCGCACCGGATCGCCAAGGGCAAGCAACTCGATGTCGTGGCCGAGCAGCGCCTCCGTGAAGTGGGACTGTGGGACGCGGTGAAGGACCGGCTGGGCGACTCGCCGTTCCGGCTCTCCGGGGGGCAGCAGCAGTTGCTGTGCCTGGCGCGTGCTCTCGCCGTGGGGCCCGAGGTGCTCCTGCTCGACGAGCCGACCTCCGCACTCGACCCGGTCTCAACCGAGTACATCGAGGCGCTGCTAGCGACCCTGGTGCCCGCGCTGACGCTGATCATCGTCACCCACAACCTGGCGCAGGCACGCCGGGTCTCGCACCAGACGATGTTCTTCTACGAAGGTGCGCTGATAGAGCACGGCGACACCGAGGAGCTGTTCACACACCCAAAGCAGGCCGACACCGAGCGCTATGTCTCGGGTCGGATGGGCTGACCCGCCGACATACACCGCAACACCACAACTGACAGACAACCCACGCACTCTGACAGGTAAGCAACCACCAAAAGGAAGGAACCCCTCAATGCGTATGCCCCGAGTGAAGCGCATGGCACCCGCGTGCCTGCTCGCCACATCGGTAGCCCTGATGTTCAGCGCGGCCTTCGCCGGCAGCGCCGGCGCGAGCAAGTCAGCGGTGGAGACCCCATCCGGAGGGACGGTGAGCGAGACGGGCAGCACCCTGCTCTACCCGCTCTTCAACCTCTGGTCGTCGGGCTACAGCGAGAAGTACCCCTCGGTCACCATCCAGACGGCCGGCACGGGCTCGGGCACCGGGATCACCGACGCCACCGAAGGCACCGCCAACATCGGGGCCTCCGATGCCTACCTCCCACCGTCGGACCTCGAAACCACCCCCACGCTGTTGAACATCCCGCTGGCCATCTCGGCCCAGCTGGTCACCTACAACATCACCGGTGTCACCGCCCACCTCAAGTTGACGGGCAAGGTGATCTCGAACATCTACCAGGGCAAGATCACCAACTGGAACAACTCGGCCATCTCGGGGCTCAATCCGGGGGTGACGCTGCCCAGCCTGCCCATCGTGACGCTGCACCGGTCGGACAGCAGCGGCGACACGTTCTTGTTCAGCTCGTTCCTCTCCGACACCGACCCCAACGGCTGGGGGAAGACCGTCGGCTTCAACACCTCCCTGACGTTCCCCAACGCCCCCGGCGCCCTGGGCGAGATGGGCAACTCGGGCATGGTGGCGGGCTGCAAGGCGACGCCGGGCTGCATCGCCTACGTCGGCATCAGCTACCTGACCCAGGCCCTCCAGTCCGGGCTCAGCTATGCCTCCCTGCAGAACGGTGACAAGCAGTTCGTACTCCCCGCGGCAGCGAGCATCGCCGCCGAAGCGGCTGCGTTCACCAAAAAGACGCCCGCCAACGGGACGATCTCGCTCATCTACGGCAAGGCGAAGGGTGGCTACCCGATCATCAACTACGAGTACGCCATCGTCAATGACAAGCAGTCCAGCTCGAGCACAGCAAAGAACATCCGCTCCGTGCTCGAGTGGGCCGTGAACTCCGCCGACGGCAACAACCCGACGTACCTGGCCCAGGTGAACTTCCAAGCCTTGCCGGCCAGTGTCGCCGCGCAATCGCTGAAGCAGATCAAAAACATTAAGTAGTGACGGTCACCGGCGNNCTCCGCCGCTCAAGGCGCAGGCGATGCGCCGGATGTCACCCATCCGGCGCATCGCCGAGACCGCCCGGTCCCATGAAGAGGGGGTCTGGCAGGTGGCCGGGCGAGTGGCGGTGCTCCTGCCGCTGGCCGCTCTCGTCTTCGCCGTCAGCGTGCTGGCGGTCAAGGCCTACCCGGCGATCCGGGTCAACGGATGGGGCTTCCTCACCGGCACGAAGTGGACCTACGGCGGCGGCTACGCACTGCCTGTGCACACCGACGGTGTGGCCCATCCGCAGGGCTCCTCCTTCGGGGCACTGACGATCATCACCGGGACATTGCAGTCCTCGGCGATCGCCCTCATCATTGCCGTGCCCGTCTCCATCGGAGCCGCCTTCGCCCTCACCGAACGGTTGCCCACCTGGCTCTCGCGTCCCTTGGGTTTCGCCATTGAGGTGCTGGCCGGAATCCCCAGCGTGGTGATCGGACTGTGGGGCCTTCTCACCCTCGGACCGATCCTCTCCCGCGACGTCTATCCCATCATCGGCAACCACATGCCCGATGTGCCCGTGCTCGATTTCTTCCGCGGCACCCCGGCGGCCACGGGCCAGGGGCTGTTCACCGCCGGCCTGGTGCTCGGGCTAATGATCATCCCGATCATCGCCTCGACCACCCGGGATCTGTTCAATCAGGTGCCCCCCCTGCCCAAGGAGGGAGCCTCGGCGCTCGGCATGACCGAGTGGGAGGTGGCCAACAAGATCACCATTCCCTGGGTGCGCTCGGGCATCATCGGGGCATCGGTGCTCGGCTTGGGCCGTGCCCTCGGCGAGACCGTGGCCGTGGCCCTGGTGAGCGGCTCCGCCATCCATTTCGCCCCCAACATCTTCGGTCAGATGACCACGATCGCCGCCACGATACTGACGCAGCTCGACGGGGCACAGACAGACGGCACCGGATTCGCCGTGGCCACCCTGGCCGAGCTCGCGCTGGTCCTCGCCGTCATCTCGGTGCTGGTCAACCTCGCCGCCGGCGTCATCATCCGCCGAACGTCCGCTCTCGTCCCGTCGGTCGGGCCGACCTAGGGGCGAGATGGCAGTCTCGGTACGCAAACCCGACATGCGGCGACGAACGATCGCCGGACTGCTCTTCCGGGTGGGCACCTACCTGGCCCTGCTCCTCGTGGTCGGTCCCGCCCTGTGGGTGCTCATCGGGGTCGTCGTGCGCGCCGTACCGCACTGGCAGTGGAGCGTCCTCACCACCCCCACCAAGGGGACCACCGGCGGCCTGGAGAACGCCATCATCGGGACCCTCATCCTGATGTTCGGCGTGCTGATCATCGCCGGCAGCACCGGGGTGATGGCCGGGATCTACCTGTCGGAGCTGGCCAAGCCGCGCCGCAACGGCAAGCCGAGTGGCGGCCTCTTTCGCACGGCGTCGGACGTGTTGTCGGGATTCCCCTCCATCGTCCTCGGCTACTGCGGCTACGTCGCGCTGGTGGTGGGCCTGGGCTGGGGGTTCTCGCTCCTGCCGGCGCTCATCATCCTCTCCATCATGGTCGTGCCCTACATCGCCAAATCCACCGAGTCGGCCCTGCGACAGGTGCCGAACAACTACCGCGAAGGCGCCGCGGCGCTGGGAATGTCCAAGGGCTATTCCCTCCGCAAGGTGGTGCTGCGCTCGGCCATCCCCGGCATCGTCACCGGCCTTCTCCTCGCCCTGGCCATCGCCTGCGGCGAGACGGCCCCGTTGATCTATACGGCGAGCTTCACCGATGCCATCCCCAGCGCCAGCCTGATCCACTCCCAGGGCTTCGCCTACCTGACGTACCCGGTCTTCACGTTCTACAACCAGCCGGCGCCCGAGGCGCACTACCTGGCCTATGACGCGGCGCTGCTCCTCGTCATCATTGTGCTGATCCTGCTCGTCAGCTCACGGCTCATCGTCGCCCGCACGCAACGCCACTCGGAGTCACAGGGGAGGTAGCGCCACGACGTTTCCCGGCGCGCCGGTACTCCTTATTGTCGACGGCGACCCTTTGCCCAAAGCGGGATTCGTCGCCCGACTCGAGGAGGAGGGCTTCTCCGTAGTGATGGCTTCCTCCGGCGCGGAGGGGATCGCCATGAGCACGCGCCACGAGCCGAGCGTCATCCTCCTCGGCCCGGACCTACCCGACATGTCGAGTCAGGCCGTCCTCCGACTGCTCAGCCGTGCCCAGGGGACGCCGGTCGTGGCTCTACTCTCAGGCGACGACGAGGACGAGGCCGTGCTCGCGCTCGAGATGGGGGCGGCCGACGTCCTGTGCCGTCCCTGGCGCGTACGGGAGAGCGCGGCGCGCCTCTGGGCCGCCATCCGGTGGGCTTCCGCTCGGCCGGGAGCGGGCCCGACCCTGGTGGCGCCCGGACAGTTCCACTCCGGGGGCGTCATGGTGGCCGGCCCGGTGCAGGTCGATCTCGACCGGCGCGAGGTCCAGGTGCGGGGCGTCCGGGTGCACGCCCGTCCCAAGGACATCGATCTGCTCGGGCTGCTGGTGGCCCACTCCGGCGCGGCCGTGCCGCGGGAGAGATCACTCAACGCGATCTGGCCGCACTTGTCGGACCGGGGCAAGGTCCTCGATGCGCACATCCGCAGGATCAGGTTGCTGGTGGAGGTGGACGCCTACCACCCGCGGCACATCGTCACGGTGCGGAGCTACGGCCACCGCTTCGATCCCTGAGCGCCCTAGTGAACGTCCGCCCGCCTGAGCACAACGACTAGGTTCCACGTCACTATCTCGCGCACGCCGGGCAAGACGGTTATGGCCTTCGACCAATACGGGTAATAGCGAGGGAAGGCATCCACCAGACGCGTTCCGGCGTTGCCCTGCGCCCAACGCAACACCGCGGCGATGCTCAGGGGGTACAGGCTCTCGCCGTATCGGTTCTTGGGCGGATAGCCCAGCTTGGCTTCGTAGCGTTTCGCGGCCCACTCGCCCCCGAGGTAGTGCCAGGGAGATGTCTCGTGGCCGCCGAAGGGTGAGAGCCAGTTGGTAAAGGCCATGAAAACCAAGCCGCCCGGTCGAACCACCCGAACGAGCTCGTCGAGAAATTGCCACGGGTCGCGTACGTGCTCGACAACATTGGAAGAGAAGCTCACATCGAAGCTGGCGTCGGCCAGCGGGAGCCGGCAGCCGTCTCCGACGATCCCGAACCCCAACCGGCGCCCGGGCTCGGTCATTTCGTCCCATAGAGGCTCGATGAAGACACTGCGCGCCGACGCCCGACGGAATGCCTCGGCGAAGTAGCCGGAGCCACCTCCCACGTCGACAATGCTCTTGCCCGCGAGCGGTTCGTACCGCTCGATGAGGTCAATGGTGTCGTCGGCCAGGAGGGTGTAGAAGTGATCGGGATCGTCGAACTGGGTGCGGAAACCCTTGATGAGTGCGGCCATGCGCCTCAGGCCAACCGGGTGACTCGCTGGCTGCCACTGGTTGTTTCCCTGCTCATGGGCTCTGCCGCGGGCCACCGGAGCGGGCGGCTGGCGCAGGCGGAGGTGTTCTTTGCGACCACTCGTGATCCGGACCGGGCGGCCCACAGCCTCCTCAGCCACTTCCTCCCAGGAATCGACCATCCGCTCCCAACCGTATTGCGCGGCGCGCTGGCGCGCCGCGCTACCCAGCTGTTGGCAGAGCTCACGGTCAGCAGCCAGATCGATCCAGGCTCGAGCCAAGGACGCCGCAAGAGATTGCTCCGAACCGTCCACCAAGATGCCGGTCACACCATCGACGACGGCGTCGCGCACGCCCGGGGCGTCGACGGCGACCGCCGGCGTTCCGGCCGCCGCCGCCTCCAAGATGACGATCCCCCAGCCTTCGTGGTACGCCCCGTGAACCAGGAACCAGGCCTCCTCGAGCCAGTGTTCCTTTTCGGCGTTGTCCACCCAGCCGAGCATTTCGGCTCCGGGAACCTCTGTCGCCTTGCGCCGAAGACGCACGAGCTCGGGCCCGTCGCCGATGAGCACAAAGCGACCTCCGGTCACCGGCTGCACCTCGCGCCAGGCGTCGAG
>PKYA01000224.1 GCA_003133545.1 Acidimicrobiaceae bacterium | reverse complement strand
GCGGACAGCATCGGCGGGCGGCAGATCTCCGGCGTGGGGGGCCACGAGGACTTCGTGGCCGGTGCCGAGACGCATCTCGATGCGCACGCATTGCTCTGCCTGCGCTCCACGGCCTTGGTGGGGGACCAGCCCGTGTCCCGCCTCGTCGGGCTGCTGCCCGAAGGCTCGGTGGTCTCCACCCCTCGTCATCACACCGGGGTGGTCGTGACCGAGTACGGCGCGGCCGAGCTGTCCGGGCTGACGGTGCGCGAACGCGCCCATGCGCTGGTGGACATCGCGCACCCCGACTTCCGCACTGCGCTGCGCAAGGTCGCCGACTCCATGGGTTAGGACCCCGGGCGACGGCGCGCGCCCATGCTCTACTGTGAAAGCTGACAACGTCGTGCCCGCCCGGTTTGTGGTCCGCGGCGGGAACGGCACCGAAAGGCGAGGTCGATGGCAAGCGAAGGACTACACGAGCCGGCGGAGCTCCTCGACGAGGCATCGGTGGANNGATGCCAGCCTGGCTGCCGTCCTCGCCTATAACCGCGACGACGAGAAGGAGCACGCGGCGATGGCACTCGAGTGGATAAGGCGCCGCGACCCCGCGCTCGACGCCAACCTGCGCAAGTTCCTCTTCAGCACCGGGCCGATCACCGAGGTCCGGTCGGGCGACGCGGCGGCGGGGTCCGAAGGGGAGCTCGCGGCGAGTGGGTCGGGATCCCTGGGCATCGGCAGCCTGAAGGGAGCGGAGCGATGAACCACCTGCACCGTGACCTGGCGCCGATCTCCGAGGCCGGCTGGCAGGCGGTCGAACAGGAAGCGAAAGGTCGCCTCACCACCTTCCTGGCCGCCCGCAAGATGGTGGACTTCGCCGGCCCCCACGGGTGGGCGCACTCGGCCACCAATCTCGGTCGGATCGCCGCTATCGCCGCGCCCTCGGAGGGCGTGGCGGCGGCGCAGCGCCACGTGCTCCCCCTGGTGGAGCTGCGCGCCGAGTTCAATGTTTCCAGGGTGCAGCTGGACGACGCCGAACGCGGTGCCACGGACATCGACCTGGCCGAGCTGGACGAGGCGGTGCGTCAGGTCGCGGTCGGGGAGAACGTCGTCGTGTTCCACGGGTACCAGGCGGCCGGCATCCGGGGCATCACCGAGAGCACCTCGCACGAGCCGATCGTCCACGGCGACGACATGGAGCACTACCCCAATGCCGTCGCCATGGCCACCGACAGGCTCCGCCAAACCGGGATCGATGGGCCATACGGTTTGGCCATCTGCCCCACCATGTACACCCGGATCGTCGAGACCGCCGAGCACGGCGGGCACCTGCTCCTCGACCATCTCCGCGAGATCCTCGGTGGCCCGCTGGTGTGGGCGCCCGGAGTCGAGGACGGGGTCGTGCTCAGCTTGCGCGGTGGGGACTTCATCCTCGATTGCGGACAGGATCTCTCCATCGGCTACGCCAACCATGACGCCGACGTCGTCCGGCTCTATCTCGAAGAGAGCCTCAGCTTCCGCGTGCTCGAGCCCGATGCCGCCGTCGCGCTCGTCGCCAAGGGCTGAACGAGCCGTCACAGACACTACGAGCCCTCACAGCGGAGCTACAGCAACCGGGCCCGGCCGCCGGGAACGAGACGCAATGCCCACCGAGGTGCGTCCCGGCTGAATTACGCTCCATTGCACATTGGCTCGTTCTGACGGCTTCCCTGTGCGGGCCGCGCTCCTGGGCGCCCGGGAGCAACCCGGATCGCTCCATGTGCACGAAGCG
Source organism: Acidimicrobiaceae bacterium (assembly GCA_003133545.1). Classification (GTDB taxonomy): domain Bacteria; phylum Actinomycetota; class Acidimicrobiia; order Acidimicrobiales; family RAAP-2; genus Bog-473. The sequence goes on along the minus strand of PKYA01000224.1, from coordinate 2,145 downwards.
GCCGACTCGGACATGGGGCGGACGCGGCCGCTCGACTCGCCCGTCCTCCCGTTTCTGGTCGCGCTCACCCTGGCCGCTCTGTTCGTGCTCTTCCGGTGGTTGGTGGCGGCCCATCGGCGGTTGGGCGCCTTCGTGGTGGCCGGCTCCAACTTCGCGACACCGGCCCGGGTCCCCAAGGGCCTGCCGGTGGACAGCACGGGCGGCTACGACGGGCAGTTCTACTACCGGCTCGCGCTCGATCCCTTCGACCTGGCGCGCAGCGCCTTTGGCATCAGGCTCGACTCGTTCTCGCGGGTCGAACGGATGGGATACCCCTTCCTCGCCTGGTTGGTCTCCGGGGGACAGCATTCCTTGGTCCCACTGGCCTTGGTCGTGGTCAACGTGGTCGTCTGCGGGATCGTCGCGCTGGCCGGCGGGCTGTTGGCCCAGTCCGCTGGTCGCCACGCGCTCTGGGGCCTCGTCTTCGCCGGCTACTGGGGCTACCTGTGGACGCTCGCCCGGGATCTGACTGAGCTCACCGCGGCCGCGTTCGTCCTGTTGGGCCTGGCCGCCCTGGTGCGGCAGGCCCCGGTGTGGAGCGGCCTCGCCCTGCTCGGCGCGGTGGTGAGCAAGGAGACGTCGGTGCTGCTGATCGGAACGCTGGCCCTGGCCATCCTTTGGTCCCGGCTGCAACCCGAGCGAACCGACCCCGTGGGCGCCGGCGACGGATCGATCCCGTCCGGGTCGCCTCCGGGGCTCGCCTCGGCACATCTCTCGGACCACTCCGACCTCCGTGACCTCCGTGGGCTCCGTGACCTCCGTGGGCGGCTGGCGCCACGCCGGTCCGACCTGGCCGTCGCCATCCCGCTCCTGGGATTCGTCGTGTGGGAGTTGGTCCTGTGGGGGGCCACGGGGAAGCTGCCCATCTACAAGAGCGGGCAGGAGAATCTCGGGACTCCGCTGGTCGGCCTGTTCCGAGGCTTCGCGCACTATGTGCCCCGCCTGTTCACGACGGCGTCGGACCTGTGGGTAGGCGAGTTGGGCATCTTGCTACTGGTGGTGGCCGTCGCGCTCCTGTTGCTCCGCGCCGCGCCCTTGGAGTTCCGCGCTCTTCTGGCCGTCGCCGTGCTGTTGCTGCTCGGCACCGCCACCGGGATCTGGTTGGGCGACGTGGGCTTCCGCAGTCTCGACGACGCCTATCTCATGAGCTGGCTGGTGCTGCTCTACACGCGCCGGCCCGTGTGGCCACAGGCGGTGCTCGCCGTACTGTGCGCGGTGGCGTGGGGCGCGGTGTTCTACGAACTCGTCCGGTTCATCTGAGCGCGCCGCCCTTCCTCATCGCTGGCGTCGCGCGTCAGGAGCTGCAGCGATCCCCCAGCCAGGGTCGCTCGCCGTCGAGCGCGTAGAGGGCGACGGCGACGGTGTCCTGCGCGGCCTTCGATGCCCGGTTGGGCGGGACCCCGACCAGGTAGCTCAGTCCGGCGGCTTCCGCGGCGTAGTTCCACGTGGCCTGGCTGAACTGGAACGCGCCCATGTAGAGGCCGTTCGGTGACACGGCCTGATAATTCCCGCCGGACTCGGCCTGCACGACGCACTGGAGGAACGGGTTGAGCGCCGGATCGGTGGTCGGCGAGGGAATGTCGGCGACGACGGGCGCCGTGGCGGGGGAACCGGTCCCGGTCCGGGGGGCGCGTCCCGCCCCGCTGCGCTGCGCGTTGACCACGGCGGTGACGGCGGCACGCGACAGCGCTGCGTCCTGCGCGGCCACCGCGTTCGCCAGCTGCCCTTTCGCTTGGGCTTGCACCGACGCAAGCTGAGCGACCGAGGCATTGGCCTGGGAGAGGTACGACGCTTGCTGCGCCTGTGCCGCGCGGTCGCGTGCGCTCTGGCCTACGAGGACCAGTTGCTGGCTCGCCGCGGCGCGTTGGGAGGTATGGAGCGCGTCGAGCGCGTCTTCGAGGTTGCCGACGGCGACGGTGGCGTACTCGTCGGCTGTCTGCACGGTGCTCACGTCCTCGGCGAATAGCCCGGCAGCGGTGGGCGACGAGACGCTGCCGTCCATCACGTACGCGGTGATGGCGAGGTGGCGGACCCGGCGCAGGCCGGCATCGATCTGCCGCCGGTCAGTGGCGATCTGGCGTTGCGTCGCCGCGATGGCGCGCTGGT
>PKYA01000123.1 GCA_003133545.1 Acidimicrobiaceae bacterium | reverse complement strand
ACGCGCGAGCCCGTTAGGTCTTGAGGTCATGATGCTCAGGGCACAGCCGGGCAAGATTGTCGGCCAGTCGTTAATCAGCCCCCTCGTAGAACCGCCGACGGGTGCCCCACTCCGGCACTTATTCGGGGACAGTGGCCACAACAGTTCGGCAGTGCACACCCGGGGGCAGTTCCTAATATGTCGGTTCTATGACAAAAATCCCATAATCCGTCATGTCACTCTTGGGCATAGTCTTGGATATGCGTTCATTCAGACGAGGCGCGCTGGCCCCGACTGCCTCGTGAGCGGCGTCCGCGGACTAGGGGGTTGTCATGATCCGACGTGTGCTTGCCGTTGTCGGCATTACGGTGGTCACATTCACGGTTGTTCCGATCGCAATGGCGCCAGCAGTCGGCGCCGCGCCGTCAGACCCAGTCAGCGTCGCTGACCTTGTCACCTCGGCTCCATTCAGCGGGACAATATCCGACCAGTCCGGAACCAACGGCTGCGGGTTCGCTCCCCTGACGTTCGATGGGTCTTACCCTGGAAGTACGGCTGTCGGCACAGTCGATCTCACCGTTGCCGGATGCTGGAATTTCTACGCTTCTTACTTCTCCGGCTCCTTCACCATCACAACGGGGATCGGCACGCTCAGCGGCAGTGCCTCTGGTCCGGAATCGACCGTGGGCTCCCCCCCGAATCCCGCATTTGACCAGTTTGCGCTGATGCTTACCGCGATGGCGGGGACTGGTTCGTTTGCAGGGACGACAGGAAACTTGCAGGCCGTCTTCGATGCCGGTTCGACAACTTTCCAAGGAAACGTCACCGATATATTCACTCAGGTCCTCGTTCCCCAAGGGGGAACCATTAGCGGAGTGACATACCTCGATGCAGGCGCGTACGACGCTCCCGGTGTAAGCGTCACCAAGGTGGTCTTCGAGATAAACGACCAAGTCGTCGCCACTGCCACCCCCACTTACTACGGTTGGCTGGCCCAGTGGAACACCGCCAGCGTGGCCAGTGGGATCTACGACCTCGTGAGCGTTGCTACCGACGCCAACGGCAACACCTTGACCAGCTTCCCGATGACCATCCTGGTTGAGAACCCAATGCCGACCAGTGCAGTGCTCATCCCCTCGAGCGGGGCCAGCCTCTCGGGCGGCTCGTCGGTGCTCGACGCCACGGCCTCTTCTCCCGACGGGGCCGCGATCAACGTCAAGTTCACGCTCACCACCAGCGGGTCCCTCGAACAGACGGTCATCGGCACGGCCACGCCCACCATCTACGGCTACATCCTCGTCTGGAATAGCACTTCTGTCCCGAACGGCACGTACACCCTTCAGAGCCTCGTGACCGATGTCGCGGGCAACTTTACATACAGCACGGGGATTTCGGTCACCGTCGCCAACCCGCCGCCCACTACCGCGATCCTCATCCCCTCGAGCGGAACGCGCGTCTCGGGCATCTCGTCCCTCCTCGACGCCAGCGCCTCGGCCAATGTGACCAACGTCACCTTTGAACTCAGCGGCGGCACGCTCAGCGACCAGTTGATTGCAACGGCCACCCCCACTTACTACGGCTGGTTAGCCCAGTGGAATACGACCAGCGTCCCCAACGGGACGTACACATTGCAAAGCGTCGCCTACTATTCCCGCTACCTTGCATCTAGCGGCACCAGCGCGCCTGTCACGATCACCGTGGCGAACTGACGGGCGAGCCTTCCGGCTCGGCCTTGAACGGGCCTGGATTCAGACCACCCGTCAACCGACATTGCAGACCGGGTGAACACAGGGTCAACTGGATGGACGGGGTGCCCCCCAACAGGTCCAGAGTCACTCGTCAGCAGCACGGGTCCGTTGGCGAAGCCAGCCGGCAAACCATGCTTCGTCAACCTCGTGTGCGGCCACCGCAAGGACAGCTTGCTCTGCCTCATCGACGTCAGGTGGATCGGGATCCCAGACCACATCGTTGAGATCGAGGAACGTCACGAGGCATGCCCAGCTAGCTCTCTTGTTCCCGTCGGGCAACGGATGATTCCATGCCAGATGACAGGTGAGGACTGCAGCCTTGTCGATCAGATCGGGGTAGAAGTCCTGATCAGCGAAGCTGGCTTGGGGAGCATGCAGTGCCGAATCGGCGAGATTGATGCTGCCAGAGTTCGCCAGGATCTCGGCATCGATCCCGGTGACCTGTTCAGCGAGCCAGAAGAACTCGGGTAGTGAGATGAACCGGGTCAACGGGCGAGCCGGGCGAGCAGCTCCTTGTCTCGCTTGAGGAGCCGGTTAGCTCGAGTGGTGAACTCCTTGTCGGCGCGCACCCGGGCAACTTCCGCAGAAAGCGACTCGATGATGAGTGCATTCACGCTTGTGCCCTTGACGCGTGCGACAGCCTCGGCCGCTTCGGCCAAGTCCTCGGGTAGTCGCACGGTTGTCTGCTTTGCCATGACATCATGATATCACGATATCAGTAGCCCAGAACGATGCCGGGTTCGGAGACACGCGGACGGCCCGGCCGTCCCACGCCGCTGAGGTTGTCCGCAAGTCGTTAATCAGCCCCCACGTAGAACCGCCGATGGCTGCCCCGTTGCGGCAACGGGGGTATCCCCTTGCGACTCGGAACCCAGGCATGAATCATGGGATGGCCGAACCACCGCCGTCTCGAAGGGGCCATTAGATGCATGCTGCCGTTGTCCGCCAGTTCGATCATCCCCCCCGTTACGAAGATTTCGCCCCACCCGTCCCATCTGGCGAACGCGAGGAGGTGGTCGATGTACTGGCGTCTGGCCTGCACCCGCGTGTCCGCTCACAGGCGAACGGATCTCACTACACCTCTACCGACGAGCTACCGCTCATTCCCGGAATCGACGGCGTTGGTCGCCGCTCCGATGGATCGCTGGTGTACTTCAGTCTTCCGGACACCGCTTATGGAGCAATGGCCGAGCGCACAGTGATTGACGCACGCCGCAGCATTCCCCTTCCCCCCGGTACTGACCCGATCCTGCTGGCAGCAGCGATGAATCCAGGCATGTCCTCGTGGGTTGCTCTGCAACAAAGGGTCAGGTTCATACCTGGGCAGTCGGTATTGATATTCGGCGCCACCGGCTCAGCCGGACAGCTTGCCATTCAAATCGCCAAACATCTTGGTGCGGGCGCAGTCTTGGCTGCTGGACGAGGAGCGGACAAGCTCGCTGCATTGGCTGGGCTCGGTGCTGATGACATGGTTGATCTCGCCGCCGCCCCTGACCTGGTCGCACACGACTTGGCGGTGAAGGCAGCAGACGTTGATGTGGTTCTCGACTATCTCTGGGGCAAACCTGCCGAATCAGCGATTATGCCCTTACTGACTGGGCGCCAAGATCGGACCAGACTGATCTCCTGGGTTCAGATCGGAGCCATTGCCGGGGCCAGCATCAGCCTTCCGTCAGCCGCTCTGCGCCAGGCAAACATCCATTTCCTCGGCAGCGGACAAGGTTCAGTCAGTACGGCCGGAATCCTTTCCACGCTCCCGCAGCTTGCCGTAGAAATCGGCAAGGGTTCATTCTCGATCGATGCCGTTGCCAAACCGCTGGCCGATGTGGAGTCGATCTGGAACGATCGAACAGGAGCAACGGAACGAATCGTGCTGAAGCCCACACACTGAAGCCATCGACTTGGCTACTGCTGGAGCTTGACAAGTCTTGGGATGTCCCCTAACAGTCGCCGGACTTGGGCGCAGCCACGGCAGCCGACGCGCTCGCTTGAGGCGACTCGAGGCATGGCTAGAACCGACGTGGGTGGAAGCACCGGAGTTCGATTCCGACCACATTGGCTCGGGAGCGCTCACTCCGAGCGGACGCGCCTGCGGTGGCAGGTTGAGCTGATGCGGCCAGCGTCAACGCCACACCGGCTCAGTCGACGAGCAGGCGACCGACCCAATCGCCAGGACCGCGCGCACCGGGCGGCACAGCAAAGAGCCCACTCGCCGTATGCAGTGAGAACTTGTTGAGGGAATCCGTGTCAGCCAGCTTCGAGAAGATCGGCACGAAAGCCTTCCTGGGATCCTTTTGGTACGCGAGGAAGAGGAGTCCGGCGTCGTAGACAGCGCTCTTGTCCAAAGCAGCCCGGGACGCGCCCTGCGGAATCGTGCCGTTGTCGTAGGAGAAGGCCCGTCGCACGATCACCGCGCCGTGGTTCGTCGCCGGTGCGGCGAGCCGTACGTGCGCCAGCAGGGGAATGGCGAGGTTGCCCTCCGCGTCCTGGGCGTCGAGATCGAGGGCTGAGAATTCCTCAGCTGTGCCGAGGGGGGCACCGTTCAGCTTGTCCCGCCCGATGACCTGTTCCTGCTCGGACACGGTCTCCTGGTCCCAACGCTGGAGATCGATCCGGATCCGTCGATACACGAGGTAGCTGCCCCCGCGCATCCATCCCGGGCCTTCGGTCCCGGCCCACAGCGTGGCGTCGAGGTCATCGGGCGGGTGAAGGTTCGAATCCATGGTCCCGTCCTTGAAGCCCATGAGATTCCGGGGCGTGCCCGCCTGATTCCCACCCGAGAAGCCGCTTTGGGTCCATCGCAGGATGGCGACGTCGGGAGCGACTCGGGCAAGGCTGCGGATGGCGTGGAAGGCGACCTGGGGGTCGTCGGCGCAGGCCTGGAGGAAGACGTCACCGTCGCTGTCGTCTGCCACCAGCGCATCACCAGAGAACGCGGGGAGGTCGATGAGCGCTGGGGGGCGGTGGTGGGCAAGCTTGAACCGATCTCGTCCCTCGGCGTCCTCAAAGAGCGACTTCCCGAATCCGATCGTGAGGGTGAGGCGAGACGGCCCGAGCCCGTAGGCCTCCAACGAGTCGGTCGACGAGGGGGTATCGCCCGAGAGCTCCTCGGTCGGGATGGGGACGGTTTCACCCGCGGTGAGCTGAGCCCCCAGCGCGGTCCATCGCTGCAGGAGACCGGCTAGGTCCTTCCGTTCGTCCGTCGCGACGTCAAACGCACCGACCACGGTGGAGCGCTGGGTCCCGGTCAAGATGCCGCCCTGATGGTCCCCGAAGAAGGGCTCGGTGAGCACGGCAGCAGAAGGATTCATCGCAGCACCCGCCGCAGGTGGACGGACGAGGCCGCTCCCTACTGTGCCCGCGCCTACCAGGAGGCTGCCGTGCAGAAGGGAGCGCCGAGTGATCCTCCTGGCATCCATCTGGCCCGGATCCTGGCCAGCCGATCCCCGTTGCGGGTCCAGCCGCTCGCGATCGGGAACCTGAGGGATGTCCATAAGGGGAAGAAGTGTCGTGGTCTGGGCGCATCGATCACGAGGCGCCGCGATCGAGCGTGTCCGTGGAACGGGGCAGCGTAGTTTACGGGGCCGTAGAGACGCACCCGTCGCGCCACCCTAGGGTGCGGCGATGCAGAGTCTCGCTCCCGTGGCCCGGCCTAGTCAGGAATGCTCCAGCTCATCGATCGGGCTAAATGCCCCAGTACGCTTCGTTCGGAGCCACGCAGACAGCCCGGCCGTCCGATGGCGCTGAGGTTGTCCACAAGTCGTTAATCAGACCCCTCTGGGCCTGCCGGTCGTACCCTGGTACGGCACCTTGGTGGCATGTCCCACTTGAATATGACGGCGTCAAAGTGGGGCACCTAAATCCCCCTAACTGCCGAGCGCGATCTCGGCGGCGAATTGCTCGCCGATGAAGTTAGGACATCATCAGCTATCTCAGACCAGCGTTTGAGCGTTCAGTTCGCCGTGAAGCAAGAAGCGACTGCCACTCGGGTTCACCCCGCGTTGACATAGCGGAATGAATGGCTATACCCTTTTACTATGCCACTAGGAAAAGATGAAAGCGCGACCCGGGCTGACGCAGGGGACGCTTCCCTCCTCGAAGGCACCGTTCCGATGTCGTCGATTGAATTCTCGCTCGACCCCGCCTCTGGCGTGCCGACCTACCTGCAGCTCGTGCACCAGGTCGAGCACGCGCTTCGTCTCGGGTCCCTCGAACTCGGCGATCAACTGCCACGGGTCAAAGATGTGGTCGCCTCGCTGGCCATCAATCCGAACACCGTCGCCAAGGCCTACCGCGAGCTGGAGACCAAGGGCCTCACCGTCGGGCGGCCGGGCCAGGGCACGTTCATCCAGTCCACCCTGAACCCCGTGGCATTGGCCGAGTTGACCGTGCTTCGGCGTTCCCTGCTCGGATGGCTCGCTACCGCGGATACGGCGGGGCTCGACGAGGACGGGATCGTTGCTCTCTTCACCAGCGTGTTGAGGGATTTTCGTGAGCGTCAGGGTGGCTCGGGCTCTCGCCCTGGCGCGACCAGCGATGAGTCGGAGGGCGTGGCATGAACGTCATCGAAGCCGCTGGCCTCGGTAAGCGCTATGGCAGCACCTGGGCGCTACGCGAATGCTCGCTGGCAATTCCCGACGGACACGTGGTCGCGCTGGTCGGACCGAACGGTGCCGGCAAGACCACACTGTTGAACCTGGCGGTCGGCCTCACGGCACCGAGCGCTGGCACGGTCACCGTGCTCGGGGGTACACCGGCCGGGTCGCCTGTCGCGCGCGACGGCATCGCGTTCGTCGCCCAGGATGCACCGTTACACAAGAACCTGTCCGTCGCCGACATGTTGCACCTGACCCGGAACCTGAACCTGCGCTTCGATCAGGGCTACGCCACAGCTCGACTGGGTGAGCTGGCCATCCCATTGGATCGCAAGGCCGGCAAGCTTTCGGGCGGTCAGCAAGCACAGCTCGCTCTTACGTTGGCGCTGAGCCGGCGGCCGCAGCTCCTTGTGCTCGACGAACCGATGGCGTCGCTCGATCCCCTGGCCCGGCATGACTTCATGGCCACAGTGATGGCCGCAATGGCTGACGACGGCGTTTCGGTGGTGCTGTCTTCGCACGCCCTGGCCGAGCTCGAGCGGGTGGCTGATTATCTCGTCATCCTCTCGCGCGGCAGTGTCCAGGTGGCCGGCGAGGTCGATGACCTTCTTGCATGCCACCGCGTACTGAGCGGCCCGGACGCCGACGCCGACCGGTACGCCGAACACCTCAACGTGGTGCACGCGCTGCACAGCAAGGCGCAGACTCATCTCTTAATCAGGACGGACGGAAGGACCGAGCCGGTGCCGCCAGGCTGGAAGGCCCGCTCGATCAGCCTCGAAGAACTCGCGCTGGCGTACCTGCGCGAGCCCGGCGCCGCCTCGCTCCCCGGGCCGAGAAGGGCTCGGCACGCCGAGCCGACGGAGTTGGCACGATGACCGCACTGACCATGCCCGCGCATTCGGGACGCGATGCCAGCCGGCGGCCAGTGCCCTGGCGGAGAATGGCCTGGGTTACCTGGCGACAGCACCGGCTCACGGTGGCCGGTCTCGTCGCGGTGCTCGGCGCCGTGAGCCTGTACCTACTGCTCATTGGCCAGCAAGCCCGCACGTTTAGCGGGATTGCCGGGCATTCGTTGACACTCACAGCGGCCCTCTTCCAGGTAATCCCAGCGCTGATCGGAGCGTTCGTCGGCGCGCCGGTGCTGGCCAAGGAGCTGGAGTCCGGCACCTTCCGGTACACCTGGACCCAAGGCTTCGGAAGGGCGCGGTGGACCGTCGCCACGCTCGCACCGCTCGCCGTCATGGTCATGGTCCTGACCGGAGCGGTCGGCTTCCTCTTCTCCTGGTGCTACGAGCCGCTTATCGGCGGGCGCTACGGGGCCAACCCACTCGATGGCAACACGTTTGACCTCCATGGGGTCGCGTTCGCCGCCTGGACGCTGATGGCGTTCTCAATAGGCGTACTCGCCGGCATCCTCATCCGTCGGGTCGTCCCCGCCATGTTCGCCACCCTGGTCGCGTGGAGCGGGCTCGCCGTTGTGACCGGAGTGTTCCTGCGCCCGCACTACGAGGCTCCGTTGATTACCAGTAAGCCCAACTTGCCTTCTACCGATTGGGTGATGAGCCAGTGGTGGACCCGTGGCGGCAAGCCGGTCAGCTCCTCCACCATCGACGAGGTTCTGCAGAAGGCCGGCGCCAGGGTGAGCGGCGGCGCGGTGATCCAGAGTCCCGGCTCGGCCTTGGGAAACATGAGTCCTACGCAGTACCTCTTCCACCACGGCTTTACCCAGTTCTTGAGCTACCAGCCGGCCAGCCGGTTCTGGCCCTTTCAATGGATCGAGGGCGGCTGGTTGGTTGCACTCTCCCTGCTCCTCATGGGAACGGCCGTCTGGCTGGTCCACCGTCGAGCGGCTTGAAGGTAATCACCGCAAACTGCCCCCTATGCGCCGAGTCAACGGCGTGCAAGGGTCGCCCCGAACGCCATCGGTTAGGAGCCACGCAGACGGCCCGGCCGTCCGATTCCGCTGAGGTTCTCGAGGCACGTCGGTCCGTCGTCGCCGTAGTCGATGTAGCAGTGGTCGGCCTCGAGTCCGTGGCGCTTGCCACAACCCGGGACGACACAGGTGCGGTCGCGGGCTAAGAGAGCCGCCTCGACCCGTTGGGGCAGAGCCCGGCGGGTGCTGGTCACAGTCGTGATGTCGGCGCCGTCTCTGACCAAGAACTGCATGCCGCCTTCGCCCACGAGTTCGGTGACCGCTTCGACCGAGACCGGGCCAATCCCCTCGATCTCGCAGAGCTCCTCACCCACGGCACTGCCGCGGCGCAGGGCGGCGGCATCGACGATGACCAAGGTGTGGGCACCGAGGCCCCTTTTTGATCCACCGGCGTCCGATGCGCCCAAGAGGGAGAGGAAGGTATCCAGGCGGTGCGCGTCGAGCGACTCTTGGTACCCGGCCGCTTTGTGGCGCTCCCTGGCGCCGCCTCGAGCCAGGGGGCCACCTTGGCCCAGGCGACCTCGTCACAGAAGAACTCACCCCTGATGCCGCCCTCCGCGCACTGATGCGCGCGGAGGTGGCGGACGCGGTGCACCCGCAAACGGCGGGCTCGTTCGTCCTCTTTGGAGCGTGCCGCGGTGCGCAAGGCGAGCGCGGCGGCGTTGAGCTCTTGGTGACTGGCCCCT
>PKYA01000198.1 GCA_003133545.1 Acidimicrobiaceae bacterium | reverse complement strand
TTTTCAGGGGGAAGTAGCTAAAGTCGTGTCGGGTGGGTAACCGGACATCAACGCTGGCGCAGGCAACGGAGCACTTCCACGAGCACGGGTACGCCGTCCTGCCCGGGTACCTGGGGGAGGACGACCTCGCGCCAGCGCAAGGCGAGCTCGGGCTGATGTTCCCGACCGCCGAGGAATACCACGCCGCGGCCGACCCGGCCCGCAATGCCCGCTTCACCAGCGGCGTCTTCGCCGGCATAGACCCGTTCCCGTACTCGAGCGTCGAGTGGTCCCTTCTCGGCGTCAGTCCGCCGATCGCCGTCCTCGCCGAAGCGCTCCTCGGCACGGCGGCCATCCGCTTGTACGAGGCGCACAATTGGGCGAAGTACAGCGGCGCCACGGACTACGACCAGCAGCTGCACTGCGATTACGGGAACCACACGCCCGTAGTGCCGTCGGATGATCCAACCATGGCCGAGGTCGAGATGTTCATCTACATCCACGGAGTCCCCGAGGAACTCGGGCCGACACACGTGGTGTCGCAACGCCACACCGGAGACCTCCCGATGTGGCCGCCGCGCATCACCCGGAAGGAGCACCCCGAGATCTACGCCCATGAGGTCAGTACCGCCGGTCCGGCCGGAACCGTGCTGGCCTACAAGACGAGCACCTACCACCGGGGGACGGCAATGAGCGCGTCGGGCGGTGCTCGCTTCTCGCTCAAGGCCAGCTATCGCACCGTGAGTGACGTCTGGTTCGACAAGATGAGCCTGACCGAGCGGCTGGGGAAATCTTGGTACCGATTCGTCGAGCAAGCCACACCTCGGCAGCTGGAGTTGGTGGGCTTTCCACCCCGCGGTCATCGCTACTGGACGTCCCGCACCTGGAGCGACGTATGCCATCGATACCCCAGCGCCGACTTGTCGGCCTTCCGGCCCCAGTAGCTTTGGTCGTCCGATCACCCGCTCACGATGACGGATTATGGCGGATCGACGGGTATCCCGATGGCGCTATTCCACAGGGCAACGAGCGCAATCACAGGAGGCCTTGCGTGGTGACCTGACCTCAGGCCGGCGTACGGGGCGACCTCGGCGACCGTGTTCTATGCGCATATGGGGGCAGTCTGCGGTCGACCCGCAATCGCTCTGTTTCAATCGAGGCCGCCAACTAAATCCGACTCGGATGTCACATTCGAGTCGTGGCCGGTGTCTCATGGTGAAAGCAAGTCACCATAGGAGGCATCATGGCCAGCAGTACACGGATCCCCCAGGCAGAACTGACCGGACTTTACGGCGCACTGGTCAAGCGGATGTCCCGAAAAATGTTCGGAGAGGTGCCTGAGCCGGTCGGGGTGACGTGGCACAACCGGAAGGTGCTGAATTTCAGCTTCGGCGTCGGTCGCAAGGCGCAGAAGTGGGACCAGTGTGACGAGAACTTGAAGTCGTTCGCCCACATGGCCGCAGCCAGCCTCGTCGGCTGCAGCTTCTGCCTGGACTTCGGCTACTTCCACGCCCACAACGAGGGACTCGACGTGAACAAGGCGCGTGAGGTTCCCCGTTGGCGGGTGTCGGATGTCTTCACGCCGCTCGAGCGCGACGTCATGGAGTACGCCGAGGCGATGACGCAGACGCCACCGACGGTGACCGACGAGCTATCGGCTCGACTGCTCAAGGCGCTCGGACCGGCCGCGCTGGTGGAACTCACCGCGTTCATTGCGCTGGCCAACTTCATGGCCCGCTCCAACGTCGCCATGGGAATTGAGTCGCAGGAGCTCGCCGCCGCCTGTGACCTCAAGCCGCNNTCGCCTACGAGATGCTCGGCTCCGCGACCGACGCCGAGGACGTCGTTCAGGAGACCTGGCTGCGCTGGGTCGGCGTGGATCGGACCGAGGTGCGTGACCCGCGGGCCTATCTGGTCCGGATCGTCACCCGGCAGGCGTTGAACCGGCTCCGAACGGTGTCACGCCGCCGGGAGGACTACGTCGGGGAATGGCTGCCCGAGCCGTTGCTGACCGGTCCGGACATAGCCGACGACGCCGAGCTCGCCGAGAACGTCTCGATCGCCCTACTCACGGTGCTCGAGACGCTTGGTCCGGTCGAGCGGGCGGTGTTTGTACTGCACGAGGTGTTCGAGACATCGTACGACGAGCTCGCCGAGGTCGTGGGCAAGACCCCGGCTGCGGTCCGGCAGATCGCGCACCGTGCCCGCGAGCACGTGGCGGCGCGACGGCCTCGGATGCAAGTGGACCGAGCGCAGCAAGAGGCAACCCTCGAAAAGTTCATGGCCGCAGTCACCTCCGGTGATGTGCAGGGATTGGTTGAACTGCTCGCCCCAGGTGTGGTCTTGATCGCCGATGGCGGCGGTCTCGTGCCGGCTGCTCGGAGGCCGCTCGTCGGGGCGGAGACGGTGGTGGCGTTCTTGGCCCGCGTGGCGGATCTCTCGGACTTAGTGGCGACCACCTCCCGGTTCAACGGCATGCCCGGTGCCCGGTTCGAAGTGGGTGGCGCCGTCACTGCGGTGAGTCTGGTGATCGAGGGCGACCGGATCACGCGGATTTACGCCATGCGCAACCCAAACAAGTTGGGATGGCTGGAAGAGGTGGCGGAACTGCGGAGGTGACCGTCCTGCAGCCGCTCATCGGAAACTCCATGAGGTTGAGTAGGGCACCTACCCAGGGCATGGTGCCGAACCGTCCCACCAGTGCGGCGTTCGGGGGCGCTCTAATTGCTAACTCAACCCAGAGTCGTTTTCGCTGCTGAACCGCGGATCGTCGGACGGCTGCCCAATCGCTTCACCCCTCTCGGGGTGTTGGATCACCTCTTTTAGGGCTCGGTCTCTCACTCGGCGAGCCCGTCGATCTGACCGTGTCTCTTTGACAGGGCGATCATCGAGGACGACGAGGTACTTCTCCCACACAGTTGCCGCTCGGTACGGGCCGTCTCCTTCTACATCGAGCTGGGGCTCATCGAAACGGACCATGAACTCGCGCACTTCGCCCCTCTCGTCGTCAGCCACATTGAAGGACGCATCTGTGGTGTTGATCACGCGAAAGGGCTTTCCCAGGATTGGCTCTACGATCCCCGTGGCTTCGGCTGGCCAGGGTCCATTCCATGCCGGGTCTCGGACGACACGGACCCGATCTCCGGGCTTCGGTGCTGACTGGTGCGTCATGAAAACCATGGCTACGACTCATCGGCAGGTTCGAAGCACGCTGCTATCCGGCGATCAGGGCAAGATTCGATGGATTAGCGCGCTACCGGAGGATTGCTGGTCATGCCTCGACCAAATCAAGAACCGAGTGGAGGCCCCGTCTCGGCCCGCTCTCCAGTGGAAGAAGCACAGTGCGAATCCCAGCGTGAACAGCCCCACCGTCTCTTTCGGAGCGATCACCGACTATGAGCGCATCTGACGCTGAAACGCCCAAGTGTTCGAGCGCCAGCATGAAGATGCGCGGATCTGGCTTTTGGACGCCCATGCTCGAAAGAAAGAACGTATGCGTCCACGAACCCATCAATTCCACACAGTGCGAACTCGGGCCGAAGATCGAAATGGATATCGCTGACGATGGCGACCTTGATTCCAAGTGTCTTCAATCTCTGCAGGGTTTCAGGCACGTCTTCATAGATGGGGTGGGCGACGGGGTCTCGGTCGAGGGCATAGAGGGTCTCGGCCAACGCAGTGTCCAGGTTGGCTTCTGAAAACCAGAGCATTGTGGCCGCCCGGTGTTCTTCGGCGGAGCAGTCCGCTTACGCCTGCGCCTCGACCACCTTAGGCAAGTCATGGGCTCGTCGCAGTCGATCGACGATCTCGGTCACAACGCTGGCATCACCCATATATCTTCCAGATCGCGTCAGTGCTGTCCGCACCCACCACAGGTCGTCTGGGTCTCTTACAAGGGTCCCTCGCCAGTCAAAGAGGACTCCCTCGATCGGCATTCCACCATCATTGCCTACTCATGCAATCCCGCTCAGACCCTGCCCAGTCGTGCCGCAGGGTGACACCCCATCCCGGCGGTAATGGGCGCCATGTGTCGTAGCTCAGGGGCCTGGTGACCAGCTTGTCTCTCACCAGCCGGTCCGTCCTCCGGTAGTGTTCGGAGGGTGAGTGGACGGGCGCGGTATGCGAATCAGGCCCACAAGATTCGAGTGACTGACGGCCACGAGGCCGAGGCCAAGGAGGCAGAGCTCCGCAAGCCACCCAGCCGGTTCGGCAAGTGGGTTCTCCGGCGACTCGGGTACAAGGGTGATTTCAAGGCGCGGACACCGCATGCGCAGACTGGACACCCGCACGAGCACCCCGTCCGCCGGCCTCCGGGGAACTGATTTCGTCTCGGGGGTCGATTCCTGGATCACCGAAGGTATCAGGGTGAGAAGGGGGCGTCACTGGCGTGTCGCTGTACTCAGCCTCGCCGTGACTATGACCGCAATGCTCGCGTGCCAATCATGTGTACAGCCGGTTGGTGCTGATGTCACTTCGCAGGCTATGGCACCGCTTGCACCTGCCGAGACCTCGAGCGTATTCGAAGGGTGGCAGCAACCGAACTCAGCAGTGATGACGGGCGTTCCGAATCCGGCCACGATGCTCGACGTGTTGTTTTCGATGCCTCTCCAAGACGCGGACCTCTTGGGGCTCGCACAGGCGGTCAGCGATCCGGACTCTCCTTCGTACCGGCACTACGAGAGTGTCTCGTGGGTGGCGAGCCACATGGGAGCAAGCGCTGCGACAAGCAATGTGGTTCTCGGCCACCTAAAGGCGAACGGCATCGTGGGACACCTTGATCCGACGACGTCTTACGTCGAGGCTGCAATCAGTGTCAGAGAAGCATCGAAACTATTCCACACGACGTATCGGAAGTACCGGCTCGTCACAGCCACTGGCACGGAGGATGTGGTTGCTCCCGCCTCCGAACCGCGGCTCCCGAGCCAGTTGATCGGGAACGTGTCCCTCGTGCTAGGAGCGTCTGCCGTTCTCTCCCTCCACTACGTACAAGCACCTGTCCTCGTGCAAAAGCCCACCGCACGCACATTGCTCAGCACCAGATTTGGCTCTGAAGGAACTCCCGGCGGGTGCTCGGCGGGGAAGCACATGACCGGGAGGTCGCTCGACCTCTTGACCCCCAAGCAGTACCTCACCGCGTATGGCGTCGAGAGCCTTCACGATGAAGGCATCTCGGGACAAGGTCAGGCGGTCGCCATCCTGTCACTCGCACCCGGGCGACAAAGTGATTTGGCCACCTTTACGCACTGCTTCGGCTTGGCCACGCCGCGCATCAACAACGTCGCAGTCGGACTGGGCACCCCGACATCGGCGAGCGGCCCAGCATCGCCCGATGAGATCGCCCTCGACACCCAGATGGTGGCAGCGATGGCACCAAGATTGAGCAGTATCGACGTCATCGACAACCCGAGCCCAACCGCAACCGGGCTGGCAGAACTGCTCGACGCCCCTCTGAACCATTCACTCCTCCATGGCCCCATGCCCAAGGTGGTGTCCATCAGTTTGGGAGTCTGCGAGGAGGGCGGGAACGAACGGTACTCCCAGTTCCCACTCGCCTACCCGCTCTATGAGCACCTTCTCATGGACGCGGCAGCGAACGGTATCAGCGTCGTGGCAGCCTCAGGCGACTGGGGGCCCTCCTGCAACCTCTTCAACACCACAAACAAATCGAGCTTCGCGGATCGCTCGCTCGCTCGCTTGTCGGTGCAGTTTCCGTCGTCTTCGCCGTTTGTCACCAGTGTTGGAGGCGCACTCTTTGGTCTCAATGCCAACGATTCGATCAAGAATGAGGGAGCCTGGAACGACCTCCCCCTTGGTGTCGGAGTAGCTAGCGGAGGGGGCGAGAGCGTTGTGAACACGCGCCCGTGGTATCAAGGAGAGCTCGGACTTACTGGCAGCGGCCGTCTCGTGCCCGATGTGTCGCTCGAAGCAGACTCGAGCTATCCAATTGCCACCTACTGTTCGAGACATTGCCGCTTCGCTGGATGGATGCCCGGTGGCGGTACCAGCGCGGCCACTCCCCTTCTCGCCGGCGGGATCGCCTTGGCTGACCAAGAAGCAGCGTCTCACCATGAAGCGTCGCTTGGCCTCATCAACCCGCTGCTCTATGAACTCGGGGCAGATCACTCAAGCGCGCTACGTGACATCACCAAGGGCAACATTGACGTCTACGGCCTGGGTTGTTGTACTGCTCGGCCCGGTTATGACGAGGCCACAGGATGGGGATCGGTCAACTTTCCGGCATTCATCCAAGCCGCAGACTCAGCGGCAGCACGCTCCTAAGTTCCTCTCCGATGACAATACGGAGCTCACGCGGCCCTGAGACGTACAGGGTACGGTTGCTGGTTCGGTGATTCGATAACACCTCGAGCAGCCGTGGGTCGAAGTCGACGACCGATAACCGATCGATGCAGAGATACCGGCAATGGTTGGCGAAACGGCGAAATGATGCATGTGGCGTAAAAATGTACCTCTCGTAAATCCCATAGCCGGAGCGTGCCTGCGTGGTGCGACCACGGCATGCATCAACACACTCCGCGTCCTGATCTCTGCAGTGCCCGTGCCGGCCCGTTGGTTCGTGGGTCGGGCCCATAGACAGGATCCGTCAGCGCAGCCCCCCCAAGGGCGCTCGAGATGATGCTCTCGACGTACTCCAGGAACTCATCAACCGCAGACGACAGCTGAGTTCCCATGCCGCAGCGCTACTTCCGAGTCGATGAAAGCCTCTCGGTGGAACACGATGCCGTCGGCAAGGTGTTAGCTCCGGCCGACGAGGCAGAACTCGATTCCCTCCGGGTCTGCCATCACAGCAATTGTCCATTCTTCAAAGCTGTGTTGATTCAAAACCGTCCCACCGAGCTGCTCCGCGAATGCAATTGAGGTCGCGAGGTCATCGACCCAAAAGTCCAAGTGAGCCCGAGTCTTTCCGGTTTTCGGCTCTTGCACTGGTTGCAGGTTCAGAACCGGGCCACTGGCAGTCGGTGCCAATTGATACCAACCGTCGATACGCTGCTTGTTGGCGGGGACCCCAAGAAGGGTGCTCCAAAATGCCGCCGCCCGCTCTGTATCGGAATAGTCGATCGTCACCTCTGCCCAAGCGATCGTCGGGCGTACGGAGGGTCCCTCTCCTTCTGTCACATCCTCGACATTACTAAAGCACTCATGGGAGGCTCCGAACGAGCGGGCTGCAACAGTTTTGCGCTTTCAACGGTGCCCCAGTCGTGCCGGTCGGCCACGCTTCGTTCCGGCGTACGGAGGCAGAGGGTCAATCCTTTAGTTACGGACGGCAGTTCCTGCGAAGAGGGTTCCGCCCACCGCACTTATGTTCGCCGTCCAGCCGATCGCCGCCAGTCTGACCGCTAGATCCCTGGGCTCGTGAAGCACCTTAACAACCCTGTGAGTAGTCCCGTCCTTCAATTCTCGTTCCACCATCGGGATGGGCGCTTCCGGTACGAACCGTTCGAAGTCAGCTTCTTTGGGGCCCGTGTCCACAAAGAGAACGCGACCTCCCGGTGCCAATGCTCCTCGCAGCGTCGACCAGAAGGACTCGAAGCGACTAGGCGGGACATGGGAGAGCCAAAATGCAAAGAAGACCGTGTCGTAGTGATCTGCTGGCTGCCCGTCGAAGAGATCGAACTCGAGAAGGGTCACCGGCGCGTCGCCCAATCGTTGGCGGGCCGCAGCGAGCATCTCGGGTGAGCCGTCGATGGTAGTCAGGCTCTGGACCCGGGTCGCCAACAACTCCGTCCAGACGCCGGTCCCACATGCCAGTTCGAGAGCCCGACCGGTGGGCGCCAACTTCGTGAGCAGCCGTTCAAGTCGGTCCGTGGTTCCGGGGTCTTCATAGAGATCACTGTCGTACTCGCCCGCTCTGAGTCCGTAATAGGCGAGTTGGGCNNCTGAACATACTGGGACACCCTCGTGAGTGGAGAACGAGCCGATGGGCTATTTGTCCGCGCGATAGATGTCGATTCAGTACTCGCCCCGAACATCGGACTTGGCCAACGCAGCGACGTGGCTCTGCCAGGCTGCAATCGCGGGCATGCCGATTAGCTCGAGCACAATGGCCGGGATGAAAATCGGATGAGGTCTACCAGCCCTGCGCCACGAGATCAGCCGGGCCACACCGCCAATGAAAACAACACCCATCGCCATTCGGAGCGTGCAGGTTTTCTCTTCTATCCGTGGCAGTGTTGACCAGATAACGGGTGCGACCGCAAACCAGGACGCCATGACAAATCGATACTCACTGTCGAGGGTGGGCGTCACATCGCTCTCGCCACCCGGAAGAGCGGTGGGACCCGTGATCATGCCGACCAAACCAGAGACAAATGGAATGCCGGTGAGAATGCCAAGCGTGATTTGAAGCAGTCGACGATTGCCGGTTCGGCCCTTTGTGCTCACGTATTCATGATTCCATACACGAGCTGCAGGTGGACTTGTGTGTCCACGCCTACGCAGGGTTGGTAAACCGTGCTGCACTTGCTGACCACGGCACCAGGGTCCAAAAGTCAGGGCCAAACGTGTCGAGAGACCACGCCTCGGTCCGGCGTTTGGGGGCAGGGCTTTCGTGACACCCGTTCACAAGGCCACGGCTACGATTTCGCGATGTCCGAGGCCAGCGATCTCGTCGCCAGCGGGTACAATGCGTTCTACTCCATGTGGGGCAAAAGCCCGACATTGCGTCGAATCTGGCGACAGCATGTGACCGGATCGGACTATCCGGAAGAATTTGCTCACATCAGCTTCCTTCCGTTGGCTGAACTACAGGCGCTCGTTGAGGGCTTGGCTCTTTCTGCCGGAAAAGTCCTTGTGGACCTCGCATGTGGAGCGGGTGGTCCGGGCCTGTGGGCAGCAAAGGAATCCACTTCCCGGCTCGTTGGCATCGACTTCTCAGCGATGGCGATCCAGCGGGCATCCGAGCGAGTCGGTCCTCTGGGTATGAGCGGAAAGGCGACATTCAGGCAAGGGACGTTCGAGGCGACCGGACTCGAACCAGCCTCGGCCGATGCCGTCATGAGTGTCGATGCCCTCCAATACGTACCAGACAAGGCAGCGGCCTTGGCCGAGGTTGCAAGGATTCTCCGTCCAGGTGGTCGTTTTGCTTTCGTAGCGTTTGAGCTGGACCTCGATCGGGTCTTAGGGCTATGGGACGACGCCGTTTCTGATTACCGACCCTTACTCGAAGAGTTGGGATTCGGCGTCGATCAATACAAGCAAATACCCCACTGGCAAGAGCAAGTATCGGCGGGATTCGGCGCTGTCCTCGGAGATCGAGAGGCTTTGGAAGCGGAACTAGGTGAAGCGGCAGCGGCTGCAATACTCCTTGAGGCGGCAGCAACCACCGAGCTGAAGCCGTACTGCGGACATGTTCTAGCGGTGGCGACCCTAAGTTCACATTCGACGCCGCCCTAGCCCCAGAGTGCCGCAGTGGGGCACCCGCCGGCGATTCTACAGAGGGGTCTGATTAACGACTTGTGGACAACCTCAGCGGCATCGGACGGCCAGGCCGTTTTCGTGGCTCCGAACCGGCGATCTGGGATACTGCATTTACAGCGAAACAGCTGAGCATTCTGGGGCACCCGGGTTAGAGGTGACGAGCGTCCGAACCGTGCCATTCGATGTCCCATACGACCTACCTGTTCGTGAATCTTCTCCGGGCGGGTCTTATAGGATGGTCCTGCTGCGAAGGACGTCTGGACTGGGCCGCTCCCGGAGCGGGTTGGGCATACGGGAATCGTTTTGAAGACCGATGGCCGGCGAGCGGTGAGGCGGTTCTGCACGCGGTACTGGGGCCGCGAAGGTGCGTCTCGAAAGCGGCGACTGTTCGGGGGGGCGTGACCAAAGGGGTGTTAGCACCAGCCTCACCTGTGTAGCCAGCCTCCTCGATTCTGGCGCATAAAGGAGCAGACTTGGAGTTGCAAGCTGGTCGTTGCGTCCTCGGAGGTCATTTGCGGTATGAGCCAGGTGTTCGGTGTCGCCTGGTATCGGTTCCGCGCCACCTTCGGCCGTCGCTGGGGCGGCTATCTCACCATCGTGCTTCTTGTGGGGCTCCTTGGCGGCCTGGCTGTGGGGGCGGTGGCTGGCGCGAGACGGACTCAGTCTGCCTATCCGACCTACCTCTCCGGTTCGCACGCTTCAGACCTTGAGGTGACGGTCTACCTCGACGACGGCAATGACCCTGCGCATAGCTTTTCCCCGCAACTATCGAACGAGATTGCCCACCTTCGCGATGTAGCCCAGGCAGGGACAGACCTGGAACTCTTCGTAACACCGTTGAACTCCAAAGGTCTCCCGGCCAATGACGCCGCCGTTGCTGATGGGCAAGTACTCACCATCGGAAGCCTCAACGGGCTCTTCTTCAACCAGGACCGACCGGCCGTGGCCCAAGGTCGCCTGCCCGATCCCGACCGAGCCGGCGAGTTCATGACGACCGTGACCGCGGCGCGGCTACTCGGGTGGCACGTCGGAGAGAAATTCACGATGGGCAGTTACACCCTTGCGCAGATCAGTTCGTCGGGATTCGGTATCCCCAAAGTGCGCCCCGCACGGCGGTTCACCGCCACACTGGTCGGCACGGTGGTGTTGAACACTCAGGTTGTGAGCGATGACATCGACCGGTATCCCACCGATGCGATCTTCACCCCCGCGCTTACGCGATCTCTCTTCGATGCGGGCGAGGCCGTGTACCCGTCATATCAGTTGAGGCTCGTGCATGGAAATCAAGACGTGCCGGTGGTTGAACGCGAGATCATCGGCCTGCTGCCAAAGGACACGCTTTACAACTTCCACGTGACGTCGGTGTCCGTTGGGGACGTCGAACGTGCCACCAAGCCTGAGTCGATAGCCATGGCGGTATTCGGCGCCATTGCCGGATTAGCCACGTTGGTGATCGGGGGCCAGGCCATCGGACGTCGCATTGCCTCTCGACGTGAGGAATTGGGGGTGTTGCGAGCCTTGGGCGCCACGCCGTCCATGACAATCGCTGACTCCTTGATCGGCACCACCGGCGCGGTCCTAGTTGGGGTCGTCGTGGCGATCATCCTTGCAATTCTGCTGTCGCCGCTAGCGCCCATTGGCGCCGTGCGCCAGGTCGATCCGTCACCCAGTTTCGTTGTCGACTGGACCGTTGTTGGTCTCGGATTTGCACTGTTGGTGATCGGGCTGGGCGGGATCACGCTGATGGTGGCCTATCGGGCGGCCCCGCACCGCTTGCCCCAGATCGACGACACGCCCGCTACGCGGTCGAGGATCGCCGCTACGGCCGCAGCCAGTGGCATGCCTGTCTCCGCAGTGGCAGGTATCCGATTCGCCCTCGAACGTGCCCGTGGAGCCGTGCCGGTCCGTTCTGCGCTGGCGGGATCGGCCGTGGCAGTGATGCTGGTAGTGGCAACTCTTACCTTCGGCAGCGGCCTCAGCACGCTCGTGACGCATCCGTCCCTGTATGGATGGAACTGGAACTACGGCATCGTCGAGGTGGGGGGCGGTCAGGTCCCCCCTTATGCGCAGCGCCTGCTAGACCGCAGCCCTGTCGTCGCCGCGTGGACCGGTTTTAATTACGCAGACGCCGAGATCGACGGTCAGACCATCCCGATCCTGCGCGTCAACGCCAGCGCGTCCTTTTCACCCCCGATCCTGTCCGGTCATCGGGTCACGGGAGACCGACAGATCGTGCTCGGCGCGGCGACCCTGGCACAGCTCCATAAGAATCTGGGCGATACCGTGGCGCTGAGCTACGGCGCGCCCAAGGATGCGCCTGCCTACATCCCACCGACTCGCTTGCGGATCGTCGGCACGGCCACCCTGCCGGCCATCGGCAACGCCGGGGTCCTGCACCCCTCGATGGGTACCGGGGGCATCGTCGAGAATGACGCCGCGCCGGCAGCGTTCCGGCGGACGCTTACCAACCCTGACCCCAACCTCAACGGCCCAGCGCTCGCCGCAGTGCGTCTGCGCAAGGGCGTGAACCCGACTTCAGGGCGCGCCGCGTTGGAGCGGATTGCCAACGCCACCACCAGGGCCTTGGCGTCCGACCCGAATGCCGGCGGCACCTTCGCAGTCCTGGGCGTCCAGCGACCGGCTGAGATCGTGAACTACCGGTCGACCGGTACCACGCCCACATTGCTGGCCGTTGGACTGGCGGCCGGCGCGGTGGCGGCTCTCGGCCTGACCCTCGCCGCTTCGGTGCGACGGCGCAGGAGGGATCTCGCGCTGCTCAAGACTCTCGGCCTCACCCGCCGACAGCTGCTCGCCACCGTGGCGTGGCAGGCGTCAGTGGCCGCGACGGTGGGGATCGTGGTGGGCGTGCCGCTCGGAATCGTGTCCGGTCGCTGGTTGTGGACCCTCTTCGCCCGAGAGATCTTCGCAGTTCCCTACCCATCTGTGCCCGTGGGCCAGATCATCATCGTCGTCGCCGGGGCGCTGATGCTTGCGACCCTGGTCGCGATCCCGCCAGGACTATCCGCGGCCCGAACCCGGACGTCGCTGCTACTTAGAGCGGAATAGGAGAACTTCGCCGCGTTGTGGGCAATATCGTCCGCCCTTTCGGAAGCATCGGCGACCACGGGCGGGTGCCCCCGACGCCGCACCGCGGCAGGCAATTTTCGCTAGCACTGCGCCCCCCTCGACATGTTTCACCGTCCTATAGGCCGATCGTGTTGTGGGACGACGCTTACTGGCTCGGCTCTTCACCCGTGCTGCCGTCTGCCTGCTCCCGCAGCACGTCGATGTGTCCGAGGTGACGGGCGGTCTCTTCGATCAGGTGCAGCAGGATCCATCGCAGCGACATGTTGCGCTGAACCGAGACGACGTCGAGGGACCGGGCTGCTGTCACGACTGCGTCGCACTGACGGGACTCGGCGGCGTAGCCGGCCAGTAGGTCAGCCATCCTCGTGGCCGCCGGCACCCGCCACTCTGCCTCGGGATCCTGCTCTGTCCGGTCGTACGCGAGGCCCTGCTGGCCGGCGAAGACATCACGCAGCCACGAGCGCTCCACATTCGTTAGGTGGGGTACGAGACCGGGCAGGCTCATGCCGGTCGGGGTCGTCGCCACGCCTAGCACCTCGTCCGGGGCGTTCCGCAGTTTCCAGCCAACCAAGTCTCGTTGCCGCTGCAGGACTCCAAGGAGGGCTGTGCGCTCGTCCCCGTGATGAGCGGCCTCGGTGATCCCGAAGCGCATGCCGTTCGCGGTCCCGCTGCCGTCGTCCATACCGCAGATCCTCCCAGATGCTCGGCCAATTCCGAAGTCCGGATCTGCGTCGAGAGCCGTCACCGCTTCCGGATCCCCTTACGGCGAAACATGGGGCGCGGCTGTCCATCTCGAAATCGTGTCGTTCACCGTTCCCGTTACGAGAACGGCAGGCCACTCTGTGCCGTGACAATCGCAACAGCTGAAACGTTCGCGTAAACAGCAATTTCGGCAGGAGGACTGTGATGCGATAGCTCATCACCAGGCTGTATGGGACATTCCCTGTCCTCTGCCCGCTCACCCTTTGGGGCCGGAGGGGTGGTAGCACGAGGTCACCACTATGGCTACCAACCTCGACAGTTCCCGTCCGGGTAGCAATACTCCTAACGAGTGAACGCCCGTCAATGCCTACTCGTCCGTAGCAAGTGACGTGAGCCGAATCTTCAGCGTCGCGTGGTACTGCTTCCGAGCGACGTTCCGGCACCGCTGGGGTGGATATCTAACGATCGTCATGCTGGTCGGCTTGGTAGGCGGTGTGGCGATGGGCTCGATCGCCGCAGCGCGGCGCACGGAATCGTCTTTCCCTGTGTTCTGGGCCAGCACCCACCCCTCGAACCTGGTCGGTGCGACCGCAGTCCTCAACCCGACAATCGGCAGCAACTCGGGCTACAACGCAACGTTGATCCGGTCGATCGCTCGCCTTCCCAATGTCAAGCAGGTAGAGAGCCAGTCGGGCATCGACTTCCTCCCATTGCAGCGCGACGGTGCCCCGCTCAACGTCCCCAACTTCTCTCCGCAGGCGGGCCTCGGGAACGGCAGCGTCGACGGCTTGTACTTCGACCAGGACAAGGNNATCTATACCAACGCCCAGACCCAGCTCCCCGGATTCGGCACGG
This sequence comes from Acidimicrobiaceae bacterium, assembly GCA_003133545.1. Lineage (GTDB taxonomy): Bacteria > Actinomycetota > Acidimicrobiia > Acidimicrobiales > RAAP-2 > Bog-473. The sequence continues at coordinate 161 of PKYA01000198.1, read as the reverse complement.
CGAAAGTCAAGCCTTACCGAGTCGTCGACGAAAAGGTGGTCGGGATCGCCGTCTTCAACACCACGATCATCGAAGACCAAGCGGGCGCGGGAAACTCGTCGTACAACCTCTTTACCCCGGCTTTGACTCGGCAGCTCTTGCACTGCTGCGTCAACTACACC
>PKYA01000072.1:15045-68736 GCA_003133545.1 Acidimicrobiaceae bacterium | reverse complement strand
TGAGCGACATGGGTGCCGACGTCGTCCGGGTCGATCGCCCGCCGGAGGGCCCTCCTCCGACGCACCCCATGGACACCGACATCATCTCCCGCGGCAGGGGGTCGGTGGCCGTGGACCTCAAGCATCCCGATGGGGCGGAGGTGGTGCGGCGCCTCACGGACCGTGCCGATGTGCTCGTCGAAGGCTTCCGTCCCGGCGTGATGGAGCNNCCGCCGGTGCATCCGCTGAACCTGATCGGCGATTTCGGGGGAGGTGGGGTGTTGCTGGCCTTTGCGGTGGCGGCCGCATTGCTCGAGCGGGCCCGATCGGGCGAGGGTCAGGTCATCGACTGTGCCATGACCGAAGGCGCGGCGTACGTGATGACGGCCAATCTGGGTCCCATGCAGATGGGGTGGTGGACGCCCGAGCGCGGCACGAACCTCCTCGATGGCGGGGCGCACTTCTACAACACCTATGAGACGGCCGACGGCGGCTTCGTGTCGTTCGGCGCCATCGAGCCCGCCTTCTACGCCGCCATGCTCAAGGGGCTCGGCTTCGAGGGTGAGGATCTCCCTGCCCAAGGCGACCAGTCCCAATGGCCGTCCATGTGCACCAAGGTGGCCGACCGGGTGCGGACCCGCACGCGGGACGAATGGGTCGAGGCTTTCGCCGGCCTCGACGCCTGTTTCGCACCGGTCCTCGGACCGCTCGAGGCCCCCGGGCACCCGCACCATGTCGCCCGCGGTACCTACACCGAGGTGGGTGGGCTCCAACAGGTGGCGCCGATGCCGCGCTTCTCGCGCACACCGGGAGGGATCGCCCGGCCCGGGAGCCATCCGGGTCAAAGCACCCGATCGCTGCTCGGCGAGTGGGGCTTCGACGACGCGTCGGTGCGAGACCTCCTTGCGCGCGCCGTCGTGCACCAGAGCGAAGAGGGCTGAGCGCCGCGTTGCTCGGTGGCCTGATCACCTCGCGCCTCGACGACGGGCGTCCGTGCCTGGTCTTCGAGGACCGGTCGTGGACCTGGTCGCAGTATGCCCACGGGTGCGTGGACCGGGCCAACTTCCTGCTCGAACGGCGGGTGGAGGGGCCGTTTCATATCGGTGTCCTCCTCGACAACGTGCCCGACTTCGCCATGCTGCTCGGCGCGGCCGCCCTGAGCGGGGCGGTCATCGTCGGGCTCAACCCGACCCGGCGAGGGCCCGAGCTGGCCCGTGACGTCGCCAAGACCGACTGTCAGCTGATCATCACCGAACAACACCATCGCAATCTCCTCAGCCAGGTCGGCGACACCGTGGCGGACGAGCGCGTCTTCGACGTCGATGCCCCGGCGTGGGCCGCCCAGCTGGCGCGCCACTCCGGCGGCACCGTGCCCCAAGTCGATCTGGCGCCCGAGGACCTTTTCATGCTCATCTTCACCTCGGGCACGAGCGGCGACCCCAAGGCCGTGCGTTGTTCGCACGCCAAGATCACGACGCCGGGGAGCGCCGTCGTGGGTCACCTCAGCCTGACCCCGGAGGACCGGGGCTACCTTTCGATGCCGCTCTTCCACTCCGCGTGCGTCATGGCCGGTTGGAGCCCCACCATCGTCTCGGGCGCCTCGATGGCGCTGCGTCGCACGTTCTCCGCCACCGCGTTCCTCGACGACGTGCGCCGCTTTCACTGCACGTGGTTCCACTATGTCGGCAAGCCGCTGGCCTACGTGCTGGCCACTCCCGAGCGCCCGGACGACGCCGACAATCCGCTGCGCATCGCCATGGGGAACGAAAGCACCCACTACGACGTGGCGCGCTTCGCCGCCCGCTTCGACCTGACCGTTCTGGACGGCTACGGGGCCACCGAGGCGGGCTTCAACATATTGCGCACGCCCGACACGCCACCCAACGCCATGGGCCCCCTCCCCGAAGGTGTCGCCGTCTTGCACCAGGAGACGGGTGCACCGGCGGCGACAGCGCGCTTCGACGCGGCGGGGCGCTTGTGCAACGGTCCCGAGGCGATCGGCGAGATGGTGAACACGCAGGGGGCCGGGGGGTTTCAGGGTTACTACGGCGACGAGGACGCCGAACGACAGCGGATGCAGGGTGGCATGTACCGCAGCGGCGACCTGGCCTATGTCGACGAGCAGGGCTTCGCCTATTTCGCCGGTCGCACCAGTGACTGGTTGCGGGTCGACGGCGAGAACCTCGCCACGGCGCCGATAGAGCGGCTCATTCTCCGCCATGGGGGAATAGAGCAGGTGACCGTCTACGGTGTGCCCAATCCCGACTCGGGTGACGATGTCATGGCGGCCGTGGTGTGCGCGCGGGGGTCGTCGTTCGATCCCGAGGAATTTCTTACCTTTCTGGGCGCGCAGCCCGACCTCGGCACCAAGTGGACGCCCCGTTATGTGCGGGTGATGGCGGCCCTGCCACTGACCCGCACCAACAAGGTCCTCAAGCGTGTGCTGGCGCAACAACGTTGGCGCACCGGCGACCCCGTATGGTGGAGCCCCGGTCGTGGCGAGCCGTACCGGCCCATGGTCGACGCGGACGCTGACGGCGTCGAGGGGTTGCTCATCGAGCGCGGCCGCGGCGCCCTGCTGGCGTAACCACTGGCCAAGCCGAAGGCCCGCGCCAGTCAGGCGCGGCGTTGGTGTGCCGCGCTGCCGCGTTCGACTATGTCCGCCGTCGCCGCGTCCACCGCGGCTGCATCGATGGCTCCCCCTCGCCACGCGTGTCCGCGTCGCCGCTCCTCCTCCCGGCCCTCCGATTCCGGCAGCCCAGCCACACGTCGGAACGTCTCGACCAAGTACCGCAGGGCTTGGGGTTCCATTTCACCCATCATGCGCGCCAGCGTCTGCGTCGTGGGCAGCAGGGCCGCGTGCGGCACCACCCGGTCGACCAGCCCGCATGCCAGCGCGGCGGGTGCGTCGAGGACGGCGCCGGTGAGCGCCATCTCGAGAGCCCTGCCGAGGCCCACCCGGCGCGGGAGGAGCACCGTCAGGCCGCCTCCGGGCATCACACCCACCCGCAGATGGGTGTCGGCAAAGGTGGCCCGTTCCGACGCCACCAAGATGTCGCAGTTGAGGGCCATCTCCAACCCGCCCGTCACGGCTGCACCGTTGATGGCGCCGACGATGGGCGTGACGACCGGCGGGAGCGGTCCCCGGGCGCTGACCTGATCGCGTTGCTGGCGTGGGCGGGCGTTCTGTCCGCCGCCGGAGAGCTCGCGCAGATCGAGCCCGCTGCAGAAGGCCGGATCGCTGCCCGTCAGGACGATGGCCCGCACCAAGGGGTCGGCGTCGACTTCGGGCAGCACCTCCCACAGGGCGTTGATCATCGCCGTGTTCAGCGCGTTGCGCACCTCCGGGCGGTGCAAGGTGACCAGCGCCACCCCGTCGTCCACCTCTAGGCGCAACACGTCGCGGGTCGTCGCCATGCCGCCGTCGTTGCCGCGTCAGCTGCGCTGGTCGCCCAGCACGGTGATGCACGAGACCATCTCACCGGGGTACCCCCCGAGGTTGTGGGTGAGGGCGAGGCCGCGGCTGGTGTCGAGCTGGCGCTCCTCGGCCTCACCGCGCAGCTGCAGCCAGCATTCGAAGATCATGCGGAGCCCGCTGGCCCCGACGGGGTGGCCGAAGCTCTTCAACCCGCCGTCCGTGTTGACGGGGAGCACGCCGTCCAGCCGGAACGCGCCGGCCAGGACGTCCTTCCAGGCCATCCCCCGCTCGGCGAAACCCAGGTCCTCGCAGAGAATCAGCTCGGTGATGGTGAAGCAGTCGTGCACCTGGGCCATGGCGAGCTCGTGCCGGGGGTCGCGGATACCAGCCTGCGCGTAGGCTTCGCGGGCGCAGTCCGCCGCCTCGCGGAACGTGGTGTAGTCGTAGCCCGGGTCGCTCAGGCCCTTGCCGTCCCCGGCCACCGACGAGAGCGCCTTTATGTAGATGGGGTGGTCCGTATAGCGGTGCGCGTCCTCGGCCCGTACGACGATGGCGGCGGCGGCACCGTCGGCGACACCGGCACAGTCCATGACGGTGAGCTCGCCGGCCACGGTCGGCATGGACAGGATCTCTTCGACCGGCACCTCCCGGCGGAATTGGGCCCGCACGTTGCGCGCGCCGTTGGCGTGGTTCTTCGAGGCGATCTCGGCCAGCACCCGCTTCATCTCCGCCGGGTCGACCCCGTACTTGTGGGCGTAGGCGGGCACGGCCATGGAGAACATGGCCGCCGCGGTGAGCGTGCGGGCCGAACCGTCGTTGGGGATCGGGAAGGCATTGAGGCCCTGATACCCCGAGTCCTTTGCCTTCTCCACTCCCACGGCGGCGGCCACGTCGTAGGCGCCGCAGGCCACGGCGTACGCCGCCTGGCGCAGCGACTCGGCGCCCGTCGCGCACATGTTCTCCACTCGCACCACCGGCTTACCGGAGAGCTCGAGTGGCTTCGAGAGGGCCATGCCGCTGGCACCCGAGAGCGCGGTGCCCAGCCAGTAGGCGTCAACCTCCGTCTTGTCGACACCGGCCGAGCGGAACGCGTCGTTGGCCGCCTCGACCGCCAGGAGGTCCGCGCCCTTGTCCCAGTGTTCGGTGAAGCGGGTGCAGCCCATTCCGACGATGGCGACCTTGTCCCTGATCCCGTGGGATCCCACTACTCGTCCCCCCCGGGCACGCCGGCCGTCACCGGCCTCGCTTTCCAGAAGTAATTGACGATGCCGTCGGCGCTGCTCAGACGGCGGAAGGTCATCTCCACGCGGGTCCCGATAGTCACCTCGTCGGGTCCGACGTCGGTCAGCTCAATAGGAAGGCGCCCGCCCCCGTCGAAGTCGACGACGGCGAAGACGATGGGAGGGCTGGGCGAGTAGGCGAGGCGGTCGACGGTGTACGTGGCCACGGTGCCGAGTGCATCGGCCATCGGCGCGGGCTCGGGGGACCCTCTGGGATCGGCTCCGGGCACCGCCGGGGGCAGGCGCACCTCGTCGGAGCCGGGGGACCGGCTGCCGACGAACCCGAACTTCCACTCGATGGCCCGACCCGCAGCGGGAGCCGACACGCGGGCCGGGTCGGGACGCCGTGGCGGCTCGGCCTGGAGCCGGCCCCGCCAGGCGAGGTACTTGCCGTAGGGAACCACGCGGCCGCCACTTTGCTGGGCATCCACCGTGCGTGCCGGAGGGACCGGGGTGCCTGAGCCGCTGGCGCGGAAGAAGAAGACGTCGGCGCCGTCCGCGAGGGCGACCAGGCCGATCACCGCACCCGGGGCGGCGCACTCGAGCGCCGACGAGAGCAGGAGGAGCGGATGGGCGGCGCCGGTGCATCCCACGGAGGCGTCCAGGGTGTCCACCACGCGGGTCGGCGGAACGGCCAGGCGCCGTGCCAAGGCGCGCACGGCCCGCCCGTGTAGGCCGGCGACGATGAGGTCCGTCACGTCTGCGGCCGCCAGCCCGGCGGCTTTCAGCGCGTGCTTCCACGCGTGCTCGCCCAGCTCGAGATAGCGACCCTCGCCGAAGCGCTCCTCCCAGAGCTTGGACCACGAATCGTCCGGGGCACGCCAGCGGTCGAGGAACTCCTCGCTGGCACTGGCCGAACCGAGGTAGGTGGCGACGAGGGTCCCATCGTTCTCGTCACCGACGAGGACGGCGGCGGCGCCGTCACCTCCCGCCGACTCGTCGGGGCCACCGGCCAGGCCGCCGCGGATGTCGGCTGCCACCACCAGCGCCGGGGCCGTGCCGTCGAGGCTCGTGCGCAGAGCGGCCGTCGCGGAGCGAGCTGCACCGCCGGCGTCGGCGGCCAGCACGTCGCGCTCGAGCCGGAGGGCGGCATGGATGGTCGTGGCATTCGTCTTGTCGAGGTAGGCGGGAGCAGTCGTCGAGAACCACAGCGTCGCCGGGGTCGACCCGGGGGCGTTGCGCAGGGCCAGGCGGGCTGCTTCGGCTCCCATGGTGGTGGTGTCCTCGTCGTAGGAGGCCACGGCGCGCGTCCCTTTGGCGGCCCCGCTGCCCAGCGCGGTCCCGATGCTCGCCCGCTCGAGTCGCCAGCGCGGGATGTACGCCCCGTGCCCGAGTATGCCCCGCATCTATATAATCGTAGCATTGACAGACTACTGTGACCCCGGTCGTGCCGCTGATCCGGCCCGAGCCGAAGCGGCGCGAGATGGCCCGGCGCGAGATGACGAGGTGTGGTGCGAGTCGACGATGCAGCAACCGATGCGGCACTGAACCATGGGCGTCCCCTTGAGGGGGTCCGGGTGCTGGCGCTCGAGCAGATGCAAGCTCTCCCCTTCGCCACGCAGCTCCTGGCCCGGCTGGGAGCTGAAGTGGTCAAGGTCGAATCCCCCGACGGAGGGGATTCAGGCCGGCTCTCGCTGCCCGCCATTGCCGACCCCGAGGGCCGCATGGTGGGTGCCACCTTCCTGCGCAACAACCTGAACAAGCGATCGGTCTCCATCAACCTCAAGGATCCACGAGGCCGCCAGTTGGTCCTGGACCTGGCGGCCCGATTCGACGTCTTCGCCGAGAACTTCAAGGGTGGGGCGCTGCTGCGGCTGGGTCTCGGCTACGACGACGTGCGCGCCGTCAACCCAAGGGTCGTCTACGTCTCCGTGTCGGGTTTCGGCGGCGACGACACGTCGCCCTACCACGGCTGGCCCGCGTACGCGCCGGTTGTCGAGGCGATGTCCGGCCTGTACGAGACCAAACGCAGGGAGGGCGAGGCGCCGCGGGTGGCACCAGGCGGATCGCTCGGTGATATGGGAACCTCCATGTTCGCCACCGTCGGGATCCTGGCCGCGCTCTACCAGCGTGACCGGACGGGAGTTGGCCAGCACATCGATGTGGCGATGCTCGACTCGACGGTTGCGATGACGGACATCATCACCAATTACTGGTCNNGCCAGCGACGGGTGGTTCATCCTCCAGGTGGGCCGCGTGCAGCAGTTCGCCGCTCTGGCGCGGCTGATCGGCCATCCCGAATGGATCTCCGATCCGCACCTCGCCGATCGCCAGGGTTGGTACGACAGCATCGAGAGCGTCATCCGCCCCGCCGTCGAGGCATGGGCGTCGGGCCGGACGAAGATGGAGAGTTGCCGTGAGCTCGGCGCGGCCGGCCTGGCGGCCGGACCGTGCCTCCGGGACGACGAGGTCGTGGCCGACCCCCACCTCGCGGCCCGTGACATGCTCGTCGAGATGGCACGTCCCGACGGCGTGGAGCAGCCCGTCGTCTTCCCGAACAACCCGATACGGATGTCGGGCGTGCCCGACGGTCCAGCCCGGAGGGTGCCCTGGTTCGCCGAGCACACCGATGAGGTCCTCCGGGCCGACCTGGCGCTCGACGACGTCGCGCTCTTCGAGCTACGTGAAGCCGGCGTCATTGTGTGATGCGCTGTCGTTGTGTGATGCGCTGCCCACTGACCGAGACGAGGAGTCTTGATGGATTCGTTTCCCGCCATAGTCGCTACTGAGCAAGGCCCGGCGTCGCTCACCGAGGTTCTCGAATCCTCTCTGCCCGAGGGCGATGTGACGGTGGACGTCCACTGGTCGTCGCTCAACTACAAGGACGGGCTGGCGGTGACGGGCAAGGGGCGCATCGCCCGGTCGTTCCCCATGGTGTGTGGCGTCGACCTGGCCGGAACGGTGCGCGTCTCCGATGACGCCCGGTGGTCGCCCGGCGACGAGGTCGTGGCGACGGGGTGGGGCTTGTCGGAGACCCATCCCGGCGGCTACACGACGCGCCAGCGGCTGCGCGGCGAGTGGCTCGTGGCCCGACCCCCGGAGCTCTCGCTGCGCGAGACCATGGCCATCGGCACCGCCGGGCTCACCGCCATGCTGTGCATCCTGGCGCTCGAGGAATCCGGCCTCCACCCCGGCGGCGACGCCGAGGTGCTGGTGACCGGCGCCGGCGGCGGCGTGGGGAGCTTCGCCGTCATGCTCTTGGCCGGCCTGGGCTACCAGGTGGTGGCGGCGACGGGTCGGCCCGAGATCGCGGAGTACCTGACGTCGCTCGGCGCCTCCTCCATTGTGGGGCGCGACGAGCTCTCCGCAGCGTCCGGGCGGCCGCTCGAGAAGGAGCGCTGGGCCGGCGCCATCGACACGGTGGGCACCCAGACGCTGGCCACCGTGCTGGCGCAGACGCGCTATCGCGGCGCGGTGGCGGCGTGCGGGTTGGCCGGAGGTTCGGACCTGCCCACGACCGTACTGCCGTTCATCTTGCGCAACGTCCGGCTGTTGGGCGTGGATTCGGTCGCCGCGCCAACCGAGGTGCGCGAAGTCGCCTGGGCGCGCCTCAACGCGATGGTGCAACGCCCGCTCCTGGAGCTCATCAGCTCCGTCGAGCCGTTGGAGAACGTCCCCGAGTTGGCCCGACAGATCCTGGCCGGATCGGTACGTGGCCGCGTCGTGATCAACGTCGACGGCGCACCGGCGTAGCCGGCTCGCGGAAGGGAGGCAAGCCGTGCTGGCGCGCCACGACGTCTTGCCGCACCTCATCGCGGAGCGCGCCGCGGCCACCCCCGAGCGGGTGGCCCTCGAATGTGTCGACGGAACCCGCCGGACCTATCGCGAGCTCCACGAATGCAACCTGCGCTGGGCCGCCGCCTACCGGCGGGCTGGTGTGGCCGCCGGGGACCACGTGGCGTCAATGGTCGTCCATTCGTTCGACTCGTACTCGGTGTGGTTGGGACTGAGCTGGCTCCGGGCTGTGGAGGTGCCGGCCAACACGGGCTACCGGGGCAACATGTTGGCCTACCTCATCGAGAATTCCCAGGCCCGCCTCCTCGTCATATCCGAGCAGTTCTGCGCTCGCCTGGCCGAAGTCTCCGACCGCCTCGCCACTCTCCGCACCGTGGTGGTGCTCGACGTCACCGGCGCGCTGCCGGACCTGCCCTTCGAGGTGCTCGGTGGGGATACCTTCCTCGGCGGCGTCGCTCCCTTGGCCGAAGGCGCCGAAGCGGAGGACCCTACGTACCGCGATGTCGCCTCGGTGATCTACACCTCGGGCACCACGGGCCCTTCCAAGGGGGTGCTCGTGTCGTGGGCCAGCCTGCACGACCTCAACGGCATGCTGCCCGCCGACATCGTCCCCGAGCCCGATGCCGGGTACTACAGCGTCTATCCCGCCTTCCATGTCGCCGGCAAGGCCGCCGTGTATGCCGCGTTCGTCCACGAGGCCCGCCTGGTCTTCCGCGAGTCCTTCAGCCTGACGGCCTACTGGGAAGATATCCGGCGCCACAATTGCGTCTTCGGGGGGCTCGTCGGACCCATGGCCACCATGATCCTCGGGCAGCCTCCGCGGCGCGACGACGCGGACAATCCGCTCCGTGGGGTGGTGATGGCACCGGTCATTCCCGAGTTCGAGGAGTTCAAGCGCCGGTTCGGCGTCCGGGTCTGCACCGGCTTCGGCATGACCGAGATCGGGTATCCCTTCGCCAGTGGGTGGGAGCTCACCGATCACACGACGGTGGGGCGGGTGCGCACCGGGCCGCCGGGCTTCGAGGTGAAACTCGTCAACGACTTCGACGAGGAGGTGAGCACGGGTCAATTCGGCGAGATGGTCGTGCGCACGCGGGACCCGTGGATCATCACCAGCGGCTACTTCCAGATGCCCGACAAGACAGCGGCCGCCTGGCGCAACGGATGGTTCCACAGCGGTGACGGCTTTATCCGCGATGCCGAGGGAAATTACTTCTTCGTGGACCGGATCAAAGATGCCATCCGGCGCCGGGGGGAGAACATCTCGTCGTTCGAGGTGGAGAGCGCGGTCAACGAGCACCCTTCTGTCGCCGAGTCCGCCGTCATCGGTGTGCCGTCCGAGCTGGGCGAGGACGAAGTCAAGGCTGTGGTGGTGCTGCACCCCGGCGTCACGCTGCGGCCCGAGGATCTGATCACGTTCCTCATCCCCCGCATGCCGCGCTTCATGATCCCCCGTTACGTCGAGGTGGTGACCGAGCTGACGAAGACGGACTCGACGCAACGGACTCAGAAGTTCGCCCTGCGCGCGGACGCGCGCAACGCCAACACCTGGGACCGCGAGGCGGCCGGCATGGAGCTGCCCCGTTAGCCGGCATGGAGCTGCCCGGCGAGCGCTGGTGCGCGCGGCTCACGAGTTAGGGGTCCGCCCCGTCTCCGCCGCCGTGGCGGCGGCACGGCGGTACGCCTCGAGCTGCGCCAGGATCGGCATGGGCTCCTGGCCGATGGACGAGTCGAGGCGATCGGCGATCTCCTCAGGAGTCCACCGGCCGGCCTTGTACATGGCCCGCACCTCGTGCGGTTGGTTCCACACGGCGATCTTCCCCCCCACGACGGTGTAGATCTGCCCGGTGATGTGCCTGGCCCGGTCGGAGAGCAGGAAGGCGACCATCGGCGCCACGTCCTCGGCATCTCCGGTCTCGGGGAGGTCCATCGGCACCTGCGCCATCATGCGGGTGCGGGCGATGGGCGCCACGGCATTGGCCGTGACACCGTAACGGTGGAGGCCGGCAGCCGCACTGCGAACCAGCGACACGATCCCGCCTTTGGCGGCGGAGTAGTTAGCCTGGGCCACGCTGGCTTGGAAGGAGGCGGAGGTGAAACCGACGAGCGCGCCGCCTTGCTGTGCCCGCATCACCACCGAGGCCGCCCTGAAGAGCGTGAAGGTTCCCTTGAGATGGGTCGCGATCACGGCGTCCCAGTCGTCCTCGGTCATGTTGAAGAGCATCCGCTCCCGCAGTATCCCGGCGACGCAGACCACTCCGTCGAGCCGCCCCCAATTGTCGATGGCGCTCTGCACAATCCGCTCGCCAGCCGCCATCTGGGTCACCGAGTCGGCGATGGCGACCGCATGGCCGCCCGCGTCGCGTATCTCGGCGACAACCGCGTCCGCCACCTCGCTCGACGGGTCCTCTCCGTGCATGCCCACGCCGAAGTCGGACACGACGACGTTGGCGCCTTCCCGGGCACAGTGCAAGGCCACCGCCCGACCGATGCCGCGACCCGCTCCCGTGACCGCGATCGATTTGTTGTCGAGGATGCCGCTCACTTGTTCTGCCCCTTGCCTGTGGTTGCGATTGCCTTCCCGGCGATCGACGCGGGTGGAGGTCCAGCTTCATCAAGATGGATGCGCGTCAGCGCCCCGTCCCCCTCGGGCGAGCAGAGACGCGCCACGCTGTCGCGCAGGGCGGCGCGGAGCAGCTTGCCGGTCGGGTCGCGCGGCAGGCGGGCGGCATGCACGAACAGCCGCGGCCGTTTGTACCCGGCCAGGGTTTTCGCCGCCACGCCGGCGATCCGGGCCGCCACCGCTGCCGCGTCCTGCGGGTGGGGCGCCACAATTACGGCTGCGACCTGCTCGCCCCTGAGCTCGTCGGGGGCACCGACGATGGCCAGGTCGGTCATCCCGTCGATGGCGCCCAATGCCGATTCGATCTCGGCCGGATAGATGTTGACGCCGGAAGAGACGATGACGTCGGACTGGCGCCCGGTGATGAAGAGGTAACCGTGCGCGTCCACCTGCCCGACGTCGCCGACCGTGAAGGCAGCACCCCGATGGGCCGCGGCCGTCTTGGCCTCGTCGTTGAGATAGGAGAACGTGACGCCGTCGGGAGTGACGAAGTAGATCGTTCCCTCGACGCCCGTACCGACCTCGTCACCCGTCTCGCCGACGACCACGATGCGCTGGCCGTTCACGGGCCGGCCCACTGTCCCGGGCCGTTGCATCCACTCCTCGCTGGTGGCGATCGTCATCCCGCCTTCGGAGAAGCCGTAGTACTCGGTCAGTCTCGGACCCCACCACGCCAGCATCGCCTGCTTCACCGGACGCGGGCAGGCTTCGCCCCCGTGCAGGACGGTGACGAGCTCCGGCGCGTCGAACTTCGAGCGGGCATCGAGGGGCAGCGCCAGAAGCTGGCGGAACATCGTGGGCACCATGCACGTCGACGTCACCCCGTCGGCCAACAGGGCAAGCACGGTCTCGGGCTCCCACCGCGGCACGATCCGCAGGGCTGCGCCCCGGGCCAGTGCGCCCAACCCGAACGTGAGCGGGGCTCCGTGGAACAGGTGCGACACGAAGAGGTGCGCCCCGTTCCCCGGTAGCCCGGTCAACTCGGCCATCCGGGCACTGGCCCTGAACGAGTCCGCAAATGGACGCTGACCCAAGAAGCTCGAGACGACGCCCTTGGGGCGGCCCGTCGTCCCGGAGGTGTAGGTCATCTTGCGCCCGGCCAGCTCGTAGGGCAGGGGACCGTCCGGCTGTCGGGCCACCCATGCGTCAAACCCCTGGTCCAGGTCGAGGATGGGGAGGCCGGCATCGCGGCCGGCCTGTCGCGCTGCGTCGGTGTCGGTGACGACCAGAGAGGTGGACGCGTCCGACAGGACGGTGGCGATCTCGGCGGGCGTCCAACTGCTTTTGAGAGGCGTGTAGACCAGGCCGGCACGCAGACAGCCCAGCGCCAGCTCCACGAACTCGACCCGGTTGCCGGCCACGAGCGCCACATGGCTCCCCGTCCCTGGCACCAGATCCGTCAACCCGTACGCGATGGCCCGCGTGCGATCCTCCAGTTCGCCCCAGGTGCGCTGCGCCGTGCCATCGTCGAGGGCCAGCTCCCCTGCACGTCGCCCCGTCAGCTCGCACAGCGGCGGCTGGGTCCGCACTGCTTCCATCACCCGTCCTTCAGCTATACGATTATGAAGATGGAGAATACTCGACGGTCCCAGTGCTTTGTGCTGGCGACCGGAGGGACCGCGCCGGATGCTCTCCGCCTTGTCGACGCCCGGTCGGCGCGGTGACCGCTCCCGCTGCGTCCCCTGACCTGGCGCGCGCAACGGCGACCGCATCGGCGCGGCACGCGCGCCGCACCGGGAGTGGAGAGGAGTCTGCACATGCTGTATTGGCACGAGGTCAACCGCGTGAGGCCGGGAATGGCCCAGGCTCTTCTCGCCGCGGTCGAAGGGGACTTCCTCCCGATCGCCGAGAGCTACGGGATGCGCCTCGTCGGTTACTGGCAGGTCGCGCCGGGGCTGGGGCCGTCCCCCGAGACTGTTGCCGTCTGGGAGCTCGACGACTTCGGGCACTACGTGGAGGTGGTGCGCCAGCGGTTCGAGGGGACCAAGGGTGACATCGGCGCCTGGTTCGATGGCGTGGGGGAGTGGGTCGCCTCGACGGAGAGCCTCTTGTGCTTCCCTTCCGCACTGACCCCGACCGTCGCTGAGATCAAGGAGCGAGGGCTGCGGGCGAAGTTGTGCTCCCACGAGTTGATCCATGTCCAGCCGGCCCGGCAGGCCGAGTACCTGCGGCTGTGCGAGGAGATGTGGTTCCGGCGGGTGGCTGAGCCGGCGGGTCGCTCCATCGTCGGCCTGTACTGGTCGCCCTGGAAGAACACCAGGGCGATCTGTATCTGGGGCCAGGGGGCCGAGTGGGAGGACGTGAACCCCTTCGGGCAGCGGGAAGGCTGGGTGGCCGACACGGACTTCGACATCTGGCAGACGCTCGGCCGCGAGATACGGACCGACTGGGATGACCGGTTCTTGGTGCCGGCTGCGTTCTCTACGGTGCGTTGACGTGGGGGTGGCTTTCGAGGAGGACGAGCTGTGGCAGTTCGTCGCCACATGCCACACCGGGATCCTGACGACACTGCGCGCCGACGGGTGGCCGGTGGCCGTACCCGTGTGGTTCATCGTCAACGACCGCCGGGTCTACGTGCGAACCCCGGCGCGCACCGGCAAGGTGGCGCACGTGCGAGGCGACCCGCGGGTGTGTTTCACCGTCGAGGCCGGTCTCTCGTGGGCCGAGCTACGCGCCGTCGTGCTGACCGGCCGCGCCACGCTCGTTCCCGCGGGCGACGAGCACGCGATGGTGATCGAGGGGGTGGCGGACAAGTACCGCGACTTTGGCATTCCGGTCGATGACGTGCCGGCAGCCACGCACAGGCACTACGACACTGAGACGGCGGTGCTGCGGATCGATCCCGACGGGCGCGGCGTGAGTTGGGACAACCGCAAGCTGCGCCGACCGCGCGGCCCGGCGTAGGCGCCCGCGTGCATCCGCACCGGCCGTTCCCGCCCTATCTGTACAATCTATGTACATGAGCGCCCTCGAGTCCGACGCGCGCGGCACTCCGACGGGGGGCGCCAAGGTGCCGAGTCGGGGGGCTCAGTTGCGCCAGCCCCGGATCGCCGACCTGATCGCCTCCCGGCTCCGCAGCCGCATCGTGAACGGCGAGATCGCCGACGGGAAGCTGTTGCCCAAGCAGGACGAGCTTCTCGAGGAGTTCGAGGTGAGCCGCCCCTCGCTGCGCGAAGCGCTCCGCATCCTCGAGACAGAAGGGCTCATCACCGTGCGCCGCGGCAACATGGGCGGCGCCGTCGTGCATGCACCCAAGCCGGAGGCCGCCGCCTTCATGATGGGTCTGGTCCTCCAGGCGGGGCAGGTCCCGCTCAGCGACCTGGCCGAGGCGCTTGGTCGCCTCGAGCCCGCCTGCGCCGCCGCCTGCGCCGACCGGCCCGACCGCGCCCGGACGGCGGTGCCCGTCCTGCGGGCGGCCATAGACGACGCGGCCGAGAACATCGACAACGCAATGGCCTTCACTCAGCTGGCCCACCGGTTCCACGACGAGTTGGTCGGCCAGTGTGGCAACGAGACCTTGCGTCTCACGGTCGGCACGCTCGTCACGCTGTGGTCGACGCAGGAATCGGCCTGGGCCGAGGGCGCCGAGGCCCGCCACGTGTTTCCCGACCGGCCCTGCGCATGGCGGCGCTGCGCGCCCACCGCAAACTGGTCGACGCTATCGAGCGCGGCGACGCCAACGAGGCAGCCCGGATCGCGTACATCCACATGGAGGCCAGCCAGATCCATGTGCTCGGTGAACAGGGGGGGACGAGCGTGTCGGTCACCCCGCGGAGCGACGTGCCCCGGGGGATCGTCTCGTCCGTCCGGCTTTGAGCAGCCTGATCGGGCGCGAGGGTTCGCCTCACCTTGAGGGCGTAATCTTTATAAGATAGAATGTATTGCAGGGACGGCCGCCGCACAGGGGGAGGGACGCCATGACCAGCACCATCCCGCCGATCGTCAGCGTGGACGACCACCTGATTGAGCCGCCCGGCGTGTGGCAGGACAGGGTGCCGGAGCGGTACCGCGACGTCGCACCCCGCCTGGAGACCCTGCCGGCCGACGCCTTCCGCAAGGTCTCCGGTGCCTATGTCGCCAATCCGGGGGCGCAGGGACCGCCCGCCGCCTGGTGGCACTACGAGGACCGGTACTACCCGGTCATCCGCTATATCGCCTCCGCCGGGTACCCACCCAGCCACGAGGACAGCACGGCGGTCTCGCTCAGCGACATCCGGCCCGGCTGCTGGCAGCAGAAGGCCCGGCTCGAGGACATGACGCAAAACGGCGTCGAAGCATCGCTCTGCTTCCCCAACTATCCACGGTTCTGTGGCCAGATCTTCAACGAGGCGCAGGACAAGGAACTGGCCCTGCTCTGCGTGAAGGCCTACAACGACTTCATGGTGGAGGAGTGGTGCGCCGGGAGCGCGGGGCGCCTGATACCCCTCTGCCTGATCCCCTTGTGGGACGTGCACGAAGCGGCAAACGAGGTCCGCCGCAACGCGGCCCGTGGGGTGCGGGCGGTGACCTTCAGCGAGTTGCCCGCATGGCTGGATCTGCCCAGTATCTGGTCCGGTTACTGGGATCCGTTCTACGCGGCCTGCGAGGAGACGGGCACTGTCATCTGCATGCACATCGGCTCGGGCACCCGCACGCTCATCACGTCAGACGACGCGCCGCAAGTGGTGTCGACGGTCATGATCTTCGCCAACAGCGCGGCGTCGATGGTCGACTACCTGCAGTCCGGGATCCTGGCCCGCTTCCCGAAGCTCAAGCTCCTCTACGCCGAGTGCCAGATCGGGTGGGTGCCGTTCATACTCGAACGTGCCGACGACGCCTGGCTGACCCATTTGTGGGCCCACGACGACCGGCTGGCCGGAGAGCTCCCGTCGTCGTACTACAAGGACCGGATCTTCTGCTGCTTCTTCAAAGACAACGTCGGCGTCGACATGCTGGACCGGATCGGCGCCGACCAGGTTCTGTTCGAGACGGACTACCCGCACATGGACGGCACGTGGCCACACACGCCGAAGGTGGCGGCAGAGCTGTTCGGCCACCTCGACCAGGTGACGGTGGACAAGATCGCGCGTGGGAACGCCATCAAGCTGCTGGGTCTCTCGCTCTAGAGCGCCCGCGGCGACCGACGTCCCCCGCCCGGCCGGGTGGGAAACGAACGACAGGGAGGGGATCGATATGCGTCTTTTATGCGAGGGCCGCGTCGCCGTGGTGACGGGTGCCGGCCGCGGCATCGGCCGGTCGGAGGCGCTCGGCCTCGCCGCCGCAGGTGCGCTGGTCGTGGTGAACGACCTGGGCGGACGGAGCGATGGGACGGGGAGCTCGGGGGAGCCCGCCCACGAAGTAGTCGAGGAGATCCGCGCCGCCGGCGGGGAGGCCGTGGCCAACGGGGACGACATCTCGGACTGGGAGGGGGCCGAGCGTCTCATCACCCTGGCCCTCACCACCTACGGACGCCTCGATGTCCTGGTCAACAACGCGGGCGTCCTGCGCGACCGGATGCTGGTCAACATGACCATGGAGGACTGGGACCAGGTGATGCGCGTCCATCTGCGCGGCGCCTTCTGCCCCACGCGGCACGCGGCCGAGTACTGGAGGAACCAGAGCAAGGCGGGCGCCGCCGTCGACGCGCGGGTGATCAACACGTCGTCATCGTCGGGGATCTACGGCAACCCCGGGCAGACGAACTACGGCACGGCCAAGGCGGGGATCGCCGCCTTCACCATCATTGCCAGCCAGGAGCTCTCCCGCTACGGCGTCACGGTCAACGCGGTGGCCCCGGCCGCCGCCACCAGGCTCACCGCGGGGCTCGGTGCGGTGGACGAGCTCTCGCCGGAACGGCGCGACGCACTCGAACCGCGTTGGCCGGCTGCGGTGGTCACCTGGCTGGCCAGTGCCGAATCGGCCGGTGTGACCGGGCGCGTCATCGAGTCCTCCGGGCTGCGGCTGACCATGGCGGAGGGATGGCGTCGCGGTCCTTCGGGTGAGCCGTCCGACGACCCCGAAGTCGTCGGCGCCGTCATCGCGAAATTGGCTGCTGAGAGCCCTGCTCCCGAGGGAATGCTCGGCATCTAGAGCTGTAACCCGCCAACCTTTGCCTTCTAGGCGATGAACGGGGCGGGCTATTTCTCTTCAATGGGAGTCGCTGGCTCCTTGGGTAGCATTCGTCGACCATGGCTGAGCCTGACGATCCTTTGGCATCCGAGGTCGAGCCGCCGAAAGCGCGGGGTGCTTCCACGATCGCCTGGATGTCATCGCACGGCACATCTCTTGCCTTGGTCGGAGTGCTCACAACCTTTCTCGTTCTTGGCATGGTCATCGCCATCAAGACTCCAGCGTACGAGTCCTCTGATGAGCCGAGCCATGTCCAGAACATCGAGACCTTGGTGAGCGGGCACTGGTACGGCATGAACTCGAAGTGTCGGCTCTTGGATCGATTTTGTTCCGGAGACGAGCCGCAGCAGGCGCCTCTCTACTATCTCCTGTTTGCAGGCTGGCAGGACATTGTTGGGCAACCGGTTCAGGCAACCTACAACGGACAGACGCTGCAGCCGGCTGGGGGGCCCACTGAGATCTACAAGAATCACAGCCCGGCGGCATTGCGCTTCCTGCTGTGGCTCCGCATTCCCAACGTCGTCCTGGGGGCCCTTACCGTCCTCTTCACTTTTCTTGCTGTTCGACTGATCTCGTCCGACCCATGGACCCCGGTGGTGGCGGCGTCCTTTGTCGCGTTCTTACCTCGCTTCGTGTTCTTGTCGTCATTTGTCACCAACGACAACCTGGTCGATCTGCTCGGAGCCGCCCTCGTCTATTTTGCGGTCAGATTCATCAAGGCCCCCAACCTATGGCGCATCTCGGTCGTCGGAGTGGTGTTGGGACTGCTGATAACCACAAAGCTTTCAACCCTTCCTTTAGCGTTGGTGATCGTCGCACTCGGGTGCTTGGTACCTGGATGGAAGCGTCGCACCCAACTCGTAGGCGCCGGCGGCGCAGCGGCATTGATCGTCAGCGGTTGGTATCTCATCCAGAACACGGTCCGTTACGGCGATCCTCTCGCACGTCACGCTACGACCCAATACCTGATCCAGGTCGCCGGCCTCGGCACATATTTTGTCCCGTACAAGGTAGGCAACATTGCGTACTTGATCTTCATCGAAGTTCCGAACCGGATTGAGAGGAGCTTCTGGTACCAATCCGGTTGGGGTCAGTTCAGCTGGACTCAGCCCGTCAATATTCTCTTTTGGGTCGTCCTGGCAGCCGCTCTCGCAGGATTGATTCACCGACATCTCAAACGCGAAATGCTTGTGACGTTAGGATTGATTTTCCTGCTTTCGTTCGCCTGTGTGTGGGCTGTCGCCTTTCAAACGTCCGTCTACCAAGCCAGATACGCATACGTCGGTCTCGCGGCAATAGCAGGCTTGTTTGCTTTGGGCGTGGAGCGATGGAGGCTGCCGGTGCGCTTCGTTCTCCCCACCATGGGGTTGATTGGAACTCTCGTGGCCCTCCAGACAGACGTCCTTGCAATCCACTGGACGTAGGCGGCGGCGGATCTCGCATGTTCGACTTCTCTTGGCGTTGATTCGCAGTCTGGGGAACGCGTGACACCTGATTCAAGAAGCCGGTCGTGGAGGCGCCCGGCGGCCGGGCCCGTGGGCTACGGCGACGAAACCCCGAGCAGCGGCACCGGGGGCGGGGCGTCGCGCAGCAGCGCGGCGACCGTGGGGCCGACCTCGTCGGCGCTGAATCGGTGATCCTGGGTGAAGTCCGGACCCCGCGTCCAGCCGTTGGCCACGCCGATCGTCCCGCCGTAGACCTCGAAGACCCTTCCGGTGACGTCCTTGGAAGCCGCGCTGGCGAGCCAGGCCACCAGGGGTGCCACATTCTCGGGCGCCATGGCATCGAAGCCCTCCTCCGGTGCCTCCATGACATCGGGGAAGAGTTGGGCCGTCATCCGGGTCCGGCCGCCGGGAGCGATGGCGTTCACGGTGACNNCCCGGGGCGATGGCGTTCACGGTGACGCCGTAGCGTCCGAGCTCGACGGCCGTCTCGATGGTGAATCCCAGGATGCCCATTTTGGCCGTGGTGTAGTTGGCCTGTCCCAGGTTGCCGAACAAGCCGGCGGCCGAAGAGGTGTTGATCACCCTCGCATCGACCGGTCGCCCGGCCTTGGACTCCGCTCGCCAGTGTTGCGCAGCCTGACGCGTCGGGCAGAAGGTGCCGCGCAGGTGCACCCTGATCACCGTGTCCCAATCATCGTCGCTCAGGTTCACGAGCATGCGGTCGCGCAGGACCCCGGCGTTGTTCACCAGCGCGTCCAGGCGGCCGAACTCGGAGAGCGCGGTGTCGATCACTTGCGCCGCGCCCTCGGCGGTCGCCACGTCGTCACCGTTGGCCACGGCCCGGCCACCCTGCGCGCGGATCTCGTCGACAACCTCCTCCGCGGGTCCGCTTGACGCCCGGGCGCCGTCCACCTCGACGCCGAGGTCGTTCACCACGACCGCCGCGCCCTGCCGGGCCAGTTCGATGGCGTGGCAGCGCCCGAAGCCGCGTCCGCCCCCGGTGACGATGGCGACGCGGCCCTCGTTGTCGCCGCTCACGCCGGTTCGCCCGCTTCGGGTTGCCAGAACGGGAGCGCGATCCCGTCCACGGTTTCTGCGAACGCCACCTGGACCCGCATGCCGACGTGCACGTCGGCGACGGCGCAGCCGATCACGTTGGTCATCATCCTGGGGCCTTCGTCCAACTGGACTATGGCCACGATGTAGGGGACGAGCTTGTCGAACGGGGGAGTCCTGCTCTGGTGGACGACGGTGTAGGTGTACACGCTTCCCCGCCCGCTCGCTTTCATCCATTCTGGTTCGTCCCCGCACGTCCGGCAGAGTGGCCCCGGCTGGAACTGGGCTTGCTGACACGCGGGACACCACTGCAGCACCAGCTCACCGCTGGCAGCGGCATCCCAGAACGGCTTGGTCGCACTGTTGGGGAGCGGGAGGATACGCCCTTCCACGGGCGTCTCGGCCTTCACGCGCGCTCCTTGCCGAGGACAACGGTTCCCATGCACGAGAGCTGGCCGCCCGATCCGCACGCCACGGCTATCTCCGCATCGGGTACCTGGACTGCGCCAGCCTGCCCGCGCAGTTGGCGCACCGACTCAATGAGGAGGAAGATGCCCCGCATCCCGGGATGGCACGAGGAAAGGCCCCCGCCGTCCGTATTGGTCGGGAGGTCCCCGTCGAAGGTGAGGCGGGTGGCGTCGAGGAACGCGCCGCCCTCGCCCTTGGCGCAGAAACCGAGGTCCTCCAAGAGGAGGAGCACGGTGATGGTGAAGCTGTCATAGAGCATGAGCATGTCCACGTCGGCGGCGCTGATACCCGCCTGTGCGAACGCCCGTGGTCCCGAACGCGCCGCCGCAGTCACCGTGAAATCGGGCATGGTACTGATGTTCCAGTGGGTTTGCGCGGTGGCAGCGCCCCGCACGTAGATCGGCGCCTGCCGCAGGTCCTTCGCCCGCTCGGCCGTGGTCATGAGGACGGCGCCGCCCCCGTCGGTGATGATGCAGCAGTCGAGCATGTGCAGGGGATCGGAGATCATACGCGAGGCCAGGACGTCCTCGACCGTCAAGGGATCGCGGTACATCGCCAGGGGGTTCATGGCCGCATTGGCGCGCATGTCGACCGCGACGCGTGCCAACTGCGCAGAGGTGGTCCCGTACTCGTGCATGTGGCGGCGTGCTGCCAGCGCGTAGCCGCTCACCAGCGGGCTGCCATAGGGCATCTCGAACTGCAGCGGCCCACCCTGCCGGGATCCCGAGGAATACAGCTGCGTGCCGAGTATCCGGCCCTGCTTGGAGAGGAAGTCCGAACCGTAGGTGATGAGAACGGTCTCGCAGTCGCCGTGCTCGATCGCCGCCGCGGCGTGTTGCACGTAGTACTCGAAGACTGTCCCGCCGGCAAAAGTGCCATCGAGGAAGTTGTAGGTGATCCCCAGCACCTCCGCCATGGAGGGGGCATCATCTATCCCATAGGAGCCGAAGCACAAGAGCCCGTCGATGTCGGCCTTTTGCACCCCGCTGTCGTCGAGTGCCCTGCGAATGGCCAATCCGTGGTGCGCCAGTGCATCGAGATGTGGCGTCTTGGGGTAGTCGCTCAAGCCGATCCCCACGATGGTCGGCGTCCGATCGCCCATTCCCTCCCCCTTAAAGGTTAAATGTTAACATTAACAGGTGCGCCTGCGGCCGAAGCAAGTCGGCGCCGGGCACTCGGGCAGCCTATGCGGGTTGGCGATGGTGGTTAATCTATATAAAGATAAAATGGCGGACGGAGGGACTTCGTGAAATTCGGCATCTTCTTCGAACTGCAGATCCCCCGGCCGTGGGACGAGGACAGCGAGTACCGGGTCCTCACCAACGCGCTCGAGCAGGCCGAGTTGGCCGACCGCCTCGGCTATGACTACGTCTGGTGCACCGAGCACCACTTCATGGAGGAGTACGCCCACGCGTCGGCTCCCGAGGTGTTCCTCGGTGCGCTGAGCCGGACCACCAAGAACATCAGGCTGGGCCACGGCATCATCCAGCTGACGACCAACCACCCGGCCAACGTGGCCGAAAGGGTGTCGACCCTCGACCTCATAAGCGACGGCCGCGTCGAGCTCGGCCTGGGGGAGGGCGGCAGCACGACCGAGCTCCACCCTTTCGGTCGTCGGTTCCGCGACAAGCGGGAGGTCTGGGACGAGGCCGTGCAGGCGCTCATCCCGATGCTGAACGACGCACCTGAGGGGTGTGAGTTCCACGGGAAGTATTTCGACTTCCCGCTGCGCAATGTCATCCCCAAGCCACGCCAGAAGCCGCACCCTCCGCTGTGGGTGGCCTGTTCGCAGTACAAGACCATTGAGCGGGCGGGCTCGCTGGGCATGGGCGCTCTGGGCTTCCAGTTCCTGAGCGTGGAAGCGGCGGTGGCGTGGGTCAACGCCTACTACGGGGCCTACGTGCACAAGCTGGACAAGCTGGCCGACTACCAGACCAATCCCAACATGGCCATGGTGAGCGCGCTCATGTGCTCGACGTCGGAAGCCGAGGCGCGGCGTCGTTCCGACGGCTGGTCGTTCTTCCAGTTCGCCCTCGTCTATTACAACAAGGAGGGCCCATTCGCTCCGGGCACGGTCAACCTGTGGGAGAAGTACCTCGAGTGGCGCGAGGACCCCGACGGCCAGAAGGTCTACTCCGACGGGCTCATCGGGACCCCGGATCAGATCAGTACGCAGCTCGACGAATTCGCCAACGCGCACGTCGATCAGGTGATCCTCCTCACGCAAGCGGGCAAGAACACGCACGAGGACATCTGCGAGAGCCTCGAGCTCTTTGCCAAGGACGTCATGCCCGAATTCCACGCCCGTGAGCCCGAGCAGGAGGAATGGAAGCGCAAGGTGCTGGCGGGCGAGATCACGCTCGAGCAGATCGATACCACGCCCTTCCTCGGCCCGACGACGCAGACGCCGACCGCGCCGTAGCGCCTCGCTCCCACGGCCCGGGAGAACGAGCGCGGCCGGCCGCCGGGTGCCGGCCGCCGGCGTCGTGTAGAAACGAACTGCGACGAAGGGGTGGGCTATGGAGGTGGGACAGGCGATCGACAGCGCGGTGGCGTTGGTGCCGGGACGGACCGCGCTCATTGTCGGATCGGAGCGGCTGACCTACGCCGAACTGGACGTGTGGGCGCAGCGTTGCGCCGTGGCACTGCACGCGCAGGGGGTCGGCCCCGGAGACAGCGTGGCCGTCGTCGACCATGGCAGCCCCCTGGCAGTCGCCGCGATCATCGGCGTCGCCCGCCTCGGCGCCGCGGCGGCGCAGATGAACCCCGACCTCAAGCCGGCCGAGATGGCCGCACTGTGCGGGCTGGTAGGGGCGAAGGTGGGGTTGGCCGGCCCCGGCCACGGGGAGAAGCTCGGTGAGGCCCTGGGAGGCCCGGTACTGGCCGACGCCGAGCTGCGCGCCGCTGATCCGGAGCACCCGTTGCCGCAGACTCCGATCGACGAGGAATCAACCGGACTGATCCTTTTCTCGAGTGGATCGACGGGGTTACCCAAGCCGGTGTTCATCATGCAGCGCACCGTCTCGGATCGTTTGCGCTACTACGGGTCGCCGATCGACCCGCAGGCGGATCCCTCTGTCGACATGATGTCAGTTCCCCTCTTTCATGTCGGGGGGACGCTCGGACTTCTGATCACGTTGCACTCCGGGCGCACAATGGTGATCCTCCCGCGCTTCGATGCCGGGGTGTGGCTGCGCACCGTCGAAGAGAGCCGGGTCGGCCAGACCTTCGTCGTGCCGACGATGTTGCGCAGGATCCTCGATCATCCCGAATTCGGTTCGCGTGACATCAGCAGCCTCCGAGCACTCAGTTACGGCGCGGCGCCCGCGCTCCCGGAGCTCATCCGGCGCGCCGTGACCGCGCTGCCCGGTGTCGCCCTCACCAATGTGTTCGGCCAGACCGAGACGCTGGGCGCCTATGCCGCACTCTCACCCGAGGACCACCGCGCCGGCCACAAGCTCGAGTCCGTCGGCCGTCCCTTCCCCGGAGTGGAGCTGCGCGTGGTCGACGTGGCGACGCACGAAGATGTGGGTGTTGGTCAGGTCGGCGAAGCGGTCGTGCGGGCGGCCCAGAACATCACCTCCGATTGGCTGCCGACTGGCGACCTCGTGCTGCTCGACGAAGACGGCTACATCCACGTCAAGGGGCGAGTGAAGGACACCATCAACCGGGGCGGGGAGAAGTTCGGCCCCATCGAGATCGAGACGGCGATACGGACGCTGCCAGGCGTGTTCGAAGTGGCCGTGGCCGGAGTGCCCGACGAGGAGCTGGGGGAGCGGGTCGGCGCACTCGTGGTCGGCGACGGGAGCCTCACGGCCGACGACGTGAAGGCGCATTGCCGCCAGCACTTGGCCCGCTACAAGGTCCCGGAGATCGTCGTCTTCGTCGAAGAACTGCCCTATAACCGCTACGGGAAGATCCCGCGGGCATCCGTGGTCGAGGTAATCCGGGGCCACCCTTGATTCTCTTCGTTAGAGAACTACTATCCCCGAGAAGATTGCACATCCGCCAGGTACACACCCAACGGGGGGATGCATGACCAAGGTAGAGGAAACGACATCGATCCCGATGCCGAAGAACTTCCCGGCCCCGCCGACGTTCGACTCCGATGAAGAGGAGCGTCAGTACCGCAAGCAGCGCCTGGCCGCGGCCTGTCGCCTGTTCGCCCACTTCGGTTTCGACGAGGGCTTCGCCGGGCACATCACCGCCCGAGATCCGGGCCTCCCCGACAGCTTCTGGGTCAACCCCGCCGGACTGCACTTCGCCCATGTCCGCGCGTCCGACCTCCTCCTGGTCGACGCCGCCGGCACCGTGCTCGAAGGAGATCGCCCGCTGAATCTCGCCGCGTTCGCCATCCACTCACGGCTGCACCGGGCCCGCCCGGATGTGGTGGCCGCGGCGCACGCCCACTCCATGTACGGCAAGGCGTTTTCGGCGACCGGTCAGCTCCTGAGTCCCCTCACCCAGGACGCCTGCGCGTTCTACCGCGACCACTCGGCGGTCGACTACGGCGGCGTCGTGCTGACGCCCGAGGAGGGTGACCGGCTGGCCGACGCACTGGGTGATCGCAAGGCCCTGATCCTCAAGAACCACGGGCTGTTGACGGTCGGCCGGACGATCGACGAGGCAGCGTGGTGGTTCATCTCCATGGAGCGTTGCTGTCAGGCCGAGGCCATCGCCCGTGGGCTGGGCTCCACCGAGCCCCTCAGCGACGAGCTGGCGACAGCGACGAGGGGCATGAACGGCACTCCCCTGGCGGGCTGGTTCAGCTTCCAGCCCCTCTACGACTTCATCGTCGGGATGCAGCCCGATCTTCTGAACTAGGCGGACGTTGCGCCGGCACCGTGTCGGAGAGGCGCGGCCAGGGTCGTTCGAGGTGCGCCCTCCGTCGATCAATGAGCGAAAAGGCGAATGCGAGGAGAAACCGCGTGCTGGTGGTCCAGGAAGTCAATCGGGTCAAGGGAAAGGCGATGGAACAGTTCGAATCGATGACGCAAGAACTCTGGAACGTCGCCGCGGCCACGGGGGTGCAGGCAGCCTGGTTCTTCGAGGTGTCGCACGGCACCGGCCCGTCCTATTGCGTCGTCACAGGGATGCGGCTTCCCGACTGGGCGGCCTGGGAGTCCTTCGCCCGGGCCGTCGCCTTCGGCGATCTCTCGGGGCTGACCGAGGCGCTCGATGCCACCAGGTATGACAGCGAGTCGTCCGTCCTCGAGATCCTGTCCGAGGTCCCCGAGCCATCTGAGGAGGCCGCGGCATCCGGCCTGTGGGTGCAGCGCCTCATCGATCCCGACGCCGGGGGTGAGGCAGCCGTCGGCCAACCCGGGATCGTCATGCGCGGCTGCCTCGGGGCCAGACCCGATGGGATCACGGTGCTGACCAAGGAAACGCCATCGGCCGTGCTCGACATCCTCACCGGCGAGACGGGCTCCAACCGCGTGCTGGCCAAAGCCGAGTCGACCTGGGTGCTGCGGCCGTCATCGTGGTCACCCCTCCGCTAAAGACCCACACCAGGAAGGATGGGATCGTGATTCTGTTGCACGAGACGTTCCAGATCGTTCATGGAGGGTTGGACGAGTTCGAGGACGCGTACTGGCGCGAGGTGGCACCCAGGGTGCGGGCGCTCGACGGCGTCGAGCCGCTCTGGTTCCTGCGCCAGCGCACGGGCATCGAAGGTGAGTTCGCCATTGCCCTGACCGCGCTGCGCGCGGGTGAGGACTTGGGTGCCTACACCCGCTGGATGTCCGGGGACCAGGGTGCGGTGTGGCGGGCGCAGGCTGGGAGGCTCACCCACGGGTTCCAGCGCAAGGCCCTCATGGCGGCCCCATGGTCCCCGTTCAACGAGTGGGACGAGCTCCAGCCGATTCTCGAGATCGGCTACGACAAACGCCGCATGTTCATGGAGGACACCGGCTGGCCTTACGTGCGCGTCGCCGACTACGTGGACTTCCAGCGCCGGGAGTACTGGGAGCCGCTGCAACAGTGGGCCACCACGGGGGCGGCGATCCTCAAGCTGTGGGGCTTCTTCTTGGTGGCGCCGGGGACGGGTCACCGCCCTGAGGCGATCTTCCTCCAAGAGGTGCTCGACGACCGCGCTCTGGAGCGACTGATCGGTGAGCCCGAGGTGTACGACCCCAACACCTTCCCCGGCTCCTACATGGTGCAGGGGCTGACGTATCGGGATCAGTGGAGGAGCCGGCTGATGGTGGCAGCACCTCCGCGCGGTTGATATCGGAGCGAACTGCAGAAGATGCCGAGGAACGGGGATGTCGCGATTGTCGCCTGGTGCGGATCTCTTAAACGCCGCAATGCAGTGACGATGGACGAGTAGATCCCGTTGGAACTACCTTCGGGTCCGCGACGTTACCGAACGAGGCGCAAATGGGTGCTGTAGACATCGTAGAACGCTTCTTCTCGCACCTGACAGCGCGGGAATGGGAGGAGCTGGGCACCACTCTCGACAAAGAGGTCGTGAGGATCGGTCCCTTCGGCGACGAGCTCAACGGGCGAGCGGTGTATCTGGACTTCTTGAGAGCCACCGTGCCCTCTGATTACGGCAATGACGTTCTGCGGGTCATCGGCTCGCCCGACGGGGTCTTCGCCTTTGCCAAGGTAACTGAGCACCTTCGCTACGGAGAAGAGGAACTCCACCTTGACGAGGCTTATTCGTTCGACATCGGCGAGGACGGCCTCATCTGTCGCGTCGAGGTCTATTGGCAGACGCCCCAATTTGACCCCGGTGGCTTCGGTTCGGCAACGAGCGATGAAAGCTATGCCTCGAGCAATTCCACCGACCCCGCCTCGTAATCTCGTCTCTCGTGCGGCCGTTTCGTTTTGGCTTCCAGATGGCGGGGGGCTCCGCAGAGGAGCTGCGGTCACAGGCCCGGGCGGCGGAGGAGGCCGGCTTTGACGTCATGCACTCCTGGGATCACGTCCTTGATCGATGGTCGCCGCTGACGCCGTTGATGGCCATCGCCGACTGCACGACGAACCTCCGTATCTGCCCCCTCGTCCTCAACAACGACTTTCACCACCCCGTCCATTTGGCCCAAGAGTTGGCCAGCCTGGACCATTTGAGCGGAGGCCGCCTCGAAGTCGGGATCGGCGCAGGTCACTCCTTCACCGAGTACGCCTCCATCGGGCAAGCATTCGACCCACCTGCGGTGCGCAAGGCCCGGCTGGCTGAGTCGGTCGAGATCCTCCGTCGGCTTCTCGATGGCGAGACCGTGACCTACAGCGGAGAGCACTACAGCCTCCACAACGTCCGCACTCTCCGATCCCGGCAGGACCACGTACCCCTGCTCGTTGGCGTAAACGGCAAGCAGGCTCTCGCCCACGCGGCTCGCCATGCCGACGTCATCGGTCTCACGATGCTCGGTCGTACCCTCGAAGATGGTCAGCGCCACGAGGTTCGCTGGCAGGCAGAGCGGCTCGACGCGACCGTCAACTACATCCGAGAGCAGGCTGGGGACCGCTGGGAACAGTTGGAACTCAATGTGCTGATACAGGCGGTCGTCATCACTGACGACCGCCAAGCTGCCGCTCAGGAGTCAGCCAGACGCTCACGCGGCGGTCTGAGCGTTGAGGACGCTCTCGCCACTCCATTTCTCGCTCTCGGGACCCACGATGAGATCGCCAAACACCTCTTGGCCTGTCGTGAACGATGGAACATCTCATACTTTAGCGTTCGAGATATCTCCAACTTCGTACCCGTGATCCAGCGACTTCGAGACGCGTAGTTCGGGCCGCGCAGTTCGGGGTTTGCCCCAGCCCTCTTCCGGCGAAGTGGCCACCGGTTCAGCGACCCAACGACATCTGGCCAGTAACGGGCGAGGCCACTGAGCTTGTGGCTAATCGCTCAACGGTGAACAATCTTCATCATGTGTCGATTTCGCCTAGTTGGACTCTCGGGCCTCGCTCTGGTCGCCATTTTCTGTCGACGTAACTGTGGGCGGTGTGGCCAAACCGTCAGCGGCATCGAGCGCAGAGTTGCCGGTTCCTTACCGCGGGGTCGATTGGAGCCAGTTGAGCTATCCCGGACTCTCCGCTAGGTGGACTGCCCATCCCCCTCGCGGTCGGACGGAGCCTCGGTCCAGGCGCGCAGGGGCCACCAGTTCCAGGCGCCGAGAAGCACCACGGTCGACGGCACGAGTAGCGTCCGCACCAGAAAGGTGTCGAGGAGGATTCCCAGCGCCAGGCCGGTCCCTATCTGGCGAACCTGTCCGGTCGTCGTCAGGGCGAGAACGCCGAACGTGCCGGCGAGAATCAACCCGGCGGTCGTGACCGTCGTCCCTGTCGTGGCGAGCGCACGAGGGACCGAGGCTTGGAGGGGAAGTCCGCCCGTTTCCTCCTTGATCCTGCTCATGACGAGGATGTTGTAGTCCTCGCCNNTGACGAGGATGTTGTAGTCCTCTCCCAGGGCCATGATGAAGACGAACATGAAGAAGGGCAGCGTGAAGTTGATCCCGGGCTGCCCGCCGATCGTCACGAAGATGAGCACGGCGAGCCCTAGCGACGCGGTGTAGGAGAGCAGCACGCTGGCGACGAGGTAGAGCGGTGCCACCACGCTGCGCAACAGCAGGCCGAGGAGCAAGGCGAGCACCAGCACCACCACCGGGAGGATGCGCACGACGTCCTGACCGGAGATGGTGCTCACGTCGGCGGCGGCGGGTGCCTGGCCGGTCGCTCCCCACTGCGACGCCCCGACCGAACGGGCGACTCGGGACACCGCGGCGCGCACGGACGGAATTGCCTGCATCGCCGCGGTGCTCCCGGCCGAGCCCGCCCGGAGCGATGTCTGGTAGACGACGGTTCGGCCGTCCTCTGTCACGTACCGCGCGGTGACTCGGTAGGCGGCGTAGAGGGAGGCGCCCAAGCTGCCCTGCGCCTTGGTGTTCACCAGCGGCAGGCGCTGCGGCGGCCCGAGGGTGGCGTAGAGGCGGGCCACCGCTCGCGGCGGGAGGTAGCGGCCGCCGGCGTCGAGGGGGCCGGTCACCGAGGAGAAGCGGCCCGACTTCCACAGCCCGTCTTCGGCCTTGTCGAGCAGGAAGGGGTCGGTCCACACCGAGGAGGGGAACCGGAACACGACGTCGGTTGCGCCCACAGCGATCTCACCGAAATACTCCGCCAGCACCATCTGCCCCACGCTCGAGTCCGAGCCGGCGATGGCACCCCCGGGGTTGAAGCCCGAGGGTGCGTACCCGACCAGGAAGGCGGAGAGCCCGCCCAGGATGAGCACCCCGCCGACGAGGGCGCGCACCGGCTGCTGAACCACGCGACTTGCGATTCGTCCCCAGACGCCGGCACCTCCCGACTCAGAGCGCACGCGCGACGGCCAGAACAACCGGGTGCCGACAATGGAAAGCAAGGACGGGAGGAGGGTCAGCTCGACCAGCAGCACGACGCCGATGCCGATGGCCAGTCCCGGACCCACCCCGCGGTAGAGGCCGAAGCTCGCGAGCAGGAGGCTTAGGAGTGCGCAGACGACGGTCAAGGCGGAGAAAGTGATGGACGTCCCGACTCGGGACCCGGCGGTGACAATGGCCTCGTCCGCGGGCATGCCCGCCGCCAAGTTCTCCCGGTAGCGGAACAGGAGGAAGAGGCCGTAGTCGGTGCCCGCGCCAAGCACCAACGCCGTCAGTAGAAGCTGCAGTAGTGAGGAGATGTCGACTCCGATGTGCGTGGACTCGGCGACGAGCGGTCCCGCCAGTGCCAACGCCAGGCCGGCGGGTGCCAGCGCGACGAGAGGTGCAAGCACCGCACGGAACGCGAGGACGAGTAGGACAATGATGAGCAGGATGGTGCCCACTACCGCGATGGCCTCGGTGCGCACTGCCGCCGCCTGCTGATCGACGAGGATCGGTAGTGACCCGGTGAGGTGCAGCGAGAGCCGCGGGTCGCGCAGCGCGCCGAACGCGTTCCGGACGGCGTTCACGGCAGCGCGCCCCGCACCGCCGCCGCCTGCGGTAGACGCAGCGAATCGGACCTGCGCGGAGTACGCCTGATCGTCGACCGAGACCGCGCTTCCGCCGACGGAGACGACCAGTGGTGATCGAACGGCGCGGTCCTCGACCACCTTGATCGCGGACAGGTCCGCCGGTGTCAGGCGTCCAGCGGTGTCCGTCGCTACCAGCACCCCGGTTGCCCCGCTCGGGGCCAGGAACGGAGCCTCCAAGTTGGCCGCGACGACGCTCGGCGCGTCGGCCGGGAGGAACGATGCCGTGTCGTTGCGCACGACACTGGCCAGAGAGGGCAGCAGCACGATGGAGGCGACGGTTGCACACAGCCAGAACGCGACTACCGGCCAGCGGTACCGGACTGCGAGGCGCAGCATCGCCGAGAGCACAGGCCGAACCCTAGAGTTCGTCCCACGCTGTGGAAGCGCGGGCGGGGCCGGTATGCGGGGCGCCCTCGACCCTTCGACCCAAATCGCTCTGAGCGGGCCGTGCCGTCACTACCCCAGTCATACCGAAGTGGCCCACCGTCCCGGTGACTGCGACGCCCTCAAGTGATTGCTCGACCCTTAGATCGCGCTACTGGGCGATGGTGATCTCGGAAGATCTCAGAGCCCTGGCTCTAACGAAACGAAATCAGACTGATTGAACCCTGATACCCCCGCGTGAAGCCTGAGGGGAGCCCCATGGTCTTGGTCTTTTTGAGCTCCGCGCCCTTATTCAGGGTATCCCCCACGTGCCGGAGTGGATCAACCAACAGCAGTGGTGTTTGGAGTCACGTTCGTCTCGTGCGCAATATCTACCCCATGGCCATAGATATCGTCTACGAAACCCACTCAACCACTGAGGACAGCGAGAAGGGAATAGCCACGGGGTGGCTTCCGGGCCGCCTCTCCGATGCGGGAACGGCCAATGCAGCGATGCTCGGCCAACGGCGTCGCGACGACGGGTTGGCGGCCATCTTCGTGTCGGACTTGGAGAGAGCCATCGAGACGGTGGAGGTGGCCTTCGCGGGCACCGCCATACCTGTTCTCAAGGACTGGCGGCTCAGGGAGTGCGACTACGGTCAACTGAACGGCGCAGCCGCTCCAGAGGTTCATCGTGATCGGCGCAAGTACCTCGATCTGCCGTACCCCGGCGGTGAGAGTTGGCGTCAGGCAACAGACCGGGTGGGCCGTTTTCTCTCTGATTTACCGCTCCGATGGGAAGGTCAACGGATCCTGGTTGTCGGCCACGTGGCCACCCGTTGCGGTCTTCAGCGCTTTCTCGGCGGTGAAGACCTTGAAGAAGTGATTACGGCCGATTTTGTCTGGCAGGAGGGCTGGGAGTACAGGCTCGAGCGAATATAGGTGCGATCGATTCCCGACACCTTGCCGCAAAGTTGCCCTGTCGGTGGCCGAGGGGTTGGCTTGGTCCCGAATTCCGACGCTCGACGAGCCGTAGGCAGCCTGGCGCGAGTTGCGCCATTGGTAGCGGTCGTCGGATGTCTCGAAGGAGGGGCCACGTCGCCCGGCGCGTGTGGCTGAGTGGAAGCGGGAAGCAGCCCACTGGAAGCAGCCCAGTCGGGCAGCTCAGTTGAGGCTGGCCACGTTGACCCCTTCCTTGGGAGTCAAGGTGACCGAGCGGCCGACGAGTTCTTTCTCCTCGGCCTCCGTGCGTGCAGCGTCCCCGCCGTCGAGCCGGGCGTAGCAGCGCGCGCTCCCGGGCAGATCGCACACCAAGAGCGCCGAGGTGGGCGCGCCGTCCCGTCCGTGCAGCACGCTGTAGGCGGCCACGGTCGCCGGGCCCTCGGCGGAGTCGATGACGGTTGCACGCGCAACCGCCCGGTCGGCCCCCGTCGGCGGGTGCAGGGGCCCGGGCTCGGTGGACCACAGGCCGTACGCGTGCTTCATCATGTGCATGCCGACGCCGCTGACCAGCCCGAAGGACCCGGGGTCGGCCCGCAGGGTCTCGGCCATGGCCGCCAGCGAGTGCGTCATGTAGTTGGAGCCCGGGCCGCCGTGGTAGGGCAGGCCGCCGGTCTGGGTCACGCCCCGCTGGTCGTCCTCGGACAGGCCGAGCGCGTCGAGCGCGAAGCAGATGGAGCTCGCGAAGCACGAATAGAGGTCGAGGTGCGCCACGTCGTCGATGCCGATGGCGGCGCCACCCAGGGCGGACTGCGACGCGGCGACCATGGCGGGGGAGCGCCACAGGTCGGGGTGCTCGGCCACGTGGTCGGGGTCCTCGTCGTAGCCCCACCCCCGCAGGTAGACCCGCTTCTCCTCGGGCACGCCCAGCGCGTCGGCCTTCGCCGCACTGGCCAGCAGCAGCCCGGCCGCCATGTCCACGTCCATGATGGCGGTCATCAGTTTTGTGTACGGGTAGGCCACCATCCGGTTGTCCGCTGTGACGGTGACGATCTCCTCGGGCGAGCGCGCCGTCGGAAACCAGGCGTGTGGGCTGGCGGCGGCCACTTCGGTCATCGGCGCCATTACGCGGCCGAGCTGGGCTCGATGCGCGTCGAGCCCCCTTCCCAGGTGGGCCCGTCGGGCGTTGTCGAAGAGCGCGAAGGTCAGGTAGGCCTCGAAGACCGAATGGCTGATCTCGGAGGGCAGGAAGGTGAGGTTCATGGGGAAGGGTCGCTTCTCGGCGGGAGGGTAGGACCACCGCGGCTCCTCGCCGGCCTTCTTCAGCCGTCGCACGGTGGCGAGCGCCTCCGCGCCCACGATCAGCGCCAGGTCGAGGTCGCCTCTCTGCAGGTGATCCGCCACGTCCACGGCCACCATGAGCGGCACCGACCCGCCGATGCCCGAGTACGTGCGCCGGGCGGGCGCGGCACCCAGGCGCTCGGCCAGGCGGGACGGGGCGTCGTCGTACTGCCACGACTGCGAGTAGACGACGTCGATCCCCTCCAGCTGTCCCACGGCGGCGGGCACCCCGGCGTCGGTTGCCGCGGCCCGGGCCATCTCCTCCCACATGTCCAGCGGCTCGGGTGCCCCCTCGGGCGCGTCGGCGGGGCGCCAGGTGCGCCGCGCCACACCGATGATGCAGGGCGAGCGGGGGTCGGTGGCGGCGGTCAAGGGAGGGTCCTCATCGGGTTGGGGGGGTCAATAGGGATTGCGGGAATCACGACGTGCGTGACTGCCCGGGCATCTTGATGGCCCGGTCGGCGATGATGTTCTTCTGTATCTCGGTCGATCCGCCGCCGATGGTGCTGTAGCGCTGGAAGGCGTAGAGGCGGGTCCACTTGCCGCGATCGACGGAGTCGGGGCCGCCGCGGGCGAGAAGGCCTGCCGGGCCGAGCAGGTCGACGGCGAGCTCGGCCAGGGTCTGTGCCAACGACGACCACGACAACTTGGCGAAGGGGACCTCGGGCCAGTTCTTCTCGCCCTTCATGATTTTGCTCAGCGCCCTCAGGGAGAGAAGGCGGGCCAGCTCGATCTCCGTCCACACCTTGGCGATCCGGTCGCGCAGGGAAGGGTCGTCCAGCGCGGTGGGATTGACCGACCGGGCGGCCTCGACCATGGCGCGCAGATCGGCCGAAAGGATGGAGATCTGGCTGGCGATGCCGACCCGCTCGTAGCCCAGGGTGCCCATGGCCACCATCCAGCCCGCACCCTCGTCACCCAGGCGCCACGAGGCGGGAATGCGCGCATCGGTGAAGAAGATTTCGTTGAAGAGCTCCTCGCCCGCCATGTCGCGGATGGGCCGCACCTCGATGCCCGGCGTGTGCAGGTTGAGAACGAAGGCGGTGATGCCCTCGTGCTTCTTGCCCCGCTCAATTGCAGTCGGGTCGGTGCGGAGCAAGAACAGGCCCCAGGTGGCGAGGTGGGCCGAGGAGATCCAGATCTTCGATCCATTGACCACGTAGTCGTCACCATCGCGCACGGCGGTGGTGCGGAGGTTGGCCAGGTCGTTGCCGGCGTCGGGCTCGCTGAAGCCCTGGCACCAGTGCTCCTCGGCCTCGAGGATGGACGGCAGCCACTGCGCCTTCTGCTCTTCGGTGCCCCAGGCGATGATCATCGGGCCGATCTGCCAGATCCCGTTGGTGTTGAACAAGCCCGGGGTGCGGTACTCGGCCATGACCTCGGAGTAGATGAGGCGCTGCATGGCGTTGATGGTCCGGCCCCCGTACTCGGGCCCCCAATGGATGGCGGCCCAGCCTCCTTCGTTGAGCTTGCGCTGCCAGGCTTGGCGGCGGCGCTGGGAGGCCTCGCCGGAGAGGCTGGCGTCGTCACCGAGGGACTCGGCTTCGAGGAAGGGCGGGAGATGCACGTCCAGCCAGGCGCGCAACTCGTCGCGGAAGGCCTCGTCCTCGGGCGCAAGGGCAAAATCCACGGGGGAAGGGTACCCGACCCCGCGTGTACTCTGACGCTGCCGTCAGGTGCGGTGCCGGTGCGGCTCGCGGTGGGACAGGACGGAGAGGGCGGGAGCAGGGGAGACCGTGGACTTCACTTACGATGACGAGCAGCTGGCGTTACAGGATGTGGCGCGGACGGCGCTCGAGCGAGAGTGCGGCTCCGACGTCGTACGCCTGCTGGCCGATGACCCCACGGGGATCACTCCGGCGCTGTGGCAGACGCTCGTCGAATTGGGTTGGACCGGGATGCTCATCCCCGCCGCGCACGGCGGGACCGGGGCCGGCCTTCTCGAGATGTGCATCGTGCTCGAGCAGATGGGGCGGCGGCCGTTGCCCGGTCCGTTCTTCTCATCTGCCGTCGCGGCAACGCTGGCGGCGCGGGCGCTGGGCGCCGACGCGCTGCTGGGCGATCTGGCCGCAGGAGTGCGGCGTGGCACCGTGGCCCTCGGGGAGCAGGGCAACGGCGACCCCCTCAGCACTGTCCGCACGCGGGCGCGTCGCAAGAACGCCGGCTGGGTGGTCAGCGGGAGCAAACCGGTCGTGATCGACGGGCACAGCGCGGACTGGTGCATCGTCGTGGCCCGCAGCGAGGAGGGCGTCCGTTCCTACCTGCTGGAGCAACCCGACGGCGAGCTGGTTCCCTCCCTCGATCCCACCCGCAAGCTGGCGCGCCTCGTCCTCGACGAGGCGCCGGTGGTGCCGCTGGGTCCCGGGGGCAACCAGAGCGCGCTGTGGCGGCGCATCCAGGACGACATCGCCGTGGCCCTGGCCGCCGAGATCGTGGGCGCAGCGGACCGGGCGCTGGGCGAGGCCATCGCGTACACCTCGGAACGCATCGTCTTCGACCGTCCCGTCGCCACGTACCAGACCGTGCGGCACCGCCTGGTCGAGATGTTCCAACAGGTGGAGATGGCCCGGGCGGGCATGCAATTCGCATCATGGGCCTCGGACACCGAGTCGCCCGAGCGGGCCCAGTCTGCCGCCATGGCGGCCAGTTACGCCGCAGAGGCCGGGGTGCGGGTGACCGGCGACGATATCCAGCTGCACGGGGGGGTGGGCTTCACCTGGGCCAACGACGCCCACTTCCTCTTCAAGCGCGTGAAGCAGAACGAGGTCCTCTTCGGCGGGATCAGCCAGGAGCGCCATCGGCTGGCTGCGCTGCTCATCGAGACGGCCTGAACATCGGCGCGCCGGCGCCACCGGCGCCGCACTGTCGCCCGGCGATCAGTCGGGTGCGGGGCCCAGGACGTGCGCGATCTCCTGCGCCCACTGGGTGGCGATCGCCCCGGTGTCCCGATCGTCCTCGCCCCCGACCCCCGCGGCATACTGCACGAAGATCCCCACCACCATGGCGCTCAGCAGGTGCGCCACCTGTGCAGCGCCCGAGCGCTGGTCGAGATCGGGACGGTGGCTGACGAGCCACCCGGCGAGACCGGATTCGAACGACGAGAACAGACCGAGCCCCACGGCGCGCGCCGTCTCCTCGCCGCGCATGGCCTCGCCCATCATCAGGCGCACGAAGTCCTCCACCTCGAACATGGACACGAGGATGTCGGTGAGCACGACGGCCAGTTGGTCCTCGTACGAGCCGTCAGTCGCCGGTCTCGGGTCGGCGGTCGCCCACTGCGGCAGGTAGCCGCGCTCGACGAGCACGGCTTCGAGGAGCTCGCGCTTGGAAGGGAAGTAGTGGTAGAGCGACGCCACATTCAGCCCGGCCGCCCCGGCCAGGTCGCGCATGCTGGTGCCGTCGACCCCCTTTTGGGACATCAGGCTGAGGGAGACCTGCAGAATCCGGTGCCGGGTGGAAGACCCTTCGAGCTGCTCCGCGTTCGCCATGGCCCCCATTCTCGCGTCCCGGGTCGCTTCGTCGAGGATCCCCCGTAGTGGCCTCCCAAACGAACGTTTGATATCCTTCCCAAACGAACGTTTGATGATGTGGGGAGGGGCCCAGGTCCGTCGAGGCACTGGCCCGACCCTGCCCGACGGGAGGAACCCGATGACAGCCACCGATTCAACGCGCGTCGCAGCCGAGCCGTTCGACCCGTTCGAGCTCAAGGACGTGGTGTCGGGCAATATCAGGGATCCCTACCCGAGGATGCGCGAGTTGCGACTGCAGTCCCCGGTGCACGTCGGGCCCGTCGACCTCGGGGACGAGGAGCCCATCCCGCTCGATCCCTCCGCCATCCCTCCCGTGACCGTGTTCGGCTTCGACGAGGTGGTCCAGGTGCTGCGCGACAACGAGACCTACTCGTCGAGTGTGTACGAGGGCGTCATGGGGACTGTCATGGGACGCACCATCTTGCAGATGGACGAGCCGGAGCATCGCATGTCCCGGGCGCTGGTGTCGCAGAGCTTCCGCTCCAAGGTGCTCGAGCGCTGGGAGGAGCAACTCGTCGCCGTCGTGGTCAACGAGCTCATCGACTCGTTCATCGCCCGCGGCCATGCCGACCTCGTCCGCGAAGTGACCTTCAACTATCCCGCGCAGGTCATCGCGCACATCCTCGGGCTGCCGCGGGCCGACTACCCGAGGTTCCAGCGGTGGGCCATTGAGCTGACCAGCCTGGCGGCCAACTGGGACCGGGGTATGGCGGCGTCCGCCGCGCTCCGCGTGTACTTCTGCGCCGTGATGGAGGAGCGCCGGTCTGTACCGGGCGACGACCTGATCAGCGATCTGGTGCGGGTCGAGGTCGAGGGCGAGAGGTTGGAGGACGAGGAGATCTGCTCGTTCTTGCGCCTGCTCCTGCCCGCAGGGGTGGAGACGACCTATCGCGCCACCGGCAACCTCCTCCTCGGCCTGCTGGGCGACCGCCCCCAATTCGACGCGCTGTACCACGACCGTTCGCTCTACGCGCAGGCCTTCGAGGAGTCCCTGCGCTGGGAGCCTCCGGTGACGGTGATCCTGCGGCGCGCCACTCGCGACACCGAGTTGGCCGGTGTGCCCATCAGTGCCGGTGCGGATGTGGCCCTCCTCCTGGGGGCTGCCAACAGGGACGAGCGCAAGTACGTCGATCCCGACCGCTACGACATGTTCCGCGAGGTGCGTCAGCACGTCGGGTTTGGGTTCGGGGTCCATGTCTGTCTCGGCATGCACCTGGCGCGCATGGAGTCGCGCGTGGCCATCAACACCTTGTTCGACCGCTTGGGCCCCTTCACTCTCGACCCTGAGGCGGAGGTTCCGCACATTGAGGGGATGGCCTTCCGCTCCCCGCTCTCTTTGCCGGTGGTATTCCAGGCACCTTGACGCCTGGCGCCCAGCCGGACGGGTAGCGTCACAGGCCATGGCCCGGGCTCGAACTGCGCTGCAGGATGCTGCGGCGATCGTCGGCATTGGGCAGACGGAATTCGCCAGGCGGATAGACCGCTCTGAGGAGCAGCTGGCGGCCGAGGCGGTGGTCGCCGCGCTGGACGACGCCGGCATCGCGCCCAGCGAGGTCGACGGCCTGTGCTCGTTCACGATGGAGAGCACCGACGAGGTTGCCCTGGCCAAGTCCATCGGGGCCGGCGACCTCACCTATTTCTCGCAGGTGGGCTACGGCGGGGGAGGCGGGTGCGCCACCATCGGGCACGCGGCGATGGCCCTCGCCACCGGTCAGGCCGAGGTGGTCGTCGCCTGGCGCGCCCGCAAGCGTGGCGATCCCAGGGCGCGACCGTGGGCGGCCGCGCCGGAGCAGCAGCCTCCCCATGCGCAGTGGACCCGCCCCTTCGGCCTGCTCCGCCCGGCCGACGAGGTAGCCATGCTGGCTCGGCGGTACTTCCACGAGTTCGGCGGGGGCCGCGCGCAGTTGGCCGAGGTGGCGCTGGCCATTCGTGGCCACGCCAACCGGAATCCGGCTGCGGTGATGCACGCCAGGACCATGACGCTCGAGGACTACATGGCGGCTCGCTGCATTTCCGAGCCGCTCTGCCTCTTCGACAATTGCCTGGAGACCGACGGCGCGCTGGCCGCTGTGCTGGTCCGGGCGGAGCGGGCGAAGGACTGCCCGCACCCGGTGGTCCTGGTGCACGCCTTCGGTCAAGGGTTGAGCCGCCAGCACACCACGATGGTCGACTACTTCTGCGCTGACCCCTTGCGGGGCCCGGGCTGGGCCTGTGCCCAGAAGCTGTGGTCCCGGGCGGCGTTCGCTCCCGCGGACGTCGACGTCGTGCAGATCTACGACGCCTTCACCCCGCTCGTCCTCTTTTCGCTGGAGGCATACGGGTTCTGCGGCCGCGGCGAGGCGGGCGATTTCGTCGCCGACGGCAACCTGCGCTGGGGCAGAGGATCCCTCCCCACCAATACGTCCGGGGGAGGGCTCTCGGAGGCCTACGTGCACGGGTTCAACCTCATCACCGAGGGCGTGCGCCAGGTGCGTGGCACCTCGACGAGCCAGGTGGAGGGCGCCCGGACCTGCCTGGTGTCCTCGGGTGAGGGAGTGCCCACGAGTGCCATCCTGTTGCGGGCGGCATGAGGCCGGAGGAGGAGGCACGGTGAGTGAGCACATGGACGTCAAAATTGATTGGGACCGCTGCATGGGATCGGGCAACTGCGTCTTCTGGGCGCCCGGGACCTTCGATCTGAGCGAGGACGGCCATGCGGTGGTGACCGACGTCGGCGCCACGGACGAGGACCGGTTGCGCATCGCCGCCGAAGGCTGCCCGGTCGGCGCCATCTCCCTGTGGCGGGACGGGAGGGAAGTGGCCCTCAACGAGAAGGAGGAATAGTGCCCATCGCGGTGAGCGAGGAACACGAGGAGTTGCGCCGGTCGGCGCTGCGCTGGCTGCAGACCCATTGCCCGCCCAGCGTGCCCCGGGCCGCGGCGGAGTCGTCCCCCGGGGAGCTGCCGGCGGCGTGGGAGAAGATGGCGGCCCAGGGCTGGCTCGGGCTCCATGTGCGCGAGGAGGACGGCGGCCAGGGCTTCGGGCTCACCGAGCTCGGCGTGGTCCTCGAAGAGCTCGGCTATGCGCTCTTCCCCGGTCCCGTGTTGCCCACGGTGCTGGCGGCGGCGGTGCTCTCTCGTCACGGGAGCGCCGCCCAGCGTGCCCGCTATCTTCCGGGGCTGGCCGACGGCTCCGCCCCCGCCGCCGTTGCCCTCGGCGCCGGCGCGCTGCGTCGCCAGGAGGGTGCCGGCGGTTCGTCGGTCAGCGGCACGCTCCGGCCCGTGCTGGGACTGCCCACGGCGTCGGTGGTGCTCGCCCCCTTGGAAGAGGGAGGCTGGTGCCTGCTCGATCCCCACCAAGGGGGCGATGCCACGCCGCTCACCGCGCTCGACGCCACCCGGGGTCTGGGCCAGCTCGTGCTCGACGGCTGCCCGCTCCCGGACGACGCGGTGCTCCCCGGTGTCAACGCGAACGAGGTGCGGGATCTGTCGTTGCTCCTGGCGGCTGCCGAGGAGGCCGGCGTGGCGCGCTGGTGCCTTGACACGGCGTCGGAGTACGCCAAGGTGCGCGTCCAATTCGGCCGGCCCATCGGCCAGTTCCAGGCCATAAAGCACGCGCTCGCCGACATGGTGGTCATCGTCGAGCAGTCCGCCGCCGTGGCGTGGGACGCCGCCGCGGCGTGGAGTGGTGACGCCGCGGCGGAAGAGCGCGCGTTGAGCGCCCAGGTGGCCGGGGCGCTGACCCTGGACGCCGCGGCGCACTGCGCCAAGAAGTGCGTCCAGGTGCTCGGGGGCATCGGCTTCACCTGGGAGCACGACGCCCACTTCTACCTCAAGCGCGCCATGGCGAGCCGTCAGTTGCTGGCCGACGTCCGCGACCTCGAACGGAGCGTGGCCACCCTGGCCCTGGCTGGGGGCCGCCGCGGGCTCTCCGCCGACCTCCCGCCCGAGGCCGAGTCCCGTCGTGCCGCGCTCCGCCCTCTGGTCGAGCAGGTCGCCGCACACGAGGGCGCCGCCCAACGCGCTGCCCTGGTCGAGACAGGCCTGCTCATGCCGCACTGGCCGACGCCCTGGGGGCGCGGGGCCGATCCGCTGGACCAGCTTGTCCTCGACGAGGAGCTCGCCGCGGCCGGGGTGCTGCGGCCCAATCTGGCCGTCGGCGCCTGGGCGCTCCCCACCATCATCGCCCACGGCACCGAGGAGCAGCAGGAGCGCTGGGTGCGCCCGACGTTGCTGGGCCATCTGTCGTGGTGCCAACTCTTCAGCGAGCCGGGCGCCGGTTCCGACCTGGCCGCGCTGAGTACCAGGGCCGTGCCCGTCGAGGGTGGCTGGGTCCTCAACGGACAGAAGGTCTGGACCTCGCTCGCCATGACGGCCGACTTCGGGATATGCCTGGCCCGCTCGGACCCCGACGCGTCCAAGCACGCCGGCATCACCTACTTCATCGTCGACATGCGCACCGAGGGCATTGAGATCCGCCCGCTGCGCGAGCTCACGGGCGCGGCCATGTTCAACGAGGTGTTCTTCACGGACGTCTTCGTGCCCGACGATGCGGTGATCGGGAGGCCCGGCGATGGGTGGCGCATCGGTCGCACGACGCTGTCCAACGAGCGCGTGTCCATGTCATCGGGTGCCGCGTTCGGCAACGGCGTCGAGCTGCTGCTCCGCACCATCGCCCGGCGTGGCGATGACGGCGCGCCGGATCAGATGGGAGAGCTCGGTCACCTGCTCGTCGAGGCCCAGTCCCTGGGCCTGCTCGGTCTCCGGTCCACCTTGCGCACCCTATCGGGGGTCGACCCGGGCAGCGGGTCGAGCGTGCGCAAGCTGCTGGGAGTGGAGCACGAGCAACGGGTCCAGGAGATGGGCATGGCGCTCTACGGCGCGGACGGCGCCGTGCTCGACGGTGAGGCGCAGCGATGGGAGGAGGGCTTCCTCTCCACCCGCTGCCTGACCATCGCCGGTGGGACCAGCGAGGTGCAGCGCAACGTCATCGCCGAGCGCATGTTGGGACAGCCCAAGGATCCCGAACCCGGCACGTGAGCGCCGCGGCCGGTGCGGGCGGAGCGACGGTGAAGGGCCGGCACGCGGAGTCGCT
This sequence comes from Acidimicrobiaceae bacterium, assembly GCA_003133545.1. Lineage (GTDB taxonomy): Bacteria > Actinomycetota > Acidimicrobiia > Acidimicrobiales > RAAP-2 > Bog-473. Next base: position 27,381 of record PKYA01000072.1, on the reverse strand, counting down.
CCCGTCATGACGGGCGTGTCATAGTGGCGCTGCGACCGAGTCGCGCGGGTGCGCGGCCGTGCAAGGGGTGACGTGTTATGGCACTGTCCGTACTCGAACATCGTGACCAGCTGGGCGTGCAGCCCGGCCGGCTCTTCATCGACGGAGCATGGGGTGATGCATCCGACGGGGGTACCTGGGAGCAGATGAACCCGGCCACCAACGAGGTGGTGACGACCTTCGCCATCGCGTCGGTCAGCGACGTGGACCGGGCCGTCGGCGCGGCGCGGCGCGCCTTCGACGAGGGGCCGTGGCCCCGGCTCACGGCCAAGGAGCGCAAGAAGTACTTCGGACGCCTGGTGACGCTCATCACCGAGCACGGTGAAGAGCTCAACCGACTGCAGACGCTCGAGATGGGGATGCCCATCGCCTTCTCGTCCATGTCGGTCGTCTCCAGCGAGATGGCGGCCGGCGTCTTCGACCATCACGGGGGGTGGATCGACAAGATCTGCGGCACGACCTACCCGAGTTACGAGGCCGGACCCACCGGGGCAGACGTGCAGATCATGAGCTTCCGCGAGCCTGTCGGCGTCGTGGCCGCCATCATCCCGTGGAATGCCCCCATGATGCTCTTCGCCCAGAAGGTGGCGCCCGCGCTGGCCACGGGATGCACCGTGATCGTCAAGCCGTCGGAGTTCGCCGTCCTCACCTCATTGAAGCTGGCTGCGCTCATCGACGAGGCGGGTTTCCCGCCGGGTGTCTTCAACTTGGTGCCCGGCCCGGGCAACCCGACCGGCGAGGCGCTCATCACGCATCCCGGGGTCGACAAGGTCACCTTCACCGGGAGCCGTGCCGTGGGCAAGCGGATCCTCCAAGCCAGCGGCGACACCATCAAGCGGGTCACGCTCGAGTTGGGGGGCAAGTCGCCCAGCATCGTCTTCGAGGATGCGGAGAGCGTCGAGGGTGCCGCCATGATGGCCATGGGCATGGTGTCGATGGGGCTCTCGGGCCAGGGCTGCGTGTGCCAGACCAGGTCGCTCGTGCAGCGCAGTGTCTACGACGCCTTCGTGGCTGCCGCCTCGTCCCTGGTCGGCATGGTGCAGTTCGGTGACCCGTTCGACGCGGCCACGACCTCGAGTGCCATCATCAACAAGCGACAGCTCGACCGGGTGCTCGGCTTCATAGAGAAGGCCCCGTCCGAGGGGGCCCGCCTCGTGGCGGGCGGCGACCGGCCGGGCGGCGATCTGGCCCAGGGCAACTTCGTGAACCCGACGCTCTTCGCCGACGTCGACAGCTCCATGGCGGTCGCCCGTGAGGAGGTCTTCGGACCGGTGCTGGTGGCCATGCCGTTCGATGACGAAGCAGATGCGATCAAACTGGCCAACGACACCGAGTACGGGTTGGGCGCTGGCGTCTACACCACCAATGTCGCCCGCGCCTTCCGCGTCGCGAAGGCCATCAGGGCCGGCACGGTTGGCATCAACGAGTACACGGTGTGGCCCAACGCGCCGTTCGGGGGGTACAAGCAGTCCGGGCTCGGGCGAGAGGGCGGATGGGGCAGCATCGAGGCCTTTACCGAGACGAAGGCGGTTGTCGTCGGCCTGTCGGGCTGAGACCTCGGTCGCATTTCGCTCGCAGGCACGTTGCCGTTCGGTTGCTCGTGCGATTTCTCGGGGATTCCCGTCGTTTTGCAGGGCCATTGCCGCCATACTTTTGACGACAGAGGCAAACCTCCCGCGAGGGGGGGACGCAAAACTACGGGACTCCCTGAGTTAGCCGGGTTGCCGAAATGGTCTCTCCAGGCCCATTTTCGTCAGGCCCACTTCCTCAGCGGGATGAGGAGGGTGAGTGGGACTGGCGGCACCGGCGCGGGGCGGACGCTCCCTCACGCCCCCTCGAGCCGGGTTCGCGCTCTTTGCCGTCACCGTTGCCACCGTTGCCACGAGTTGGCTCTCCGTGCCCGCCGGCGCGACCGGCATCCTTCCCCCGGACAATCCCTCGAGCAATATCGCGCCGAGCAGCCCGGACTTCTTGACATCGATCGACACGGCGCGCGCGCAAGAGGGGGTCGGTCCGATGGGCGTCGCCGAGTCCACCGTCACCCGTCTGCCCGTTGCCGAGCAGGTCTTCATCGTCATCAACGAGGAGCGGATCGACCGGGGTCTCCCGCCCATCTCGTACATGACGGCGCAGCTCAATGGCGACGCCCAGCAGGGCGCCGACGCCGGGGATGATCCCGGGTTCCCCACGACACTGGGTGGGGGGGACCAGGTGATCTGGGGGGGCTCCATCTGGGCCGGCGGCCTCTCGTCGGTCTTCGAGGCCGACTACTACTGGATGTACTCCGACGGCTTCGGGGGCGCGAACGGAGGCACCACCAATTCGGCCTGCGCCACCCCGTCGTCGTCGGGTTGCTGGGGGCACCGCGACATCATCTTGCACCAGTTCGGCTCGTGCGGGTCCGCCGCGCCGACGCTTTCGATGGGAGCGGCTTTTTCTGCGACCGGTGCTGCCGGAGGATCGATCGCCGCCCAGCTGATCGCCACCTGCGGCCCGCTGCCGAGCGGCATCACACTGACCTGGGACCAAGTCGTGGCGAGCGTGTTCACCCAGCCCCACGTCGTGGGCATCGCCAGCCTGGCTGACGGGCAGGGCTACTGGGAGGCCGAGTCGAACGGGACGGTCGCGGCCTTCGGCGCGGCGCGCTACGACGGGTCGATGGCTGACGCACCCCTCAACTCGCCCGTGGTCGGGATCGCCGCCACCCCTGACGGGGGCGGCTACTGGCTCGTGGCGGCCGACGGCGGCATCTTCACGTACGGCGACGCCGCCTTCTACGGCAGCGCAGGGGCGCTGCGCCTCACGGCCCCTATCGTCGGCATGGCATCGACCCCTGACGGGGGCGGCTACTGGCTCGTGGCGGCCGACGGCGGCATCTTCAGCTTCGGCGATGCGCCGTTCCTCGGCAGCATGGGCGCACACCGGCTCAACGAGCCTGTCGTCGGCATGGCGGCGGACCCGGCCACGGGCGGCTACTGGCTCGTGGCGGCCGACGGCGGCATCTTCAGCTTCGGCGCCCCCTTCTTCGGCAGCACGGGCGCCATCCACCTGGCCCGGCCGATCGTGGGCATGCAGGCGCTGGCCAACGGGCAGGGCTACCGCTTCGAGGCGGCCGACGGCGGCGTGTTCTGCTTCGGGCAGGCGGTCTTTGCCGGTTCGATGGGTGGGCAGGCCCTGGCGGCGCCGATCGTCGGCATGGGCGCCGACGCGGCCGACAATGGCTACTGGTTGGTGGGCGCCGACGGAGGGATCTTCACCTTCGGTGGCGCCGCGTACTACGGCCGCATCACCGGGTGAGGCGTCTCCGCCAACCCACGCCGGCTCGACCTTGACAGTCAACCTTTAAAAGATTAAAGATATCGCCCGAAGCGGGTGCCGGGCGCCCAGTGCGTGGCCCGGCGTCGCCGCCCCGAGCGAGAGGGGGAGCCATGGCTCGTCACACATTCGTGGTCTTTACGAACCCCGTGGAGGGGCGCGAGGACGAGTTCAACGACTGGTACGACAACCGCCACCTCTCCGACGTACTCGCCGTGCAGGGATTCGTCGCCGCCCAGCGGTTCCGCTTGAGCGAGACCGACCCGGCACAGGAGTTCCCGCACCGCTACCTGGCCCTCTACGAGGTGGACACCGAGGACCTGGAAAAGGTGACCCTGGCCCTTGCCGCGGCGGGCGATTCGGGGGCCATGATGATCAGCGGGTCGTTGGACCGGCCCGATGCCATCGCCAAGTACTTCACGCCCATCACCGAACGGGTGACCGCCGAAACCTTCGACTGAGCGGGGGCGCGCGCCGTTCGAGCGGCCGCGCCCGTCAGCGCGACGAGACGGCGCGCTAGCGCCAGTCGTCTCTTTCGGGCAGGGGGTGGCGGAACAGGCGGCTCGCGTTCTTCCCGGCGATGGCCCGCAACTCGTCGTCCGGCAGGGCGCCCCAGGTGTCAGTGAGCACCTGTTGGGTATCGGGCCACGAGGAGTCGGCGTGGGGATAGTCGCTCTCGACCATGATGTGATCGACCCCGATGACGTGCCGCATGGCCACCGTGGACGGGTCGTCGATGGAGCAGTACCAGAAATTGCGCCGCAGCACCTCGCTCGGCAGCAGCGAAGACGGCCAGGCGTTGCTCTCGGTGCCCGAGGCGGAGTGGCTCAGGACGTAGTCGGCCCTGTCCATCAGCATGGGGACCCAGCCGATACCGCCTTCGGACATGGCGATGGAGAGACGGGGATAGCGCAGGGGCACTCCCGACCACAACCATTCCCCGGCTGCCAACAGCGCGTTGACCGGGAACACCGTGGGCAACAGCTCGAAGGGGGGATCAGGCGAGGGGAGGGGGGCCCACGAGGAGGCGCCGGTATGGAGACAGACAACGGTGTCCGTTTCCTCGCAGGCAGCGAAGAGCGGGTCCCAGTAACCCGTGAAGATGGAGGGAAGGCCCAACTGGGCGGGGAATTCGGGAAAGCTCACGGCTTTGAAGCCACGTGCCGCGTTGGCGACGAGCTCGCGCACCGCGATCTCGATGTCGGCCAGGTAGGGCAGCTGCAGGGGGATGATGCGCGCAGGATGGGTCCCCGCCCACACCTCGTGGTGCCAGTCGTTGTAGGCCCTCATGCAGGCCAGGCCCAGTTCCTTGTCCTTGGCGCGCGAGTAGACGGCTCCGCAGAATCCCGAGACGAGTGAGGGGAAGCAGAGCGACGCCCAGAGGCCGGCCCGATCCATGTCGGCGATGCGCGCATCGATGTCGAAGCATCCCGGGCGCATCTGGTCGAAGCGTGCCGGGTCCATACTCCACTCGGCCCGGGGGCGGCCGACCACGGCATTGAGCCCGATGTTCGGGTAGCGCGTGCCCTCGAAGATCCAGCATTGGTTACCCGCCTCGTCCTCCGTGATGCGGGGTGCCGTGTCCTGCAGCGCGGCCGGGAGCCTTCCCGCGAACAGGTCGGGCGGCTCAATGAGGTGATCGTCCACCGAAATGATGGGCACGGTGATCCGGCAGGCGGGTGGGTCCGGGAGCAGCGTGGTCGTCGGGGCCGGCGCAGGGGCATTCACGAGGAGATGACACTATCGTGAGGAACGACGACAGGCTTGGGGGTGCGATGGTCCTGGTGGTACAAGCAGAGGCAGTTGCAACGTGGCGCGCCGCGCGCGCGGTCCGGGAGGGGCGGCGGTGTCGCTAGCCATTCGCGGTGGCACCGTCGTCGACGGCACGGGCGCGCCCGCGCGGGAGGCGGATGTGCTCATTGAGGGCGAGAAGATCGTCGGCGTGGGGGAGGGACTCGGCGCAACGGCCGAGACGGTCGTCGATGCCACCGGTCTGCTCGTCACCCCTGGCTTCATCGATCTGCACACGCACTACGACGCCCAGCTCTTCTGGGACCCCAACGCCAGCCCGTCGCCATTGCACGGCGTGACGACTGTCCTGGGCGGCAACTGCGGGTTCTCGCTGGCGCCGTGTGCGCCCGAACATGTCGATTACCTCTCGCGCATGATGGCCCGCGTCGAAGGCATGCCGCTCGCCGCGCTCCAAACCGGCGTGCCCTGGGACTGGACATCGTTCGGCCAGTGGCTCTCACGCCTCGACGGCCGCGTCGCCGTCAATGCAGGCTTCTTGGTGGGGCATTCGACGCTGCGGCGCGTCGTCATGGGGGATCGCGCGGTGGGTTCGGCCGCCACCGCCGATGACGTCGCCGCCATGGTGGCCGCGCTGCATGCCGCGCTCGACGAGGGGGCTCTGGGGTTCTCGACCTCGCAGGTGCACACGCACAACGACGGGGACGGGTCGCCGGTGCCGTCCCGCGCGGCCAGCCGCAGCGAGCTGGAGTCGCTCGCCGCGGTGGTGCGCGCGCACGAGGGCACGACGGTCGAGCTCATCGTCGCGGGGTGCCTGAACGGCTTCAGCGAAGAGGAGATAGACCTGCTCTCGAGCATCTCCTTGCTGGCGGATCGACCAGTGAACTGGAACGTGCTCGGGGTCTCGGCCATGAACCCCGGCAACGCCTGGAGCCAGCTCGCCGCCTCGAACCGTGCCGAGGAACGGGGGGCGACGATCGTGGCGCTCACCTTGCCGCACACCATGCAGGTGCGGCTGAGTTTTGAGCACGGCGCCATCCTCGACGGGCTGCCCGGATGGCGTGAGGTCTTCGCGCTACCGATCGATGCGCGTATGAAAGCGCTCTCGGATCCCGAAGTGCGACGCCGGCTCGACGCCGGCTCGCAGTCCGACGAGGCCGGGATCTTGCGCCATCTGGCCAACTGGGAGCGGTTGGTCATCGACGAGACGTTCGACCCGGCGAATGCCGCCTACGAAGGTCGGTCGGTGGGTGAGGTCGCCCGTGAACGTGGGGTGGACCCCTTCGACGCCCTGCTCGACATTGTGGTGGCCGACCGCCTGCGCACCGGTCTCCGCCCACCCATCGGCGAATCCGAGGAGGATTGGGTCCTGCGGTCCGAGGCGTGGATGGACCCGCGGACGATCGTGGGGGGTTCCGATGCCGGCGCCCACCTCGACACCATGTGCGGCGCGGTGTACTCCACCTCCATGTTGGGCGACGGAGTCCGCAAGCGCGCGCTGTTGAGTTGGGAGGACGCCATCCGCCAGCTGACCGACATCCCGGCCCGTCTCTACGGGCTGCGGGGGCGCGGCCGTCTGGTGGCGGGGGCGTGGGCCGACGTGGTCGTGCTCAATCCGGCGTCCATCGGGCCCGGTGTGGTGCGCACCAGGGATGACCTGCCCGGGGGCGCCAGCCGTCTTTACGCGGACGCGGAGGGGATCGAGCACGTATTCGTGAACGGCACCGAGATCGCGCGGGCGGGCGCGTTCACCGGTGCCCTGCCCGGCCGGGTCCTCCGTTCGGGCACCGACACGGACACCGTGCGGGCGGGCTCCGACTGGGCCTCGGCCGCGCGCTGAACCCGGCCCGGCCCGGCCCTCAGATCAGGCGCGTGGGCAGCGCGGTTTCGATCACCGTGTCGCCGCGGCGCACGAGAGAGTACGCCGTCTTCCCGGGCTCCTCGGTGAAGGCCTCATGGAGGTCCGTGCCGAAGAAGACCAACCCGGTTCCGTTCTCGGTGGCGTAGCCGTCGGGCAGAGCCCCTTGTGCGATCAACTGGTGTATCAGCGGGCGCCGCTGGGCCTCGGCGTCATGGTGCGGGCTGTTGGCGTACGGCAGGAACCCGAGGCCGTTGGTGACCAGCCGCAGGGTCGGCCCGAAGGAGTCGGTCGTCCCGCCGACGTGCCAGCACAAGGAGCCGGCTGAGACTCCCGAGAGAACTACACCGGCCTCCCAGCATTCGCGCAGGACCACATCGAGCCCGTGCAGGCGCCAGAGCGCGAGAAGGTTGGCGGTGCTGCCACCCGACACCCAGATCACGTCCTGCGCCAGGAGATGCTCTCGCATGTCGGGCACGTTGGGCATGGGGAAGAGCGAGAGGTGCGAGCTGATCATGCCGAGCTTCGAGAACGCGTTGTGCACGGCGGCGAGGCGCGCCGAGTCGTCCCCTAAGGCAGTGGCAATGGTGCAGATGCGCGGATGCTCGCCGGCCCGCGCCAGTTCGGCGGCCAGCCGGTACGAGGAACCCGGTCGGATGTTCTGGGGATCGGGGCCGTCGGGATGAAAGCCGATGCTGGTGGCGATGATCGTGGGCTGGGCTGCGCTCACTTCAATCCGCGAGGACCTCGGGGTTGACGATGTGCAGCGGGCGTGCGCCGGCGAGGAGCCGGCACAGGTCCTCGGCGATGGTGCGGGTGTGGTTCGCCTCGGTGTCGTAGGTGGCCCCCCCGATGTGCGGGGTCAACACCACGTTCGAGAACTCGGTGAGGGGGTGGTCCGTGGCCAGGTGCTCGCCCTCGAAGTGGTCGAGCCCGGCGGCGCCCACCTTGCCCGAACGCAGGGCCGCCACGAGGGCATCGGTGTCGTGGATCTTGGCCCGTGCCGTGTTGAGGTACACGACGCCGTCGCGCATCTTGGCGAATTCGTCGGTGCCGATCATGCCGGTCGTCTCCGCGGTCACCGGGGCGTGGATCGAGATCACATCGGCGCGGGTCAGGACCTCGTCCAACGTGTCGGTGGCGTCGGGCGCGTAGGGGTCGTACGCGAGCACGTCCATACCCAGGCCGCGCAGGCGCCAGCGCAGGGCCCGCCCCACTGCGCCGAGGCCCACCAGGCCCACGGTCCGGCCGGCCATCTCCCAGGCCCGGTAGCGCTGGTAGGGGATCTTGCCGTCCCGGTAGATCTCCCCGGCGCGCACGTCCTTGTCCGCCGGGACGATGCCACGGGTGGCCGCGAACAGCAGGGCCACGGCGAGCTCGGCCACTGCGTCGGCGTTGCGCCCCGGGGCGCGCAGCACCGGGACGCCGGCGGCCGTCGCCGCCGGGACGTCCACGTTCGTCGGATCCCCCCTGCAGCTGGCCACGGCGATGATCGGTTGCTCGTAGAGCTCGGCGCCGCAGCTGTCACCCTCGACCACGACCAGGTTGGCCCCTTCGGCGGCAACCCGATCGGCCAGCTGCTGGGAGTTGTAGATGCGGAGGGTCGGTTGATCGAGCCACGAATCGAGCACGAGATCGGCCAGCTGACCCAGGAGATCGAGACCGGGCCCGCTCACTGCCGCAGTGACCAAGGCTTTCGGCCGTGTCGTGCTCATTTCCTCTGGCTCCTCTCATGGTGCGGACTTTCGTCCATAATGGCGGCATCATGACACGGATCGGGCATTTGTGAGCAACCGGGCGGGGCCGATCACGATAGGGGTGGACGTCGGCACGACATCGGTCAAAGCGCTGGCGATCGACGAGAACGGGGAGGTCGTGGCGCGGAGCAGAGTGCCGCATCGGATCTTGGCCTCGGAGCCCGACGAGCTACGCCATGATGCCCGTCGGGCCTGGCGCGCCGGTCCCCAGAAGGCCTTCGCCGAGCTGTCGGCCGCCTTGACGGCAGCGGGGAACGGCGACGTGGCCGGGTTGGCGGTGGCCTCCATGGTGCCCTCGCTCACCGCGGTGAACCGGCGGGGGGTGCCCACGCTGCCCGGTCTCTTGTACGGGGACTTCGAGGGACGACCGACCCTTAGCCCCCCGGAGCCGGGTGCCGAGTCCACGGATCCGGTTCCCGCCGGGATGCCCGACGCGGAGGGCTTCATGCGCTGGGCCCACGCCGAGGCGCCCGACGCCGCCGGCTACTGGCCCTGCCAGGCGGTGGCCACCTATGCCCTGGCCGGAGTGCCCGCGGTCGACACCGGCGTCACGGCCTCCATGGGTGACCTGCACGCAGGGGGCAAGTGGAACAGCCCGCTGCTCGACGCCATCGGCGTGCTGCCGTCCCAGCTCCCCCACGTGGTCCCGATGTGTGCCGCCGGGGGCACCTTGCCCGGGTCCGACACGGTGTTCACGGGCGGGTCGATCGATGCCATGTGCGACCAGGTGGTGGCGGGCGCCACGCAAACGGGCGACGTGCACGTCATCTTCGGTGCCACCCTGATCGTCTGGGTCGTCGCCGACGAGTGGATCCAGGTGCCCGGGCTCATCAGCTATCCCCACACGACGCCGGACCGCTTCCTGATCGGGGGCCCGAGCAACGCGGGCGCCCTGTTCGTCGATTGGGCCCGCACCCTGCTGCGCGGTGCGCCGCGCCCGGGTCCCGACCGGGAGCGGCTCGCGCCGCGGCTCGGCGTGCCCGGCCGTGTGCCCGTCTGGCTGCCCTACCTGCGCGGCGAGCGCACGCCCTTCAACGACCACACGCTGCGTTCGAACCTCTACGGCATGGACATCGGGTCAGGCGCCGAGGCGCTCGAGCGTGCCGCCTTCGAGGCCAGCGGGTTCGTCGTCCGGCGCATGATCGACGGGACCGGCGTGGTGCCGCGGCGCATCGTGGCGAGCGGCGGGGGCTCCCGGGTTACGGCTTGGATGGCGGCGGTCGCCGATGCCACCGACCTTCCCGTGGACGCCGTGGCGGTGCCCGACGGCGCCGCGCGCGGCGCGGCCTTCCTGGCCCGGATGGCGGCCGGGCTCGAGACGTCACTCAATGACTCGGCGCGCTGGGGGAGCGTCGGGCGCCGGATTGAGCCGGACCCCAACTGGGTGCAGGCCACGGAAGCCCGCTATCGGCGCTTCTGCGAGTTGGGGACCGGCGCCTGACCTTCAGCCGTTCGGCGTGAAGGCCACCTTGAGGGCGCCGCTCTGGTCCTGGCGGGCGATGGCCTTGAGGGCGTCCCACCACTCGGGCAGCGCGAAGCGATGGGTCAACATGGGCGTGATGTCGATCCGCCCGTCTGCCACCAGTTGGAGGTAGTGGGCGATGGCGTGCTGGCGCACCCCTTCGAAGTCCTCGACGCCGAACGCGTTCGACCCGGTGATGGAGAGCTCCTTGAAGTAGATAGGGGTGGACTCCCAACGTTGCGGGGTGGCCACGCCCGTGTAGACCAGGCGCCCCCGCTCGGCGAGGACACGGACCCCCACCTCGAGCGTGTCTGCCTTGGCAATGGTGTCGTAGACCACGTCGATGTGCCCCGGATGCGTCACGGGTAGCCCGTCGAACGGGGTGTGCAGGACGGCGCCGGACCACTCCGCCAATGCTTCGACCAGTTCCAGTCGCGGCTCATGGGCGAACGCCTTCGACGCGCCGAACTTCTCGGCCATGTCGCGCTGCGCGTCGAAGCGTGCCACCACGGCGACTTCGACGTCGGGGTACAGGGCGCGCAAAATGGCGACGCTGGTGAGACCCAACGCCCCGGCGCCGTAGACGAGCACCCGCCCGCCTCGGGGCGGTGGGTTGCGGACGATGGCATGGAAGGACACAGAGAAGGGGTCGGCCAGCACGGCCGCTTCGTCGGAGATCCCGTCCGGCACGGGGATGAGCATGGAGTCGTGCGCGGCCAGGCGCTCGGCCCACGCTCCGGGCGCCCCGGTGGTCACGCCGACGTGGACGCCGGGACCGATGTCGCCCTTGGTGAAGCTCCAGCACAGGCTGAGGTCGCCCGCGGCGCACGGCGGGCAGGGCGGCTGTATCCCGCGAGGGCCACACGTGAGCCAGGGGTTCAAGATGACCCGTTGGCCCACGTGCAACCCGGTGGCCTGCGGGCCGAGCGCGACGACCTCGGCCACCACCTCGTGGCCGGGCACGTGCGGCAGGGAGGAGAAGGCGGCCATGGGGTTGTCGATGTCGCCCGTGTTGAAGTCCCCGAGCACGAGCTTGGCATCGGAGCCGCAGATTCCCGAAAGGATGGGCTTGGTGATCACCCAGTCCGGGCGCACCAGTGCGGCGTCGGCCATGACGTGCAACCCGAACGGGAGACCGGCCAGCATCGTCTCCAACTCGTCGTGGGGGTCCGGCCGGACCTCTTCGGGATCGGGCGGCGCACCAAAGAGAAGAGCCTTCATCGGGGTTCGTCCGCGCGCGCCTGGTCGACCATGGCGCGCATCCCGACCATGAAACTGTCGAAGTCGGCCGTCTTCATCTCAATCACCGCTTTCATGTCCGGCAGGTAGTGCTCGAAGTTCTCGCTGTCGATGGCGTCCACCACTCCCTGGGCGATCTCTGACGGCGGGACTTTCGGCCCGTCATAGAGGGGGGGATCGTTGTCGGGCTGGTCCCAGATCTCCGTGTCGATGGCGCCGGGGAGGATCAACCTGACCCGTACCCCGGAGCCGTCGAGATCGATGGCCATGGACTCACTCCAGCCGGCCAAGGCGAATTTAGATCCGGAGTACGCCGCTTCGGTGGCGATGCCCAGTCGGCCGCCCAAACTCGACACATTGACGATCGTCCCCGCGCCGCGCGCCAGCATGCGGGGCAGCACCGCCAGGCTTATGGCGACGGGCGAGAAGTAGTTGATCGTCATGGTCCGTTCGACTTCGGCCATGGTGAGCTGGCTGGCGTGACGGCGCATGGGCGCGCCGGCGTTGTTGATTACGACATCGATTCCTCCGAAGTGATCCCAGACGGACAACGCCAACGCCGCGGCCTCGGCGGGCACGGAGAGGTCGGCGGCCCAACGCTCCGAGGCGGGCGAGGTGACCCGGCAGTCGGCCAGGACGGCGTCGAGGCGGTCCTTGCGGCGTGCCACCAGCGCGACGTTGTCGCCGCGGGCGGCCAGCACCCGGGCGACGGCCTCCCCGATACCCGAGGAAGCACCGGTGACGAGGATGGTCCGCTGATGTGTCACCGCGTCCACTGTGTTCGACTCCTGTGCGTGTTCTCAGTGCCGATGCCCTCTGTGCAGGGAGTTGGCACGTTTCGGGGTGAGCGAGGGGTCTCGAACCCCCGACCTCCAGGACCACAACCTGGCGCTCTAACCAACTGAGCTACGCCCACC